>UQIF01000010.1 GCA_900540955.1 uncultured Olsenella sp.
CGCCGAGTCGTACAAGTAGGCGCCAACAAGCCAAGATTGTCCGTCCAGCCTGTCTGAGGTGGCGAGTGTTCTTCTCGCCAAATCAGACAGGCTGGACCGGCAGGCGGCTCCGGTCAGATTAATACCACGATAATGGTATTATTTCGCTAAATTAGGCGCGGCAAGGGAGGCTCTGTGGCACCGGTAATATGTGTCCCCACTAAAGAGCTCAAGAACACCCAGAGCTTCACGGCGACTGTCCAGGGTGCGGAAGGTCCGGTTATCGTGACGAAGAACGGCAAAGAAGCGTTCGTCTCGATGTCGCTCGAATGTTACGACGCGATGATGCGCGAAGGCGCCCGGGCGCGCCTCTATGAATCCATCGATCGGGCGGAAGCGGATATCGCTGCTGGCAGACTGGTCGATGCTCACGCAAAGAGTTCCGAGCTCCGGGCCCGGTATGGGTTATAACGCTCGACTTGCCGACGAGGCTTCGCGCGATCTTGACGGTATCGTTGCGTATCTCTGCGAGGTCCTCGGAACTCCGACGGCTGCTACCGAGCTGTTGGACGCTTATGATGCCTTCGTTGATGTCATCGAACGGTATCCTGAGGCCTACGAAAAGTGTGCCGACTCGCATCTGGCCCAGCTTGGCTATCGGAAGGCCTTGCTAAAGGGGTATATCGCGCTATACCGCACGGTGGATAACGAGGTTGTCGTCTCTCGCGTCTTTCATCAATCCCAGGACTATGCGCGACTCGTATAGATGGCCAAGCCTGCCGGTCCAGCCTGTCTGAGGTGGCGAGTGTTCTTCTCGCCAATTCAGACAGGCTGAAATAGCGGGCGCGTGGTATAGTCCGACTCGACAACTGCATATCGTCCAGGGGAGCTGGGACATACGGCCCGGCTGAGAGGAGCGACCCCAAGCCGCTCGACCCTTGAACCTGATGCGGGTAATTCCGACGAAGGGAGTGCGTATGACGCAGATCGATGCCGCACGTCGCGGCGAGATCACCCCACAAATCGCGCAAGTGGCCAAAGACGAGTTCCGTGACCCGGAGTTCGTCCGCGAAGGCGTGGCCGCCGGCCGTATCGCGATTCCGGCAAACATCAACCACCCGAACCTCCGCGCCTGCGGCGTGGGCGAGGGCCTTCGCACGAAGGTCAACGTCAACCTTGGCATCTCGGGCGACATCCAGGATGCGCCCCAGGAGTGGGAGAAGGTCGCCATCGCCGAGAAGTTCGGCGCCGACGCCATCATGGACCTCTCCAACTCTGGAAAGACGCGCGTGTTCCGCCGTCAGCTCATCGAGAAGACCCCGCTGATGGTCGGCACTGTTCCCATGTATGACGCGATCGGCTACCTCGAGACCCCGCTCGTCAAGCTCACTGGCGACGACCTGCTGCGCGTCGTGAGGGCGCACGCCGAGGACGGCGTCGACTTCATGACGATCCACGCCGGCTTCAACCGCCGCGTGCTCGACACCTTCATGGAGACGGGTCGCCTTACCAACATCGTCTCGCGCGGCGGAAGCCTGCTGTTCGGCTGGATGATGACCACCGGCAAGGAGAACCCCTTCTATGAGCGCTTCGACGAGGTGCTCGAGATTTGCCACGAGTACGACGTGACCATCAGCCTGGGCGACGCCTGCCGCGGCGGCTCGACCTACGACGCCACTGACGCGTCCGAGGTGGCGGAGCTCGTCGAGCTGGGCAAGCTCACCAAGCGCGCCTGGGAGGCCGGCGTCCAGGTGGTCGTCGAGGGCCCGGGCCACATGGCCTTGGACGAGGTCGCCGCAAACATGAAGCTCCAGAAGCGCCTGTGCCACAACGCCCCGTTTTACGTGCTCGGGCCCCTTGTGACGGACATCGCGCCTGGCTACGACCACATCACCGCCGCCATCGGCGGGGCCGTGGCGGCAAGCACCGGCGCCGACTGGCTCTGTTACGTGACGCCCGCCGAGCACCTGAGGCTCCCCGACACCAACGACGTCCGCGAAGGCCTTGTGGCCACGCGCATCGCCGCCCACGCCGCCGACATTGCCAAGGGCGTCCCGCACGCCCGCGACATCGACAACAAGATGAGCGCCGCCCGCCGCCGCGTGGACTGGGACGGCATGTGGGAGTGCGCCCTCGATCCGGAGCGCGCGCAGGAGATCTTGGCCCAGGCGCCGCCCTCGGAGGACGGGACGTGCACGATGTGCGGAAAAATGTGCGCCGCGCGCACCGTCAACCGCATCATGGAGGGCCTGACCATCGACCTTGGAGAGGATGAGAAATAATGACCGAGTTTGATTTCGTGGGCGCCGCTCTCGACGAGGTTCGCGCTTCTTGCCCGCTTGTACACTGCATCACCAACTACGTGACCGTCAACGACTGCGCCAACGCGCTTCTGGCCATCGGCGGAAGCCCCATCATGAGCGATGAGCCCGCCGACGCGGCCCAGATCACGCGCATCTGCGGCGGCCTCGACTTAAACATCGGTACCCTGAACAGCCGCTCCATCGAGGGCATGCATGCCGCCGGCAAGGTCGCCGGCGAGCTCGGCCACAAAATCTTGCTCGACCCCGTCGGCGCCGGCGCCTCAGACCTGCGCACGGATACCGCGAGCGCGCTTCTGGACGAGCTCCCGGTCACGCTCCTGCGCGGCAACATGAGCGAGATCAAGGCCGTTGCAGGCGCCGCCGCCGCCACGCGTGGCGTCGACGCGAACCCCGACGATGCCGTGACCGACGCGAACCTTACCGAGTCGGCAGCCTTCGCCCGCTCCCTTGCGGCAAAGGCCGGCTGCGTCGTGGCCGTCACCGGTGCGATCGACCTCGTCGCCGACGCCGACCGCGCGTATGCCGTGCGCAACGGCCTTCCCGTCATGGGAAAGGTCACGGGCACGGGCTGCATGCTCTCGGCCATCGCGCCGGCCTTCCTCGTGGCTCACGACGACGCGCTCGAGGCCGCCGTCGCCGCGGTTGCCGCCATGGGCCTTGCCGGTCAGATCGCCGGCGGCCGCATGGGCGAACTCGACGGCAACGGGAGCTTCCGCACGTATTTGCTCGATGCGCTCTACAACATGACGGGCGAGAAGCTCGCTGCCGGAGCCCTCGTGCAGAAGGTCGCGTAATGGTTGCTGCAAAGAAAGGCGTCCCCTGCGCCCGCGGCAGGTGGTCTGCTGAGGATATCCGCAGCTCAATGCTGCTCTATGCCGTGACCGACCGCGCCTGGCTGCAGGGCCGCAGCCTTGCCGACTGCGTGCGCGAGGCCATCGAGGGCGGTGTCACCTTCGTCCAGCTTCGCGAGAAGAACGCGGGCCATGACGAGGCGGCACTTCTTGCCCGGGAGCTCAAGGCGGTGTGCGCCGAGGCGGGCGTCCCGTTCGTGATCGACGACGACGTGGCGCTCGCGGCCGAGGTGGGAGCCGACGGCGTGCATGTGGGCCAGTCCGATATGGCCTGTGCGGAGGCCCGCCGCATCTTGGGCGAGCAGGCCATCGTGGGCGTAAGCGCCCAGACGGTGGACGAGGCGCTCGCAGCCCAGGCCGCCGGCGCGGATTACCTGGGCGTGGGCGCCCTGCACCCTACGCCGACCAAGCCCGATGCCGTCGACGTCACCATGGATGAGCTGCGGCGCATTTGCAATGCGGTCTCTATTCCCGTCGTCGGGATCGGCGGTGTCGACGCGGCGAGCGCCCATGAGCTCGCGGGCTCCGGCGTGGCGGGAGGAGCGGTCGTCTCGGCGATTTTCGCTGCCGACGACTGCCGCCGCGCATCGGCTGAGCTTGCGCGCGAGCTTGCGAAGGTCGTCGCGCGATGAGCGTCGCGGTCCCGTCTCGCCCGCGCTGCCCCAAGTCGGTCCTGAGCATTGCTGGGTCCGACTCCTCGGGCGGCGCAGGCGTCCAAGCGGATATAAAGACCATCGAGGCGCTGGGCCTCTATGCCCAGACCGCCGTTACCGCCCTTACCGCACAGAACACGACGGGGGTGGCTGCCGTCGTTGCCACGGAGCCGCCGATGGTCGCCGCGCAGATCGACGCCGTGTTCGCCGACATCGTGCCCGATGCCGTTAAGGTCGGGATAATCCCGTCCAGTGACGTTGCCCGCGCGGTCGTCGACCGGCTGCGCGCGCATGGCGCCTGCAACATCGTCGTCGACCCGGTTATGGTGGCCACGAGCGGCGCCGTGCTCGCGGATGAGGGCGCCGTTTCCGAAGAACTCTTTGGCATGGCTGCCGTGGTGACGCCGAATATCCCTGAGGCGGAGGTGCTTTTGGGGCGTGCGGCTCGGCAGGAGTGCCGGATTGCCTCGGAGGCTGACGCCGAGCATGCGGCAAAGGCGCTTGCCCGCCACTTTGGCTGCGCGTTTCTCGTCAAGGGCGGGCACGGTGCCCATGACGCAAACGACGTGCTCGCCACGCCCGAGGGTGACGTCTGTTGGCTTCGCGCCGGGCGCGTCGACAACCCGAATACGCATGGCACCGGCTGCACGCTCTCGTCCGCGATCGCCTGCGGACTTGCCCAAGGGCTTGACGTGCCCTCTGCCGTCGAAGACGCAAAGAAGTACCTCGACGGTTGCCTGCGGGCTCATCTCGACCTGGGCCGTGGTTCCGGGCCACTCGATCACATGTGGCGTTTTTTCTGACCGGAAGACCCGGTTCTTGCATAGTAGCTTCGGGTTGGGACCAATAAAGTCACCGGGGAGACGGATTGCGATCACGCGCGGTTCGTCTCCCTTTTCTTGTGTATCTAGGAACCTTGTACCCCCGCTGACCGAATTCTCCCTCAATGTTGAATTGTTGTTGCAACTGCCTGCTATTCTCTGAGCTAAATGACGAGGTACCCCTCCCATTTTTCGCTGGCAGGCACACTATCTTTCAAAATATATTACTAAGGGCAGTCCCGAGTTTTGCCATGAGTTGTAAAAATAGGGGGGTACACGTTAAAATTTACATATTGCTGTTTACCTAATTTAAGGGTAAAAATGCACATATGGCATGTGCCGCTGCAACAGAATGGGGGATGGATATGAGTCCGCACGAAGAAGGTGCGATACCTGACATAGCCCCTGTTGACGGTTCTCTGCAAAACGTCGACGATTCTGGCGCGGACTTCTCTCCGGAAAGATGGCCAAAGTGGATGGAGGCGGGCAGAAAGAAGGGCCCGAACCACCTCACTCCGACCCAACGCCGGATTCTTGCGCTTATCGTCGAGCGACAGTCCGACAATGGCGCCGTGGCGCTTACCAAGCGCGAAATCGCTGAATACCTACATAAGAGCGAAAAGACCGTGGATCGCCTCGTTGCCGACCTACGCCACAGGAAGCTTATCAACTCCGTTCCCCGGTTCACGAACGCGGGAGGTCAGGTCGCCAATGCGTATAAGCTGACCGCTGCTGTCCGAAAGAAGTACCCGGTTCTCTTTGAGTAGCCGCCGGCGGTTGCTGCGAGACCCCGCTGTGCGTCTCCGCGTCCTCCCCGCGGATCGTGAAGCCTTTACGGCGCCTGCGCGCGGGGGAGAGAAGCGTACCGTATGCGGGAGTTTGGCGAGAGCGAGCCCTACGGTCGCGGATTGGCGGGCGCGCCCCCGAGCAGAGTTGTGAGATTTCGTCTGCATATGGCCGTCAGGCGGTAGAGGTTGGCAACCTGACCGCCATCGTCGTTGTGCTCCGCCTCGGCGCGCACGAGGCCCTTAACGCGCAGAACGCGAAGACCGTTTTCAATCGTGGCGAAGGAATAGCCAAGCTGCTCGGCAAGCTCACGCTTGCTGATCGAAATGCCTTTGTTATCGTCAGAAGCGGCTATGTGTCGCAGGATTTGTTTTTGAGAAGGGCTTAACGAGAGGCACGTATTCCTCCCGGTACATTTTCGCATCCTTGTTTCGCTCCGAAGACTGTTTTGCGATTGCTGTTAAGCATTGGAGTTGCAAGAAGAAAAGTCAAAAGGAGGGGGTACATTTCGAGTTGCCTGAGCTAGATAGGCATTTCAAAAATATGTAGATACCGTGAAATTAAATAAAGGCAAAAATAGGAATTGCAATTAGTAAAAGTACCCCCGGTTAGTAATAGCTTACACACCAAGGGTGCTTTAATCGAAATGGCCCATCAGATGGAACCGGGCTTTCACCTCGGGGCAGTTTGATTGTCCATGGCCATACGGAAGCAATGACTTTAATAATTACTTTCTTGCCTGAGAAAACTGAGCCGCCTGTTTTATGCAGCTAAAGCATAAAACATTGAAGTAAGTGAACACACTTTCAGCTCTTTTTGCAAAATAAAAAGTAATTACGACTCTAACAGCGGCCCGACGTCTACGTGCGCCGCCGCTCGTCAAAAGGAGAAGAAATGAAGATGAACCGTACGAGCGCAGCCGCTGCCGTGATCGCTGCGGGCCTGGTCGCATCTCTTGGTGCCCTCGCTCCCGCGTCGGTGAACGCCGACGAGCTGGCCGCCGCGGCGCCCGCTGCTACCCAGTCCGCCGATGCCGAGGATCCCGCCGCCGACGTCGCTGACGACGCTGCTGACGACACTATCGCCGACGCTGATTCCACGCCTAGCGATGACGCTGCCGTCGCCGCAGTCTCTGCCGTTGCCCTGAGCGACGAGTCGACCGCCGCCGCTCCCGAGGCGAAGACGCCCGCCGCCGGCAATGTCGCAGAGTTTAACGGGACCCAGTACGCGACCTTTGATGAAGCGCTTGCTGTCGCCAAGAAAACTGACGGCGCGACCATCAAGCTCCTTGCCGATGCCGAGACTTCGGGCCTTGATTTGAACAAGGACCTCACCATCGACGGCAATGGCCACGCGCTGAAGTTCACCGACAAGGGCATTGCCCTTTGGGGCCACGCGCTTGTGCTCAAGAACGTCAATGCAAGCATGGCCGGCGTTGGCTCCACTCCGTATACCGCCGAGTGGAAATGGATGTCTGTGTGCGCGAGCAAGGATGCCTCGCTCACGCTCGATGGCGCTACGCTTACCATGGACGGTACCGATACCGCCAGCAACGTGCATGCCATCTACTTCTGCAGCAACAACAAGCTTAACCTGAAGAATGGTTCTAACCTCACCATTAAGAACTACAAGCAGGACGCCCTTGAGTGGGATGGCGGCGACGGCGGCTACAACGTGAACATCGAAGGTGGCTCTACCTACACCTCTGATCACTGCCGTTCTGGCTTTACAGGCACTTTTATCGTCACGGTCGACAACTCGAATGTCAACGTTGAGAAGTCGACTGGTAACGGTTCGAATGGTTCGCACTTTAATATCAAGAATGGCTCCGTGGTTGACTTCTCTGGTAACGGCTCTCACGGCCTTTCCGCCGGTAACCTCACCATCAATAGCTCTACGGTTACGGCCAGCAATAACGCTCTCACGGGCATCATTTTTACTGGCAAGGGCGAGTTCAAGAGCGCGAATGTTCAGATTTCCGGCACTAAGGGCACGAGCTACTGGAACGCTGGCATGCGTCTGATGAAGGCGAACGCAAGGCTCGATGTTGACGCTGCTTCTACGGTTGCTATCACTGGCAACAAAGTCACCGGCCTCTTCCTTGATTCCGGTGCGCAGGCTGCGTTCGCCGAGGGTTCCGGCCTTACCATTACGCGCAACGATGCCTCTCAGGAGAACTGCTCCACCAAGAAAGATACCGCTCAGTGTGGCGGCGACGTAGTCGTGCGCAACGGAGCCGGCCTTACGCTTCCTGCTTCGGCGGTGATCGACAATAACAACGCTGCTCTTGCTGGCGATGACCTGTATGTCGAGGAAGGTGGCACCCTCACTTTTGGCGCCACTCACAATGACGCCCTCACCGAGTTCGACGGTTGCGGCCACGATATTGACGGCTGGTATGACGACGCCGCTGCTTCCCGTTGGTCCGCTCACGGTGAGAGCAAACACGTTGCCGCTGTCCAGCCGGGCACTCCTCTTGTCGCCAAAGAGGGCCCTGTTGCTCTCAAGGCGGCACACGGTCTCGTGAACGTCGACTACCAGTACGTCGGCGTCGCTCCTGCGAACGCGAAGCTGCCGGGTGCTGACAAGGGCCTCGAGGTCGGCTCCTCTTACACGGCTCAGACCCAGAACCCCGTTGAGGGCTACACCTTCGCTGGCTGGTTCACCGACGACGCCTGCACCACCCAGTGGGTCGACGGCACGCCCCTGACCGGCTCTATGACGCTCTACGGCAAGTGGACCAAGAACCCCGAGACTCCTGCAACGCCGGCGGAAACCCAGAAGCCGACGACGAACAAGCCTGCTAAGAAGCAGGTAAAGAAGAGCGTCCCGAAGACCGGGGACGAGACTTCCTCAGCTTTGCCGTTCGCGCTGTTCGGCGGTGCCGCTGCCGCGATCGGCCTGGGCATTAAGTCACGCCGTCACGAGTAAGGCCTAGTTGTGTCCCGGGGTGGACCCCGGGACTTTTTTGGTTAAGGAGAGAACTATGCGGAAACTCAAGGATGCGCTCAAGCGCATTGCCGTGATCGGGGCGACAATGGCCCTGACGCTTGGGATGGCCGCGCCGGCAACGACGGCGCTTGCCGCCGACCTTGCGGGCGAGGTCGATCCGTCGGCCGCGCTGGAGCAGAACCAGAAGGTGGCGGCCGAGCTCGACGAGAACCTAGAGACCAAGGTCACCCTGTCGTTCCCGGGCAAGCGCGAGGCCGAGCCGTCCGATGTTGTGTTCGTGCTTGATAAATCCGGCGCCTCCGCGCAGATGGACATCTACAACCAGGCTAAGGAGTTCCTGTGCCAGATCAGCCAGAAGGCCAAGGATGACGGTCTGGACATCAAGGTCGGCGTGGTCCTCTTTAACAAGATGGGCAACGTCCAACAGCGGCTGACCGACGTGGCTACGGGCTATGACGACATCCTGAATGCGATGAACTCGGAAGTCCGATCCGGCACCAACATGCACGCTGGCCTTCTTGCCGCAAAGAGCATTCTTGATGAGGATACTGCTGTTAAGGCCGAGAACAAGCACGTTATCCTGATCAGTGACGGCGCTACTTACCTTTACTGCAAGAATGGCGACTACACCACTCCGTATACCAGATCCTTCGGCAGCGTTGAGGGCGGCAAGAACTTCATGGGCGGCGTTTGGGAGTGGCAGTCCCGCGAGTACCATACCGACAACACCTGGAAGAAGTTCTCCGACGGATCGAACTTCATCTTCTCGCAGGCCATGACCAGCCCTCAGAAGATGGCTGAGTACCTCGCCTACTACAAGGACCAATACCAGAACTCCGACAAGAACTGGGCCCAGTACGACTACGAGTACACCGTCGAAGCGGCCAATAGCGGAACCACGAACCCCATTCCCCTCGACGTGAATGCGCCGTGCAACTGTGATATTGCCTATATCAGCGCGGACGACACGTTCCAGGCGATGGCAGATGCCGGCTACGACATGAACGTCTACTTCAAGAACAAGGCTGACTTCGATGGCTCGAACTTCCTGAAGTTTCTCGCCAGGAATACGAACAAGGGTGAGCTCGACACCGACTTTGCCGAGATTAAGGCCAAGCTTGTTGACAAGATTGCCGCCGGCTCGACGGTCGAGGATACCATTGGTGCCGACTTCGACTTCATCAACGATCCCGCAAAGATCAGCCTGACCGCCAACGGCGAGAAGCTCTCGCCCGAAAAGATCGACGAGGCGACCTATGGCTTCGGCAAGCTTGCGGACGGCTCCTATAGGTTCACCTTGGACTACGTCAAGGGCGACCAGGAGATGCTTAAGCTTACGCTGAACGAGGCCGCATCCCCGAGTAAGCCCGTCGTGCTCGAGTACAGCGAGCGCCTGGTCAATGTACCCACCGAGCCCGGTGTCCACACCTTAAACGTCAACGAGAGCGCCGTGCTCCATCCGATTGATGGCAATGGCGTGACTGGCGACGACTACGAGTTCCCGGTTCCGACAGTCGAGTACACGGTCCCCGAGCCCGAGCAAAAGCCCGAGGAGCCCAAGCCCGAGGAACCCACGAAGCCGAGTTCGGACAATACCAAGAAGCCCGCAAAGAAGGCCAAGGGCGGCGTTCCCAAGACCGGTGACGCCACTATGCCCGCGGCGGTAGCCGGCCTGCTCGTCGCAGGTGTCGCCGCTGGTGCAGCCGGCGTGGCAGCAAGGCGCCGCAACCGCTAGGCGAATAGAGGCGAGTCGCTTCGTCGATTAGCCTAAGGGTCCCAAGATGCCTCGCGTTCCCGAAAGGGTGCGTGAGGCATCTTCTTTAAGAAATCTGAATAAACCTAGCTCTGCCTTGACGGCAATCTTTTGAAAAACAGTGCTCGACCACCTCTTCACATACGGGCTTATGCACTTCCTCGTGTGAGTTAGTCTGCGCTAACAAGTACAAAAAAGGTGGGGGTCTTCTTTGACAGAAATGCACGTTATTAGAGAGCCAAAACGCAGCTGCGCCTCTTACATTTCAGAAGATGACAGATGTTGCAATGAGTAAAAAATGGGCTGCGGCATTTTTCAGATTCAAGTTTCGCGAGATAAAAGACTTCGCCGAAACCAAAGATGGATGCCGTGAGCCTGATGTGATTCTGAGAAGATACCAGGGGTTATATAGACCGCAAAAAAGTATCAGAACTTATAAGACAGATTGTTAGTGCGGCCTTTGAAATAATGTATTCGAAGAAACAGTTCTTGATAATAAATAATAATGGAAAATACAATAGCCTTAACGCATATATTGACGGTGTAGGAGCTATCAATATATAAACTAACCTAATCAGCAGAATAGTCTAATATAACGAGATAACAATGATAATCGCACAGCATTCACGCCTATTGTTACAATTTAATATGCACTTCTCATTGCATAAGATAGTGTATAAAAATAGACCTAATATCTGGTAGGATTCAGCGTTATAGTTGAGTTGCTATTACGTTGAAAAACGTAGAGACAGAGGGGATGAGCTTGCAAAGCGATGCCCCCAAGACGCTTTGCCGCGCCTCCTCATCGAGTTCGCGCCGAAAACCGTCGTGATCTCGAAGCCCGCCCTAATCCAGGACGACAGTCTGATCGAAGAAGGATTCCGATGACCGTAACCGGAAACAAGTCCGTCAAGAACCCGAAGCCCAATCTCACGGCTAAGGATCGTGAGCGGATGGCTGCGGGCAGGAGCAAGGGTCCCGACCGCTTGACGCCGACTCAGCGCAACTTGATTTCGAACATCGCCAGCCATCAGGTCGACGACGGCTTCGTCGCCATCTCCAAGCGCGAGATGGCTGAGTACCTCGGTAGGTGCGTGAAGACCATAGACCGCGTTGTCTCCGATCTTCGCAAGCGAGGGCTGGTCGAGACCTCCTCGAGGTATGGCGCCGGCGGCGGTCAAATCGCCAATGCGTACAGGGTTACGTCGGCCGCCAAAGAGAAGTACCCTGCCCTGGTGAGCTAGCAAACCCGCCCGCACGCCGGGAACGCAGGGCAAGAAGGGGCGGGCGGCGCCGAGGACTTGAAGCGCGGCAAGCCCTCGGCTTGTTTACGGTGCCTTTCGATTTCGAGCTCGACCTGAGCTTTTTCAGCCTGCCTGATTTGGCGAGCGTCCTTCTCGCAAAATCAGACAGGCTGAGGCGGCGACGAGGCGTTCTCCGTGACTAAAATAGGGCCGATAACCACTGGTTTGGAGGCCTTCCCATGATTCGCATCGCCTGCGACGTTCACACGCACACGCTCTTTTCCCGCCACGCGTACTCGACCCTCGAAGAGAACATCCGCGCCGCCTCGGCAAAAAACCTCGAGCTCTTGGGCATCACCGATCACTTCTCGTGCATGCTCTTTGACCAGCAGACCCTCAAGAACTTCCAGTACTTCATCAACATGAGCGTTTGGCCGAAGGAGTGGATGGGCATTCGTCTGCTTCATGGCTGCGAGGCGGACATCGTCGACGTCGAGGGGCATCTGTTCGGCTGGGACATCCCGGTGACAGCCAATATCACCGAGGAGCCTCGCCCCGAGACAACCCTTAAAGAGAAGTGCTTCGGGGCCTGCGACTACGCGATCGCGAGCATCCACCGCGCCGATTTCTGCGATAACGCCACACGCGCCCAGAACACGCAGATGTACATCAACGCGCTGCAGGATCCTAAGGTCTTGATCCTCGGGCACGTGGGGCGCTCGGGCGTAGACTTCGAGCTCGATCCGGTGCTCGAGGCGGCTCGCGACCTGGGCAAACTCATCGAGATCAACGAGTCAAGCATTGCCGAGCCGGTAAAGGCAAAGAAGTCGCTTCATCGCTGCGAGGACGTCGCGCGCCGCTGCGCCGAGCTCGGCTGCATGGTGAGCTTCGGCTCCGACGCGCACATCTCGCTAAAGATCGGCGGCTACGCGAAGACCAAGAAGCTCCTCGAGTCCGTCGACTTCCCCGAGGAGCTCGTCGCGTGCGCCAGTGCAGAGCGTTTCCTCTCGCTTCTTCCGTAACGGGAGCCAGGTCCTACAGGTCGATCTGAAGCTCGACGGGGCAGTGGTCGCTGCCAAAGACGTCGCTGTGGATGCTCGCGCCGGCCACGCGGTCGGCGACGTCGTCGCTTACCAGGAAATAGTCGATGCGCCAGCCGGCGTTGTTCTTGCGCGCGTTGAAGCGGTAGCTCCACCAGCTGTAGGCGCCGGTGGCGTCGGGGTGCTGCGCGCGGAACGTGTCGGTGAAGCCGGCGTCCAGGAGCGCCCCGAAGCTTGCGCGCTCCTCGTCCGAAAAACCGGCGTTCCCTCGGTTCGACTTGGGGTTCTTGAGGTCGATCTCCTGGTGCGCGACATTGAAGTCGCCGCAGGTGACCACCGATTTTTGCGCGGCAAGCCCCATGAGGAACTCCCGGTATGCGGCGTCCCACTCAAGTCGCTCGTCGAGGCGCGCCAACTCGTTTTTGGCGTTGGGCGTGTACACGTCCACGAACCAGTACGTCGGGAACTCGAGCGCGCACACGCGCCCCTCGTCGTCGGCGCACGCGCAGCCGATTTGGCGGACGACCTGCAGCGGCTCCTGACGGCTAAAGACCGCCGTGCCCGAATAGCCCTTGCGCGCGGCGTAGCTCCACGTCTGCGTGTACCCGGGAAGGTCGAGCTCGAGCTGTCCTTCCTGCAGCTTCGTCTCCTGCAACGCAAAGACGTCGGCGTCGAGCGAGCGGAACACGTCCGCGAAGCTCGGGTCCTTCTTTACAACGGCGCGCAGGCCGTTCACGTTCCACGAGACGAGCTTGAGCATGTGCTTCTCCTTGGCTGGCTGTTTGACAGCTCGTTTGTACCTGTCCGCAATCCGCCGGTCAAGCCGCGCGTCGCCTGCGCCGCGCGGCCCGCCGTGACCGCGCGGCTACCCGATGGTGATGTAGCCGTCCCAGCCGTTGGGGCCCTTGGGGCCGGCGTCGTGGGCGCCAAAGACGAACTCGCGCAGGCGCGGCAGCTCGCGCACCGCCTGCTGCCAGCCCATCTGATAAGAAGCCTCGAGCTTGAGCGGGTTCACCGTCGTGCTGCTCACCGGCATGTGATCGGGGTAGATGATCAGGCACTTTCCCTCTGCAGCGAGCCTCTCCACGCGGTCGAGCTCGGCGTTGTAGCGCTCCCAGCGGGAAAGAAGGGCCTGGCGCAGATAAGGGTAGTCGGCGGCGGCTCGCTTGATCACGGCGGCCTCGGCCTGCGAGGGCTCGGTCTTGCGATAGCCCTTCTCGCGCGTGGCCAAAAAGACGAACTTCTGGTAGCCGGCGGCCTCTGCGATGCACACGGGGATGCCGGCGCCCTGCCCCAGGCCGCCGTCGTAGAGGATGCGGCCGCCCACGGGCTTGGGCTTCATCATGCCCGGCAAGGTCGAGCTCGCGCGGACGAAATCGATGAGGGCCATGAGGTTGGTCGCGTCGTCGCGGCAAAAGCGTACCGTGCGCCCCGTGTCGCGGTCGAAGGCCTGCAGGCCGATGCCGGCGGGGTTCGCGGAGAAGGTCTCCCAGTCGAAGGGCAGCACGCCGTCGCGGACGGCGCCCTCGTAGAGCGCGTCGGCGTCGAAGTAGCCCGTGCCCTGCGCGATCGACGAGAGGCCCACGTGCCCGCTCGCCCAATCGGTCGCGGCGAACGCGGCCTTCGTGCGCTTGGAGTCGCGGCTCAGGTAGTCGACCGTGTTGCTCGCACCGGCGCTCACGCCGCAAACGTAGTCGAAGTAAATGCCGTTGGCAAGAAGCACGTTGGCCATCGCGGCGGTGTAACCCGCCCTATAGCCGCCGCCCTCAAAGACGAGGGCGCAGTCGGTCACGTTGTTTGCGAGCTTCTCCACAGCTAAAGCCACCTTTCGAATTCGATTCAACAGAAGGTATGTACCCAAACGCGCCACGCGCGCGAACTATACTTCGAGAAAAACCAGAGCAAGGAGGGGCACATGGCACACGCGATCACGGACCCGACCGAGGCGGCGGCACAGCTCAAGGAGCGCGTCGACGCGGCAAAGAAGGTCGTTTTCTTTGGCGGGGCGGGGGTCTCGACGGCCAGCGGCATCCCGGACTTCCGCAGCGAGGACGGCCTGTACAGCCAACACTTCAAGTACCCGCCCGAGACCATGCTCGGCCACCAGTTCTTCTGCGAGCACACGGCGGAGTTCTATAGGTTCTACCGTGAGCGCATGATCGCGCTCGAGGCGAAGCCGAACCAGGCGCACAAGAAGCTCGCCGAGCTCGAGGCCGAAGGCAAGCTGACCGCAGTCGTCACGCAGAACATCGACGGGCTGCACCAGGCGGCCGGGTCAAAAAACGTCTTTGAGCTGCACGGCTCCGTGCACCGCAACATCTGCCGGCGCTGCGGCGCGACGTACTCCGCCGAGTGGATCCTCGGGCGGGAAAACGTCGACGCCGATGGCGTGCCGCGCTGCCCCGAGTGCGGCGGCCTCATAAAGCCCGATGTCGTGCTGTACGGCGAGAGCCTCGACGAGCGCGTGATCGAGGGCGCGGTGGAGGCCATCGCCGACGCGGACCTCCTGATCATCGGCGGCACGTCGCTTGTGGTGTACCCGGCGGCCGGCCTCGTGCAGTATTTCCGCGGCGACGACCTCGTCATCGTGAACAAGCAACCCACGCCGCAGGACCGCGCCGCGAACCTCGTGTGCGCCTGCGACATCGCCCGTGCGTTCGACTTCTGAGGACGTCGCCCGCGGCGCCCGGGGGCATGACCCCCAGCGGGTACAATTGACGTGTTTTTGACTTTTACTCGAAAGGGGAGCGGCACATGCTCAGGGAGAACCGCGCCGTTTGGCGATGCGGAAAACACGAGATCAGCCTCGCGCGCCCGCGCGTCATGGGCGTGCTCAACGTGACGCCCGACTCCTTCTCGGACGGCGGCGAGAACCTCGACGCCGAGGCGGCCGTCGCCCACGCGCTCAAGATGCTCGACGAGGGTGCCGACATCATCGACGTGGGCGGGGAGTCCACGCGGCCGGGGCACCGCCCCGTGTCCAGCGAGGAGGAGGCCCGTCGCATCGTCCCCGTGGTCCGCGCGCTCGTGGCCGAGGGGGTCGTGGTGTCGGTCGACACGCGCCACGCCGACGTGGCAAAAATCTGCGTGCGCCTCGGCGCCGCCATCATCAACGACGTGACCGGCTTCACCGACCCAAAGATGGTTGAGGTTGCCGCCGAGTCCGACTGCGGCTGCCTCGTCATGCACTGGGACAAGGCCGGCCTCGGCACGCGTCAGTCCGCGCCCACGCGCAAGGAGGTCCAGCTCGACGACTCGCGCCCCGCGCGCCGCTCCGCGACCGTGACCATGGGCACCGGCGTTTCTCAGCACCGCTTTACCCTGCCCGATCAGGCTCCCATCATGCGTCAGATCATGGGCTTTCTCGGCGACCAGGCCCGCACGCTCATACGCGCGGGGATCTCGCACGACCGGATTTGCATCGACCCGGGCCCCGGCTTCGACAAGTTCGCCGACGAGGACGTGGTCATCCAGCGTGCTACGCGCTCGATGGTCTCGATGGGCTACCCGCTGTGCACCGCGGTGAGCCGCAAACGTTTCGTCGGCGCCGTCTCGGGCGTGGACGAGGCGGCTGAGCGCGACGCCGCCACGCAGGGCATCTGCATCGCCGCCGTGGCCAACGGCGCGCGCATCCTGCGCGTCCACGACGTCGCCGGCTGCGCCCAAGCCATCAACGCGTACTGGGCGGTTAGCGAGAAGGACCCGCGCCAGGGGTTCGTGAGCCTCGGCTCCAACGTGGGCGACCGCGTGGCCAACCTCACGCGCGCCGTGCAGCTAATCGACCAGATCCCGCTCACCTGCGTTGCCAACGTGAGCCACGCCTACGAGACCGAGCCCGCCTACGGCATCGCCACGCCGGTGGCCAACTGCGTGGCCGAGATCCGCACCGAGCTCCACCCGCTCGTGCTCATGGGGCACCTGCTCAAGGTCGAGGACCAGCTCGGCCGCAAGCGCGACCTCGAGCGCGACCCAAAGAAGCCCGGCTGCGCCTCGCGTATCATCGACTGCGACCTCGCGTGGGTCGAGGGCGAGACGCACCAAGGCCGCAAGCTCACCTTGCCGCACCCGCGCCTCGGCGAGCGCGACTACGTGATCGTCCCCATGGAGGACCTCATGCACAACCCGACGCGCTTCCTCGAGCACGGCGGCGTCGAGGTCTTGCCGCGCGAGGACCGCGTGGGCGCCGTCACGTCTGATTTGGGGGAGATTTCATGGGTGTAGCTGCTGTTTTGCGCCCCGGCGTGCCGATGGGCTTCATCGACGGCGTGCCGTTCGTGGCGGCGCTCGGGGCCGCGGAGGCCATGGGCGCGCGCGTCGCGTGGCCCCACGACGTCGTGGGGGAGAACGGCGAGCCGCTCGCCCACGTGGCCACCCGCGCGGGCTACGACGACGAGGGCATCTACGTGACGTGCGAGCTCGAGGGCGACGCCGCCGGCGAGGCGGCCATGGACGCCGCCGTCGCCCGCGTGGACGCCTGGGCCGCCAAGGTCGCCGCCGGCAGCAAGGCCGGGCCCCTGGCCGCGGTGCTCGAGGAGTACTTCGACGCCTGTCTGCTCATGGGCAAGCCCGTCGCCGTCGTGCGCAACGATGGGACCATCGCCTGCAAGGGCACGCTCGCCGGAATGGACATCTGGGGCCGCGTGACCGTCAAGCTCGTGGACGGCCGCGACGTCGAGATCGCCCCGGGCCAGGCCTCGGTGCGCGCGCTTTAGGGCTTCTCGCGGGCTTCTTGCCAGTATTTGCGTTACTTTGCCTGCCTCAGCCAGATTTCGCGGATGCCGCGCAGCGTGAGGTCGGGGTCGATGGCGTCAAAGAGGTCCGTCGCGGCGCTCACGGTGCGCGCGAGGCCGCCGGTGCCCACCACCGTGGCGTCGGGGCAGCCGAGCTCGGCCTTGATCCTCGAGACGAGGCCCTCGGCCTGCGCCGCCGCGCCGATGACGAGGCCGGACTGCATGGCGGTCTCGGTCGTGTTGCCGAGCGCGCGGCCCGGGGCGATCACGGGGATGCTCGCGAGCTTTGCCGCCTTCGAGAAGAGCGCGTTGGCGCTCAGCATGAGGCCGGGGCTGATGGCACCGCCTCGGTACGCGCCGCGCTCGTCCACGACGTCGATGTTCGTCGCGGTGCCGAAGTCCACCACGATCACGGGCGCGCCGTAGGTCTGCTCGGCGGCGATGGCGTTGGCGATGCGGTCGGCGCCGACGGTCACGGGCCGGGGCATTTCGATGGGCATGCCGTAGTCGGCGACGGCGCTCACGACGACGGGCTCGCACCCGAGCTGCTCCCGCAGGCACACCGACCAGGCGCGCTGCAGGGCGGGGACCACGCTTGCCACGGCGGCGTCGGTCACGTCGTCGAGCGAGTAGCCGTCCTTGGCGAAGTAGCCGTAGAGGCGCGAGTGGAGCATGTCCGACGTGTCGGTCGCGGCGGTGGCCATGCGCCAGCCGTGCTCCAGGCTCCCGTCGTCGTTGAAGAGGCCGAGCGTTGACTGGGTGTTTCCCACGTCGATGGCTAGGAACATGGCGGTGACCTTTCGTCGGCTGCGCTGGTTGCGCGGTGCCAGACAACTGTAACGCAAATCTCCACATAACGTACGAACGGCGCCGCGCGAGTTCTGCTAAACTCGAAAAGCTTGACTGTCCTGGTCGGAACCAGGACAAAACCCCTGCCCTGGTCGGAACCAGGGCCGACGAACAGGAGTCCTGCTATGAAGCAAGGTATTCACCCGAATTACGTGGAGTGCACCGTTCGCTGCACCTGCGGCAACACGTGGATCACGCGTGCCACCAAGCCCGAGATGACCATCGATCTCTGCGACAAGTGCCACCCGTTCTACACCGGCCAGCAGAAGCTCGTCGACACCGGCGGCCGCGTCCAGCGCTTCGCCGACAAGTTCGGTGGCGCCGCCGCTGCCCAGCTCAAGAAGGCTGAGGAGGCCAAGGCCGCCAAGGCCGCCAAGGCCGCTGAGGCCGAGGCCGCTCGCAAGGCCGCCGCTGAGGCCAAGGCTGCCGCCAAGGCCGCCCGCGCCGCCGAGTTCGAGAAGAAGGCCGCTGCCGAGGCCGCCAAGGCTGAGGCCGAGGCTCCCGCCGCTGAGGTCGCCGAGACCGAGGCCGCTGCCGAGTAGCGCACCGCTTCATTGCATCGCAGAAAGACCCCGAGCGCTGTGCTCGGGGTCTTTTTTCATCTGGAAAGAAGTGCCCGCCCGCCAGTCCAGACAGGCAAAAAACGCTGTCAAATCAGACAGGCCGAAAAAGCAGGTCAGGGGCGGCGGAGGAGGTAGGTGTCGGTGTAGGTCACGGTGTCGGAGTAGGGGATAAAGAAAAACGACGTCGTGCGCTCGTAGCTTGTGGTCACCTTGGCGACGACGGTCGCCGGGTCGCCGCCGACACCGAACTTGAGCTCGACCTCGACCGTGCCGCCCGGCTGGTCGGGCAGCGTCCCGCGGAACACGAGCCCGTCCTCGGCGGAGTCTTCGGCGTAGGCGGCCGTGAGCGCGACCTTCTGGAGCCCCTCGTCGCCCTTGGACGACTTCGCGTCGCGCGAGGGTTGGTCGTGCAGGTGCGCGAGCACATCGATGGTGCCGACGAGCTGCGCCCCCGATCCGTCGATGCTGCCGGTGCCCTCCTGCGAGCTTATGGTGAGCGAAAGCGGCGCGTCGACGGCTGCGAGGCACTTTCCGCCGCCTGTCTCCTGGGACTGGAACGTGCCCTCCCACGTGCCGAACAGCGGCGAGAAGTCCCGCGCCTTCGCGTCGGCAGGCACGCTCATCTGCGTAATCTCCCACAGGCCGTTGACCGAGCGGAACGAGAACGTAGCCTCGATCTGGCAGGCGCGCTTGTCGAAGGCGCCGTCCTTCTCGCAGCTCAGCTCGACGACGTCCGTCTTTACGTCGGCGTCGAACTCGGTCGAGACGACCTCGACCTTTCCGTCGGCGTAGATTCCCGCGAGGCTGAGCTCGCCGGTTCCGCTGTCCGCCTCGCCGGCGGGGTGGAGCTCCTGCTCGGCGCGGTCCAAGAAGTTGCGGATATTAGCCTTTACCTGCTCCTCGTCCACGCCGGCAAGCGGCTCGAACGAGAGGCTCGCGTCGCTTTCCTGCCCGATGGCGGTCCAGCTCCCCGAGACCTTGGCAAAACCGAGGGAGGCCTCCTTGGTCGCTCGGACCGAATCGTTCTCGTAGGTGGCGACAACCGTCGCCGTGGCGTACGCGGAGGCGCCGAACTGCGCGGAGGCGGGGTCGGCCGCGGACTTCGTGCGGTGTGCGGACTTGACCTTGACGTCAACGAGCCGCAGCTCATCGGTGTCGCCCCACAAACCGCCGTCGTAAACGGGGGCGGCGATGCGCGACCGGGCGTCTGCCACGATCACGTCGTCTGCCGGGACGCCCGCGGCGTGCGCCCCGGCAAGGGCAAGAAGTACGACGGAGATCGCCGCGAGCGCGCATCCGATGGCGAAGGGTACGCGGTGTGCAACAACGAAGGCGCGCGCCTCGGCGAGCCTCGGGGACTGGGCGCGTGGCTTTCGGGCCCGCTCCTGCATGGCGGTTTCCTCGGGCGCAAAGACGACGGGCCGCTCGCGCGTCGGCTCGAGCGGGTCGGGGCGATCGAGCTCGCTCGTCTGGGCGGCGGGTTCCTCCTGCGGGGCCTCGGCTTCAGGCTGGGGCGCCTCGGGCTCGGGCCTCGGGGCGGTCGCGTCAGCCGCCTTGCAGACGGCCTCGCCGACGACTTCCGCCTCGCCCTTCTCCTCGCCGGAAACCTCGGCCTCCGGAACAATCTCCTCCGCGGCCTCGGGTTTCTTGCCGTTTTTCTCGAAATCGTCCATGCGTCTCCAATCCGTATACGCACAGTTTCCCACAGCGCGATGCCTTTCGCGCCGGACGCGCTCCATGAACGGTGCTACGTCCCCTGTTCACGCGCGTGACGTGAACGGTGCTACGTCCCCTGTTCACGCGTCCCGTCCCCTGTTCACGCGGCTGATGTTGAATACTTGTCCGCCCTGCGTTCAAGGCGCGTTGCCTTGCCGCTGGGGTATCCTATGAGGGTTAACGCGAGGAGGGCATAGATGTACCTGAGGATGGACAAGTTCTAGCTGGGTCGACCCCACGGGGCCGCGCCCCATCTAGTTATGCCTATACCTTATTTACCAAAGGAGCACCATAATGCCCGAAAAGCTTGAAAAGATTATTGCTGCGTACGAGGAGCTCGAGCAGAAGCTCATGGATCCCGCCGTTGCCTCGGACCCCAAGGAGTACGCGCGCCTGGCCAAGGAGCACGCCAGCCAGTCCGAGCTCGTCGAGAAGGCCCGCGAGTACCTCGGCGCCCTCGACGACATCGACGCCGCCAAGGAGATGCTCCACGAGACCTCCGACGCCGAGGAGAAGGCCATGCTCCAGGAGGACATCGCCGACAACGAGGCCAAGCTCCCCACGCTCGAGGACGAGATCAAGGTCTTGCTCATCCCGGCCGACCCCAACGACGAGAAGGACACCATCGTCGAGATCCGCGCCGGCGTGGGCGGCGACGAGGCCGCTATCTTTGCCGGCGACCTCTTCAAGATGTACGAGCGCTTCGCCGCGTCCAAGGGCTGGAAGGTCGAGATCCTCTCCAGCAGCCCGTCGGACGCCGGCGGCTTCAAGACCATCGAGTTCAAGGTCACGGGCGATAAGGTCTACTCCGTGATGAAGTACGAGTCCGGCGTCCACCGCGTCCAGCGCGTCCCCAAGACCGAGAGCCAGGGCCGCATCCAGACCTCCACGGCCACCGTCGCCGTCCTGCCCGAGGCCGACGAGATCGACATCCACATCGAGCAGTCAGACCTGCGCATCGACACCTACTGCGCCTCCGGCCCTGGCGGCCAGTGCGTCAACACGACCTACTCGGCCGTGCGCATCACGCACCTGCCCACCAACACCGTCGTGCAGTCCCAGGACCAGCGCTCGCAGATCCAGAACCGCGAGGTCTGCATGCAGATGCTGCGCGCCCGCCTCTACGAGATGGAGCTTGAGCGCCAGCAGGCCGAGCAGGGCGCCGAGCGCCTCTCTCAGATCGGCCACGGCAACCGCTCCGAGAAGATCCGCACCTACAACCAGCCCCAGGACCGCGTGACCGATCACCGTATCGGCTTCAACAGCACCTACAACGGCGTGCTGTTGGGCGCCAACCTCTCCGACGTGATCGAGGCCCTTGCTGCCGCCGAGCGCGCCGAGAAGCTCGCCGAGCAGGTCTAGGGCTTATTTCCAGCTGAGTTGCGAATCCGAGGGGCGGTCATGGAGCAGGGAACGCAGTGGGTCAAGGACTTTGAGCTGGGCGAGCCGGCGCTCGTGTGCCGCTGGCGGATCGCCGGCGGGCGCCTGCCGCTCGAGAACCGCCACCTGCGCGCGCTCGGTGCGCGCACCGTCGTGGGCCGCTCCGTCTCCACCCAGCTTCTGAGCTGGGCCAAGCAGCACATCGAGTGGACGCTGACCGACGGCTCGGCCGCCAATCCCGACGGCGTGCTCATGCTCTTGATGGACGCCGAGGGCCGCGCGGCCATGTCGGTCGGTCCCTACGAGCCGCTCGCCGACACCTCGGCCAACGCGCTCGCCGAGCGCGCCGCGTCCAGCGCCCGCGAGCGCGCTCAGACCGGCGTCGCGCCCGAGACCCTTTGGGCCGCGCGCGACGGCGCCCTGGTGTGGGGCGTGGCGGACGGCGCCTGCGCCCACGGGGCGGCGAGCCTCGTGCTCGACCTGGCGTCCACGCTCGGCATCGAGGTCGTGCGCGACGCCGCGCTTCTGGACGCCGCCGCGTCCGGCGACCTTTCCGAGCGGGTTTTCCTTTGCAGCGACGAGCACGGCGTGGTGCCCGCCGCGGGCGCCTCGGACGCCACGGTGCGGCGCTTGGCCGCCGGCTACCAGAAGCTCCTCGACCACGAGCGGGCGCAGCGCTAGGTCGTCGATTCGGTTTACCTGCAAAGAAGGACGCGCGGGCTGCGGAGTATCCGGAGCCCGCGCGCTGTTTATTTATCGATTGGGTGTACGCCGCTGCCGCTAGGCGGTCCGGAAGCTCCAGGCGCTCGCGGCCTCGCTACAGACCGTGGACAAATCCCAGGTCTTTTGGCTGCGTGCCCAGCTGTTCGAGTCGTGCACCACGGCCTTGCCGTCCGCATCGAGCTTCTCGATGGCGATGAAGTGGCCGGAACTCGTGAAGTGCCCCGGGTTCATGATGCAGATCACCGGGCGGCCCGCCTCGAGCTCGGCGCGCAGCACCGACTCGCTCGGTGTGAGCTGCTTGCCGGCAAGGCCGAGCGCCGCGGCGCCGTCCGTCATAAGCGACCAAGAAGAGCCGTTCTGCTCGGTCGCGTAACCGTGCTCGGTCGCGAACTGCGCCATAGAGGCGGGATCCATGTCGGTCGCGCCCGTGAGCTCGATGTAGACCATGCACAGCGCGGTGGGGCCGCAGCCCTGCAGGCGCATACGCCCGCCCGAGTAGGTCTCGTGCGACCACTGCGGGTCGATCTGGTACAGGTACGGCATCTGCCCGCGGGTCCACTGGTCGCGCGGCGTGCTCGTGGGCTCGACGAGGTCGCGCGTCGTGTCGTCGACGGCGCCGACGATGGCCTGTGCCTGGGCCTGGGCGTCGGCTGTGGTCGCGGCGTCGAAGGCCGCTCGGCGCTCCGCGATGACGTTGGCGCGGACGCACAGCACGGCGATGACGACGGCCGCGGTTCCGACGAAGGCGAGCGCGCGCTTGGGGTGACGCGCGCATGCGGGCAAAAGCCAGCGCGCGAAGGCCGCAAGCCCTCGGGCGACGACGCGCAACAGGCCAAAAAGCGCGTGCAGGATGGCGGAGACAACGCGCCCAAGCCCGCGGAGCAGGGTTCCGGCAAAGGCGGCGGCCCCGCCTTGCCCGGCCCCGCCGGAGTAGTTGCCCCTCGGCCCGCCCCGGCCGACGGAAGGGTCGGCGACGGGCGCGCGGCGTGCTTGCCTCGAGGGAGCCGCGGGCTGCGCGGCGTCGGCGCGCCGGCCCACGTTGCGTGAGGGCGCCTGGCCAGATCTTCGCGCCCTTCTTGCCGCGCGCTCTTCTTTGCGGGCAAGGAACTCGTTGTCGTTGCGCATCTGATGCCCCCTCTCGGTCGATGCGATCAGGTAGACGTTTAAACAGGGCAAATAATACCATCACGGTGTTTTTCGAGTGCGTTTGGCCGGGTACCCCGGGGCACGCCCGCGTTACTGACGGACAAATACGTGCCGTTTGGCGAGTAAACAGCTACTAAATACTTTGGATGCGTTTAGCATATTGTTCGTTTATAAAGATGGGCCGATTGCTGAGCCAGGGGGTATCATGCGCAACGTTGGAGTTCGAGAGATTAGCCGTATAACTGGCTTTTCGCCTGCGACGGTTTCCAATGCCCTCAACAATAAACGCGGAGTAAACAAAGACACCGCCGCGACCATTCGCCGGGTGGCCAAGGAGCTCGGCTACGAGCGCGCCGAGCGGCTCGATCACATACGCTTCGTCCTTGCCCGAAAGTCCGGAAAGATTCTCGACGAGGGCACTTTCCACCCTGGTGTGATCGAGGGCGTCGAGCGCGTGGCGGCACAGTACAAGCTGCAGACGACCTTTACCACCGTCGAGCTCGGCAACCGCGACGCCGCGGCAAAGCAGGCCTACGAGATCACGCACGACATGAGCAACGGCATCGTGCTTTTGGGCACCGAGATGACGGAGGAGGACTACGCCCTTTTCCGCGACTCGCAGGCGCCGCTCGTCGTCGTCGACGGCTGGTCCGACAGGTACTTCTTTGAGTCCGTGGTCACCCAGAACGAGAACTCGGCATTCCGCGCCGTCATCTACCTGGCGGAGCACGGCCACAAGGAGATCGGCTACATTGCAGGCGACTACCGCATAAAGAACTTCCCGCTGCGCGAGCGCGGCTACCGCAGGGCCATGCGCGAGGCCGGACTCGACATCAATCCGGCGTGGCGCGTCGAGGTGGGCACCACCGTGAACACCTCCTATGATGCCATGAAGGCGTGGCTCTCCAAGAACCCGCGGCTCCCGACCGCCTTCTTTGTGGAGAACGACATCATGGCCCTCGGTTGCATGAGGGCCATGGCGGAGCGCGGTATCCAGGTTCCCGACGAAGTGAGCGTGATCGGCTTCGATGACCTGCCGTACGCGAGCATCTGCAACCCGCCGCTGACCACGGCGCGCGTCCCCAACCGCGAAATGGGCGAGATCGCCACCCACCGCCTCATGGAACAGATCCGCGAGCCGCGCGACTACACCTGCGTCACGCACCTCTCGACCACCTTCGTGGAGCGCCAGTCGGTCAAGTTCCTCTAGGCGCGCGGGCCCCAACCGAATGCAAGTCCTTGATCGGCGCCGGTGCTTTCGGTGCCGACTTGTGTAAAACTCGATACATTGCGTGCGGCGCCAATCGGTATTGCACAGACTGTGCAATACTACTCGAGTTGTGCAATAACGACGAAAGGGCCCGATGCCCACATCAGAGTGCCTGGTCAGCAACGACCGCCGCAGCGTCCGCACCCGCGCCGCGCTGCGCCTTGCGCTCGCGCAGGAGATCGACGCCACCGGCGACCTCACCCGCGTGACCGTGACCGCCGTCACCGAGCGCGCCGGCGTGACCCGCCGTACCTTCTACTCCCACTACAAAGACATCCCCGACCTCGTTACCCAGATCGAGAACGAGGCCTTGGCCGACCTGCGTGTTCACGTGGAAAGAATTGCGCAGTGCCACCTCGGTCACCTTTCCGAGGCGCTACAGGCGCACGAGCCCGCCCCCGGGTCCGAGCACCTGCTGCGCGCCGTCGCCGAGCGCGGCGAGTACCTGCGCCCGCTTCTGGGCGACGGGGGAGACCCGGCCTTCGCCGAGCGCCTGAAGCGCATGGCCTACGACGCTGTGGCGGGCCGCGCGCTCGACGGCATCGACGTCCGCGCGATGGGCTCCTTCTTTGACTACTACCTGACCTTTGCCATTTCCGCAGAGGTGGGGGTGCTCCTGCGCTGGCTCGAGGGAGGCATGCGCGAGAGCGTGGAGGCCATGGCGCGGCTCATGACCGCGCTCATGTTCGTCCGCCCGGGCGACCTCTACGGCAACCCCATCGACTTCGACATCCCGGGCTTTGCCCTGGCCATCATGCGTTGTGAGGAGAATCACGATGTCCGATAAGACCGCTTCGTCCATCAAGGCCGAGAAGGCCGCCCGCCAGGCCCTCGAGCTCAAGCAGGAGGGCGCCGAGCTGTCTCCGGCGCGCCCCTATGACCTCACCTACGCTCACCTGCGCCTGGGCATCGACGTGGGCTCCACCACCGTCAAGCTTGCCGTCATCGACGACAACGACAACCTGATCTACGCCAACTACGAGCGCCACCACACCGACGTGCGCGCCACGGCCAAGGAGCTCTTTATCCGTGCCCAGCGCGTCATCGGCGACGCCCCCATGCGCGTGTCCATCACCGGCTCCGGCGGCATGCTGCTGGCCAAGTGGCTCGGCCTCGAGTTCGTCCAGGAGGTCATCGCGAGCAAGCGCGCCGTCGAGACGCTCATCCCGCAGACCGACTGCGCCATCGAGCTCGGCGGCGAGGACGCAAAGATCATCTACTTCGACAACGGCATCGAGCAGCGCATGAACGGCACCTGCGCCGGCGGCACGGGCGCCTTCATCGATCAGATGGCTTCGCTTCTGCACACCGACGCCACCGGCCTGAACGAGCTTGCCAAGGGCGCCACGCGCATCCACCCCATCGCCAGCCGTTGCGGCGTCTTTGCAAAGACGGACGTCCAGCCCCTGCTCAACGAGGGTGCGCGCCCCGAGGACGTGGCAGCCTCCATCTTCCAGGCCGTGGCCAACCAGACCGTCTCGGGCCTCGCCTGCGGCCACCCCATCCGCGGCTACGTCGCCTTCCTCGGCGGCCCGCTGCAGTATCTCAGCGAGCTGCGCCACCGCTTCTATGTCACGTTGAACCTCGACGACGAGCACATCATCGTGCCCAACAACGCCCACCTGTTTGTGGCCACGGGCGCGGCGCTCGCCGGCGAGTCCGATAAGCGCGTGACCTTCGCCGAGGTCATCCGCCTGCTCGAGGACCTCAAGGACACCCAAGGCTCGGAGGTCGAGCGCTTAGACCCGCTCTTTGCCACCGAGGACGACTACCGCGAGTTCAAGGAGCGCCACGACAAGCAGGTCGTGCCCAAGGGCGACCTGGCCACCTACCACGGGCGCGTGTTCATCGGCATCGACGCCGGCTCCACCACCATGAAGGCGGCGGTCGTCGGCGAGGACGGCGAGCTTCTTTACACCTGGTACGGCAACAACAACGGCGACATCCTGGGCACCGCGCGCACCATCACCGACGACATCTACGACAAGATGCCTTCCGACTGCGTGATCGGCCACGTGACCACCACCGGCTACGGTGAGCAGATCCTCATCGAGGCCCTGCGCGCCGACTCCGGCGAGATCGAGACCGTCGCGCACCTGCGCGGCGCGAAGGCCTTCATCCCCGGCGTCGAGTTCATCCTGGACATCGGCGGCCAGGACATGAAGTGCCTGCAGGTCAAGGACGGCGTTATCGAGCACATCATGCTCAACGAGGCATGCTCGTCGGGCTGCGGCTCCTTCATCGAGTCCTTCGCCGTCTCCATGAACATGAGCGTCCAGGAGTTCGCCGAGGCGGCCGTGCACGCCACGGCGCCCGTGGACCTGGGCAGCCGCTGCACCGTCTTTATGAACTCCCGCGTCAAGCAGGCCCAGAAAGAGGGCGCGACCATCGGCGACGTGGCCGCCGGCCTTTCTTACTCCGTGATCAAGAACGCCCTCTTCAAGGTCATCAAGCTGCGCGACTTCGACGAGATCGGCAAGTACTGCGTGGTTCAGGGCGGCACCTTCATGTCCGACGCCACGCTGCGAGCCTTCGAGCTCCTGACCGGGCGCGACGTGATCCGTCCCGACGTGGCGGGCTGCATGGGTGCCTACGGCGCGGCGCTTCTTGCCCGCGACCGCGCGGGCGAGCAGGGCACCTCTGGGCTTCTTTCCCGCGACGAGATCGACAACCTGCAGGTCAAGCACACCAACGTCCACTGCGGGCGCTGCTCGAACAACTGCCTGCTCACGGTCAACGACTTCGGCGGCGGCCGTCGCTTCATCACCGGCAACCGCTGCGAGAAGGGCGCCGGCGGCGGCAAGCGCGCAAAGAACGACGCGCCGAACCTCTTTGAGTACAAGAACAAGCTGCTCTTCGACCGCCCCGTGCTTTCGGCCGACGAGGCCCCACGCGGCACCGTCGGCATCCCGCGCGCGCTCAACATGTACGAGAACTACCCGTTCTGGCACGCGTTCTTCACCAAGCTCGGCTTCAGCATCGTGCTCTCCGACCAGACCAACGGCAAGACCTACGAGGCCGGCATCGAGTCCATGCCCTCCGAGTCTGTCTGCTACCCGGCCAAGCTCTCCCACGGCCACATCATGAACCTCATCGCCAAGGACCCGGACTTCATCTGGATGCCGTGCATCCGCTGGGAGCGCAAGGAGGACGAGGGGGCGACGAACCACTACAACTGCCCGATCGTCATGAGCTACCCGCAGGCCCTCGAGCTCAACGTCGACGAGCTCGGCCACGGCACCAAGGTCGAGTTCCTCGACCCCTTCATTCCCTATGACAAGAAGGGCGAGCTCAAGCGCCGCCTGTACGAGCTCATCTCAGAGCAGCGCGAGCGCGACGCCGAGCAGGGCCGCGGCCGCGTGCGCGGCGCCCACATCACCCGCTCCGAGATCGACGAGGCCGTCAACGCCGCTTGGGAGGCCGACGTCGAGTTCCACGACGCCATGCACCGCAAGGGCGACGAGGCGCTGCGCTGGATCGAGGAGCACCACGGCCACGGCATCGTGCTCGCCGGCCGCCCGTACCACAACGATCCCGAGATCAACCACGCCATCCCCGAGCTCG
This sequence comes from uncultured Olsenella sp., assembly GCA_900540955.1. Classification (GTDB taxonomy): domain Bacteria; phylum Actinomycetota; class Coriobacteriia; order Coriobacteriales; family Atopobiaceae; genus Paratractidigestivibacter. The sequence continues at coordinate 28,345 of UQIF01000010.1, forward strand.
TGCACTCCTTCGGCTTCGCCGTCCTCACCGAGGACTCCGTTGCCCACAAGATGCGTCCCGAGCGCCCGATCCGCGTGGTCGACCAGTGGATGTTCCACAGCCGCCTGTACCGCGCGGCGCGCTTCGTGGCGTCCCGCAACGACCTTGACCTGATCCAGCTCTTCTCGTTCGGCTGCGGCCTGGACGCGCTGACCACCGACCAGGTCCAGGAGATCCTCGAGGCCTCCGGCAAGATCTACACCATGCTCAAGGTCGACCAGGTGAGCAACCTCGGCGCCGCGCGCATCCGCATCCGTTCCCTCATGGCGGCCTTGAAGGAGCAGCGCGAGGAGCTCGAGCGCAAGGCCGCAGCGGGTCAGATCCACGAGGTCGAGCCCGAAGGCGTTGTCAAGGCCAACGGTGCGCCCGAGCGCAAGCGCGAGGACAACGGCGGCGTGCCCGTCTACCGCGAGGCCGCGAGCTCGGCGTTCACCAAGGTGCGCTACACCAAGGAGATGCAGGACGCGGGCTACACCATCCTCGCGCCGCAGATGAGCCCCATCCACTTCGAGCTCATTGAGGAGCTGCTCAAGAACGAGGGCTACAACGCGGTCCTTCTTCCCTCCGTCGACCAGGGTGCCGTGGACATGGGCCTGAAGTACGTGAACAACGACATTTGTTATCCGTCCATCCTCGTCACCGGACAGATCATGGAGGCGGTGCTGTCGGGCAAGTACGACCTTAGCCGCACCGCCGTGCTCATCACCCAGACGGGCGGCGGCTGCCGAGCGACGAATTACATCGCCTTGATCCGCAAGGCGCTCAAGGATTCCGGCCACCCCGAGGTGCCCGTGATCAGCCTGACCGCGGCATCAGGCCTCGACGAGGACAACTCCGGCTTCAACATCTTCAAGCCGGCCCTGCTGATCAAGGCGCTCTACGCGCTTCTTTACGGCGACCTCATCATGCAGCTGCTCTACCGCGTGCGCCCCTACGAGACGCGCCCGGGCTCTGCCGACGAGCTCTACGAGCGCATGATGGCGCAGGCCAAGGCGACGCTGCTGCACACCTCGCGCTCGGGCTTCTACCAGCTCTGCCAGAAGACCGTCGACGCGTTCGAGGCCCTGCCGTTGACCAACGACCGCTCCAAACCGCGCGTCGGCGTGGTCGGCGAGATCCTGGTCAAGTTCCATCCCACGGCAAACAACCAGGTCGTCCGCGTGATCGAGCAGGAGGGCTGCGAGGCCAACGTCCCCGGCCTCGTCGACTTCTTCCTCTTTGGCATGACCAACGCCATCAACATGAAGGACGAGCTGGGCACCAAGGCCACGAGCCGCTTCACGCACCGCACGGGCATCAAGGCGATCGAGGCATTCCGCGAGCCCATCAACAAGATGCTCCAGAAGTCCACGCGCTTCGAGCCGTACCCGAGCGTCTTCGAGCTCGCCGAGAAGGCCGGCAAGATCTTGAGCCTGTGCAACACGATGGGCGAGGGCTGGCTGCTCACGGCCGAGATGTGCGACCTGATTGAGACGGGGACGCCCAACATCGTGTGCTGCTCGCCGTTCGCGTGCCTGCCCAACCACGTCGTTGGCAAGGCCGTCATCAAGCGCCTGCGCGAGATGCACCCCGAGAGCAACATCGTGGCCGTCGACTACGACCCGGGCGCGTCCGAGGTCAACCAGCTCAACCGCATCAAGTTGATGATCTCGGTTGCCAAGGAGAACTATCGCAACGCCCGCGGCGAGGACTTCAAGCTCGTAAACAACGACGACCCGACCGTGGGCGGCGGCGAGGACTACGGCATCCCGTTGTCCGACGAGCAGCGCGCCCGCCTCGAGGACATCCGCTCCCGCGCGGCGGTCGACTAACTGAGCGGTCGCGCCCGCCGGCGCCCATAGAATGGTTCGCGAAGGGACGGTTTCCCGGGGAGGCCGACCTTCGCGAACCATTCTTTTATGGACGAGCCGGGGGCCTCGAATCGTCTCAAATCCGGAATCGATTCCAGTTTTGAGACGATATTTGCGGCAAAACCGTCTCAAATCTGGAATGGGCTCCAGTATTGAGACGCCGAGGGTGGGCGATGCCGCTGTGGGCGATTTGGGAGCAGGGGAGAAGAACATGCTCAAGCTTGTATTCACCGATCTCGACGGCACGTTCGTGGACACGCAAAAGCAGGTACCCGAGCGCAACGCGCGCGTGCTCGACCTCGCGGCGGAGCGAGGCGTGCAGTTCGTGCCGTGCACGGGCCGCAACGCGAACGGCGTTCTGCCCGACCTGGCCAACCACCCGGCCGTGCGCTACGCCATTTGCTGCAACGGCGCCCTGGTGGTCGACCTGCGCGAGGACCGCGTGCTCCGCAGCGCCCCGATGAGCAACGAGCAGGTGCTCGAGCTCTACGATCGCGTTCGCGATCTGCATGTGTCCTTCGACGTCTTCATCAACGGCAAGGTGTATCTCGAGCGAAGCCGCTGGGAGATCCCGCACGAAGCCTCCGGGGGCGATAAGGCCGCGGAGAAGTTCTTCTACAGCCTGCGCACTCCCTACGACTGCAGCCTGGAGGAGCTCCTCCAGCGCGGCCCCGCGACCAAAGTGACGATGCTGCACCCCGGAAACGTCGACGCCGCCGCCGTGCGCGCGGCGGCCGAGTCGGTCGAGGGCGTCGAGTGGACCTGGTCGCTGCCCATGAACACCGAGGTGGCCAATGCCAAGGCGAGCAAGGGCGCCGCGCTCGCGTGGCTGTGCGACTATTTGGGCGTCGACGTCGCGGACGCGGTCGCGTTCGGCGACGGGGACAACGACCTGTCCATGATCCGCATCGCCGGCGACGGCGTGGCGATGGCCAACGCCATTCCCGAGGTACTCGCTGCGGCGGACCACGTGACCTCCTCCTGCGACGAGGCCGGCGTTGCGGCCTACCTGGAGCCGGTCCTGGCAGCGATGGCCTAGCCCTTCTTGCCGCCAGGTACCCCCCCTCTGTACAAGCTAACTCCCATACAGCGGACGCATTTCGGCTGATTTCGGCCCGGATGCGTCCGCTGTATGGGAGTTAGGCGTTGTGAAGGCTTCAGGATTTGGAGAGTGGGCGGGTTAGAGCATGACCCAGGGGAGCTGGGACTCGGGCATGATGACGCCCAGCAGCACGATGAGCGTGCCGGCGATGATGACGCCCAGGACGAACTGCGCCACCACGAGGCGCGTGTTGCGCCCGGCGGTCACCTGCAGAAGCCCGCGCTCGGACCCCTCCGCGGCCTCGATGGCGTCGCGGAACGTCTGGGCGCGACGCGCGTTGGGGGTCCGCTTAAGGAATGCCAGGACGGCGAACCCGAGGATCAGCAGCACCTCCGTAACGCGCGTGGCCACGGTGGTCATCTCGGGTGAAATGTGAGTGATGGCAAGAAGTGCGCCGGCGCAGGCAACGAGCGCGACCGAAAGGCCGGCCATAATGACGGTCTCCTCGGTCTCGACGCCGTCGATCACCTTAAGCATCAGCTCGCGGTCGGGGTCGACGAGGCGAGCGATGCTCACCTTGAGGGAGCGGGCCAAAAGCAGCAGGTGCTCCTGGTCCGGGTACTCCGCGCCGTTTTCCCACGCCGCAAGAACTTCTTCGGATACCCCGGCCTTTTTTGCGAGCTTCTCGCGGCTCATCTTTTTGTTTTCCCTAAGTTCGCTCAGGGTGCTGGAGAACTGCATGGCGCCTCCCGTAGATTGGTTGAGCTGTCTGGTTGTCCTCGGAGTGCAACTCTAGCCTAAATTGAGACGCTCGGCCTTCAAATGTGTTCAGAATGTGTAGAAGTTGAACGAGCTATGCATGGCAATATTCAAATACAAAGAAATAATATGCAGTTAGGATTGCGTAACATCAAATTGAATTGATTTGCGAGCAGTTTCTAAATTTTGAATTTACATAAAGAAAAGAAAGAAACCCTAAAACTGATAAGCTATGTAGCTGGGCAAACAAAGTTGAAATCGTTCTGTTTCAAGAAAATACACCCTAAATTGGGAGTATTTTCCCTCCAAATTCGGCTGATAAATACGTGTTGAAACTGTGAAAAAGCGCAATATTGAAAATACAGCGTCGACGTCTTAGTATCAGGCCATGGAAATCATCCATACACAGGTGAGGAGAAGCGCGTGGAGAAGCTCATTCTTCCTAAGGTGACCGTGATTTTGCGCGGCTACGAGACCAAGCAGGTTCTGTCCGTCGTCGAGCAGCTGGTTGGCACCAAGGTCAACTCGATTGAGGTCGCAAGCAACTCCCCGCACGTTGCCGAGAGCATCGCAGCCGCCCGCAAGGAGTTCGGCTCCGAGGTTCACGTCGGCGCCGGCACCGTCACCACCGTTGAGCGCGCGAAGGCCGCCATCGCTGCGGGCGCCGAGTTCATGCTCTCGCCGATCATGTTCTCCGAGGAGATCTTCGCCGAGGCCAAGGCTGCGAACGTCATCACCGTGCCTGCCGCCTTCAGCCCCTCCGAGATTCAGCGTATGTTCGATATGGGCGCAGACATCGTCAAGGTGTTCCCCGCCGGCCAGATCGGCCCCGACTACATCAAGGCGGTCCAGGCGCCCCTGGGCAAGCTTCCGCTGATGGTCGTGGGCGGCGTGAACACCGGCAACGTCCAGTCCTACTTCGACAAGGGCGCGACGTACGCCGGCATCGGCTCCGGTATCTTCGACCCCAAGGACATCGAGGAGTGCAACTCCGCCAACCTCGCCGCGTCCATCAAGAAGCTTGAAGAGAACATCAACTGGTAGCAGCCATCCCAAGCCAAGACCAATTAAGGAGTCAACATGGCAGATCTCGCTTTTGACAGCTCGCTCGTTGTCCTCATTGATGAGGAGGGCCTGACCTGCGCCGACGTCGAGCGTCGCGTCGCCGGCGTCCTGACCGAGCAGGGCTACGCGAAGGACACCTTCGCCCAGGCGATCCTTGACCGTGAGGCCAACTTCCCGACCGCCCTCGACATGAGCGGCCTGAACGTCGCCATCCCTCACTGCGACGTCGCCAACGTGAACAAGGCCGCTTTCTGCATGGCCGTCCTCAAGAACCCGGTCGAGTGGCACAAGATGGACGACCCGGAGGACACCTGCGAGGTCTCCGTCGTGGTCATGCTCGCCCTCACCGAGGCGCACGCCCACCTCGACATGCTCCAGAAGGTCGTCGGCTTCGTCCAGGACCAGGAGCTCGTCAAGAAGGTCATCGCCGCCGAGACCCCCGAGCAGGCGTTTGAGCTCGTCGCCCCCCAGTTCGCCTAACCAGGCGCCCAAATTCAGAGATTACGGACCACGGTGGTTCGTAAAAAACAGTTGGAAGGATTCGAAAAATGGCTAGCAAGCGCGTGATCATCGCCTGTGGCAACGGTGTTGCCACCTCTACCGTCGTGGCCGCCAAGGTCAAGGACTACTGCGCCGCCAACGGCGTGTCCATCGACGTCACTCAGTGCAGGATGATCGAGCTCCACGACAAGGCCAACGATTACGACCTCGTGGTCACCTCCGGCAAGTTCTCCGACCCCGACGTCAAGACCCCCTGCATCATGGCCATCTCGCTTCTTACCGGCATCAACGAGGAGCCGACCCTCCAGAAGATCCTCGCTGCCCTTAAGGACTAGCCCGAGTCTTCGGCTAGGAATTAAAAAACTTGCACTAAGGAAAGAAGGTTAGTTAATGGACATCCTGTTCAATGCGTTTAAGGCGTTGATCGACGCGGGCTCCTACGTCATGCTGCCGATCATCATCACCGTCATCGGTCTGATTTTCCGCCTGCCCATCTCCAAGGCTTTCAAGAGCGGTATTACCATCACCTGCGGTTTTGTTGGCATCAACCTGCTCGTTAACCTGCTTAAGTCCGCGGTTTCCCCCGCCGCCGCCGCGATGGTCGAGAACTTCGGCCTGACCCTCGACGTCACCGACGTGGGCTGGGGCGCTATCTCCTCCGTCACCTGGGCTTCCCCGATCGTCGCCTTCCTCGTCTTCGAGATCCTGGGCATCAACATCTTGATGCTCGTCATCAAGGCGACCAAGACCATGGACGTCGACATCTGGAACTACCACCACATGATGATCGCCGGCATCCTCGTCTACTACGTGACCGAGAACATTGTCTGGGCACTTATCGCCACCGCCATGACCGCGATCATGACCCTCAAGTTCGCCGACTGGACCGCTCCGCTGATCGAGCACTTCTTCGGCATTCCTGACGTCACGCTGCCCACCATCTCCTACACCTCCTCGATCATCGTCGCTGCCCCGATCAACTGGGTCATCGACCGTATCCCGGGCCTCAACAAGGTTAACTTCAACATCAAGAGCGTCCAGAAGTACCTCGGCCTCTTTGGTGACCCGATGATGCTCGGCCTGATCCTCGGCATCGCCATGGGCGCCCTCGCCATGTTCCCCGTGGACAAGGCGTTCCTCACCGGCGTCAACGTCGCCGCCGTCATGGTGCTCATGCCCAAGATGACCGCCATGTTCGTCGAGGGCCTCATGCCGATCTCCGCTGCCGCCCAGAAGCTGACCTCCGAGAAGTTCGGCGGCAACGGCCTGTCCATCGGTCTTGACGCTGCCGTCGTCGTCGGCAACCCCGAGGTCATCACCACCGCCCTCATCATGATCCCGCTCACCATCCTGCTTGCCTTCATCCTCCCCGGCAACCGCATGATGCCTCTGGCCGACCTCGCCGTCGTCACCTTCCGCGTCGCCCTCGTCGTCGCCCTTTGCCGCGGCAACGTGTTCCGCTCCATCCTGATCTGCATCCCCGTCATGTCCGCCATCCTCTACGCCGGTACCTTCGCTGCCCCGTACCTCACCGGTCTTGCGCAGTCCACCGGCCTCACCTTCGATGGCCAGATCGCTTCCATGGCTGGCCCGTCCCTGACCCAGACCGCCATCGTCTTCTGGAGCTGCATCTCCCAGAACGCCGTCATCGTGGTCCCCGTGGTCATCGCCGTCTTCGCCGCCGTCTGGTTCCTCGTCGAGAAGAAGATCGGCATGGAGAAGATCGAGGCTTACGCCGCCCAGTGCGACGAGCAGTAAGACTCATCTGACGAACTTCTTGGGCGGGCGTTGGGACAAGTGCTCGGCGTCCGCCCAGCTCTACCAAATAGTCGTTAAAGAGAGGACTGCATCTTATGCAGCGCAAGATCGACCAGCTGGAGCCGTTCCAGCGCGCGATTTCAAAGGCGCACCTGGCTTCCGCCGGTGTCTCCATTGACTCGCTAGAGAATCCCGATAAGCCGCTGATCGCCATCGCGAACAGCTGGAACGAGGTCTGCCCCGGCCACGAGCCCCTTCGCCAGCTTGCCGCTGAGGTCAAGAAGGGCATCCTCGAGGCGGGCGGCGAGCCCATCGAGTTCAACACCATCGGCATGTGCGACGGTGTTGCCCAGGGCCACGCGGGCATGCGCTACTGCCTGCCGCACCGCGAGATCATCGCCGACTCCTGTGAGGCCATGATCGTGGGCGAGGGCTGCTTCGACGGCGTCGTGTACATGGGCAGCTGCGACAAGATCATCCCCGCCATGCTCATGGCGGCGGCCCGCATCGACCTGCCTGCCGCGCTCGTGACCGCCGGCCCCTGCTACGACGAGATCAAGCCGTCCGAGTCCAAGGCGCTCCGCGCCCGCTTCCTCGCCGGCGAGGCCACTGAGCGCGAGGTCATCGAAGGCACGCTCAAGTACTACACCGGCCCGGGCATCTGCCCGTTCCTCGGCACCGCCAACACCATGGGCTGCCTCACCGAGGGCCTCGGCATGATGCTCCCCAACGGTGCGCTGTGGCCCAGCTCCACGAGCCAGCGCCGCTTCTCGGCGCGCCAGACCGGCGCGGCCGTCGTCGACCTCGTCCGTCGCGGCATCAAGCCGAGCGACATCATGACCCAGGCGGCGATCGACAACACCGTCAAGCTGCTCGCCTCCATCGGCGGCTCGCTCAACGCTCTGATCCACTTGCCCGCCCTGGCCAACGAGCTCGGCCTCGAGTGCACCTGGACCCAGGTCGCCGAGACCACGTCTCACACCCCGGTGGTGTGCAACGTCGTCCCCAACGGCGATATCTCCTGCGTCAACCTGTACAAGGCAGGCGGCATCCCCGCGGTCCTGAAGACCATCGAGGGCGACCTCGATACGTCCGTGATGACCGTCACGGGCAAGACGCTCGAGGAGAACCTCACGGCCAAGATCCACATCGACCGTGATGTGATCCGTACCCAGGACGACCCTGCTTCCATTGCCAACGGCATCCAGGTGCTCTACGGCAACCTCGCCCCCGAGGGCGCCCTGGTAAAGACGAGCGCCGTGCCTGCCGACCAGCACGTCTGGAGCGGCTCTGCCATGGTGTTCAACTCCGAGGAGGAGGCGTTTGCCGCCTACAACGAGAAGCGCATCGTTGCGGGCACCGGCGTCGTCATCCGCTACGAGGGCCCCAAGGGCGGCCCCGGCATGAAGGAGCTTCACCGCGTCACCGAGATCATGAAGGGTATCCCGAACTCCGCCGTTATCACCGACGGTCGCTTCTCCGGTGCCTCCGGCGGCCTTTCCGTCGGCTACCTGTGCCCGGAGGCGCTCGACGGCGCTCCGATCGCCCTCATTCAGGACGGCGACGTGATCAACATCGACCTGACCAAGAACCTCATTGAGGTCGAGGTCTCCGATGAGGAGCTTGCTCGCCGTAAGCAGGACTGGAAGCCCGTGATTCACGAGAACGGCGGCCGACTCCTGGCTCGCTATGCCCAGCAGGTCGGTTCCGCAAAGACCGGTGCCGTCATCGGGTAAAGCGTCCTTCTAGGTAGTGTACATGCGGCGTCGAGCGTGCTTGATTGGCGGCACGCCCGGCGCCGTATTGGTTCTTCGGCGGTTTTGCCTTGAATTGTTGGTCTCGGCTGATTCGCCACGTGGTCTCTGGAATATCATTGATAGAAAAGTGGAGGGGTGATAAGGGCTTGTCAGATCGTTTTCTGGTCGCGTCGTGCGCGGCAACGTTCGGCATCTTTAGCCAAGAGCCTGTGGAAAGGCTCAGGGCTGCGGGATGCGATGTCCTTATCAACCCCTATGGGCGTCCCCTGACCTTGCAGGAGATCGTCGGCTACGCCAGCGACGCAGACGTGATCATTCTGGGCAACGATTTTCTCGATGCACAGACCATAGCCCAGCTTCCCAAGCTCAAGATGATTGCCCGCCACGGCTCCGGCCTGGACAACATCGACTTCGCTGAGGTCCTTCGCAGGGACCTGACCGTGACCAACACCCCTGGCGCTAACCGTGAAGAGACGGCAGACCTTACCTTCGCGCTCATGCTCGACCTCGCGCGCATGATCACGCAGTCGGTCAATCAGCTCAAAGCCGGCGTCTGGAACAAGATCCCCGGCCGAAGTCTCTACGGAAAGACGCTCGGCATCATCGGCGTCGGCGAGATCGGCATGGCCGTGGCCAGGCGCGCCATGGGCTTTGGTATGGACATCCTTGGCAACGACATCGTCCAGCGCGAGGAGGCGGCCCACTACGGCCTGCTTTACGTGAGCCTGGCGGAGCTTCTTGCCAAGTCGGACGTCATCACCATCCACGCGCCGTTGACGCCAGCCACCCTCAACCTGCTGGGCGCAAAGGAGTTCAGGCGGATGAAGGACGGGGTGCTTCTGATCAACACGGCGCGCGAGGATATCATCCGTCGGAGCGCGCTCGAGAAGGCCCTTCTTTCCGGCAAGCTCGGCGGATTCGCCACCGACGTGTACGAGCATGAGCCCCCGACGCTTCGGCAGTACATGACCTTACCGAATGTCTTGACCACGCCGCACATCGGCTCCTCGACCTTCGAGACCAACATGCGCATGGGCGACGTGGTGGTGGACAACATCATCGCGTTCAAGGACGGCGTCGTTCCGCCCAACCGCGTGACCGCAATCGACAGGATTCGCTTCTCGTAATCCACCTGTGAGGTGTTCTCCGTGTTCAAACTCGTATTCGTCGACATGGACGGAACGTTCCTCGATTCGAACAAGGCGGTTTGCCCGCGCAATAAGAACGTGATGGACCTGGCTGCGTGCCACGGCGTCCAGTTCGTGCCGTGCACGGGCAGAAACGTCAATGGCATCCCGGCGGAGATGGTCGACCACCCGGCCGTGCGCTATGCCGTGTGTTGCAACGGCGCCTTGATCCGTGATGTGCGCACCGGCAAAATTCTGCATGAGGTTGATTTGGGTAAGGATGTGGTCCGCGGCTTGTATGATAAGCTCAAGGACCTTCCCATCACGTTCGACATCTTTGCGGATGGAAAGATATATACCTTTGACGACCGCTGGGATTACATCGACCGGATGGAGTGCGACGAGCCGACCCGTCGTCAGCTCAAGTCGTTCCGCGTTCGGTATCGTGGGGACTTCGAGCAGCTGATGGGGGAGTGTGGCAACATCTGCCGCATCAACGTCTTCTTTCTTGACGATGAGTCGAAGCGCCGCGTTTGGGGCGTCGTCGATGCCGACCCGGCGCTGCGCCGCGCCTCGTCGCTGCCGTCGAACATCGAGATTACCCACAAAGAAGCCCATAAGGGCGCCGCGCTCGCGTGGCTGTGCGGGCATCTGGGCGTGGACGTTTCGGACGCGGTCGCGTTCGGCGACGGGGACAACGACCTCTCTATGATCCGCGCGGCGGGCGACGGCGTCGCGATGGCCAACGCGATTCCCGAGGTGCTCGCCGCGGCGGACCACGTCACCTCCTCTTGCGACGAGGCCGGAGTTGCCGCCTACCTGGAGCCCATTCTGGTGACCCCCTGTACAAACTAACTCCCACACAGCGGACGCATCTGGGCCGAAAACGGCCGAAATGCGTCCGCTGTGTGGGAGTTAGGCGTTGTGAAGGCTTCACGGCTCAGTGGGCGGCCCGTCGCAAGCGGTCGCGGAGTTTATCCAGTAGGCTCGGCTCCGCCGCCGCGGCTTCGTTCGGCGAGGTGAAGACGTCGCGGTTCAGATGCGCACCCATGGCCTTGACGAGCGCGGCACCGTCCTCCGGGATCAAGGTGACGACCTGCCCCGTATCCGTGTGGACCTCGAGCTCGCGGACATCGCCGCGAAAAACGTCGGCCTCCACGCTCACGATCTCGTCCCAAGCCACGCGCAGCTGCCGCACGCCTTCGGTCGTCTCGAACTCGATGCCGGCGTTCCCGCACAGGACGGCGCCGGGCTTGGGCATGATTGCGCTGGTCAGGCAGTTGCAGCTGATCTTGGCCTCGATAACCTGGTTGAACGCCATGGCCCACGACCTCCTTACTGACGGATGCTCGGCTTCACGCCGGCGGCAAGAAGCGAAGCGATCTCGGTCTCGGTCGCGTTCGAGAGGTCGCCCGAGACCGTGGCCTTGAAGGCCGACGACATCGTGGCGAAGTCCACGAGGAACTGCGGCTCCCAGCGGCTCGTCTCACCGTGGACGATGGCCGCGGCAAAGACGCTGCCGCAGCTGGAAATGTCTGCAAGCGCCACGTGCTGGGGGAGCGAGAGGAACGTTTCTTCGCGCGTGACCTTGGCGCCGCGGATGCGAGCGACATCGTAGCGGTCGATCTGGCGCACGACGAAGCACAGCGAGCGAAGCGAGTAGTCGTTGAGCATCCCGCGCGCCCAGTTGAGGCAGAAGTCAAAGAGGTCGGGCTCCTCGACGCTCGCGTGTTCGATGGAGATGATGTCGTCCTCGGAGGCGACGAGCTCGTCGATGAGGGGCATGAGCTTGCCGATCTTTGCGAGCGCATCCTCGCGCGACCACATGGTCTCGCGGTAGTTGAGGTCCATCACGGTCTTGATCCCGCGCCCTTTGCAGGCGCGCAACGCGTCAAGGCATGCGTGGAACATCTCGTCCGAGATCGCGGGCACGACGCCCGAGAAGAAGAACACCTCGACGCCGTTCAGGATGTGGTCCCAATCGAAGTCATCGCGGCTGGCGTTGGCCATCGAGGTGTCGGAGCGGTCATAGGTGACGACGGTCGGCCGGATGGAGCGCCCGCGCTCGGTGTAGTAGAGGCCCATGCGGTGGTTGGACCGCAGGATACGCGCGGTGTCGATCCCGTAGCGCGCGAGGTTCATGATTGCGTTCGCGCCGAGGCGGTTCTCGGGCACCACGCTCACGAAGGCGACGCTCTGGCCGAGCTGCGCCAACGTGGTCGCGACGACGACCTCGGCGCCGCTGTACGAGATCTCGAGGTTCCTAGCGTCGTCAAGGCGCTCGTGGGCAACGGTGGAGAGTCTGATCAGCGGCTCGCCAAAGCAGAGAATGCCCATGGTTAAACTCCCAGGATAAGCACGAGCGAGGTCATCACGACGACGCCCGCAAGGATTGTCAGTGCGTTCGCCATTCCGGCCAGGCCCTTATCGCCGCCGGCCCACAGGGTGTAGACCGGACCCATCGAAGGCGCCGGCGCCCATGCGAGGACGGCGACGGTCTTGCGGATCACGGGGTCGAAGGGCAGCAGGAACAGCGCGGCCAGCGACAGCGCGGTTGCAAAGACGAAGCGCCAGCTCAGCAGGCGAATCAGTTCAACAACTTTGGCCTTGTTGACCGTGAACCTAATCATAAGGCCAACCATGAACATCGCCAAAAAAGAATTCGCGTTGGCAATGGGATCTATGAGGGTGATGGCCTGTTGGGGGATGCGCAGCCCAAAGAGCCCCATAAGGATGAGGACCACGTAGCAGTCGAACGAAACCGACGAGAAGAGCGCGCGGGCAAACACCTTTGCCCTGTCGCGGAAGCACTGGTAATCGGTGCCGAGCACGCAGGCGCGGATGAGCGCCCAGGTGCCGCCGGTGCACATGAGCGAGTTGCCGGCGTCAAACAGACACGTGGCCACCGCCGCCTGCGCGGGAAAGAAGGCCTGCACGAAGGCGAGGGCGAAGCAGCCGATGTTGAAGCCGGCGACGTTGGACTGCTGCAGGATGCGCTCGTCTTTCGGCTTTCCTGCGTAGACGAAGAGCGAAAGAAAGAAGGGCACGGCGTTCGCGGCGAAGCCGATCGCGATGAGGCACAGAAGCGAGCGGTCGAGCTCGGAAGCCTCGAAGGCGCGGATGATGGCGCAGGGTAGCGTCAGGTTAAAGACGATCTTTGAGATCAGGCGGTCGGCGCCCTCGCCGAACTTGCCGCTGTGGCCTGCTGCCGTGCCTATGAGGATGATGACGACGAAGGACGCGACTTTGGCTAAGACATCGAGCATAACGGGGTGCGGCTCCCAACGTGTGGTCGTAAAAGGGTGAGGGCCGGCTGGCACCGGCCCTCAAAGGAAAGGCACTTATATAGAGGCACTAGTACTTGGGCTTGCGGATGCGGCTGACCTTCTCGGGGTGGAAGCGCTTGACTGCGGCAAGTCCGTCCTGCGCGTTGACGCGGTCGCTGGCCTTCTTGAACTGGATGCGGATCGGCGCGAAACCCATGTCCATGTTTGCCTGGGCGAGGCGCGCCTGGCGGCGGTTGCGGGTCTTGACCCACTCGTCGAAGTCAACGGGGACCGCGCACAGGAAGGTGTCATCCTTGAGCTTAAGCAGGTGCACGTCCGCAATCTGGTCCCAAGGGGTGAAGCCCGAGCCCATGGAGTCGGTGTTGTCGGTGATGCCCTTCTCGTCGATCACGATGGCGTTGCGGCGACGGATGATCTTCGTGATGTTCGAGCCGATAATGAAGGCGGAGACGGGAAGCATGACCCAGCCCATGCCCACCTTCATGATGAGGAGGTTCTCGGCGTAGGGGAGGGGCTGCGTGAGCACGAGGACCGCGCCGAGCAGAAGGCAAACCCCCATAAACAAATAAGAAGCGAGGAGAACGACGTTCGCGTTGATGGCGAGCTTCTCGCCTTCCAGGGCACGGGACATCTATGACTCCTTCCTTAATGCGTGCGGGCGCACGCGAGTGATTGCGTTGGCTGAATCATAGGTAATCGGAGACTTCGTGGCAAAGGGCAACTCGCTAAATATGAAGAGTATATGTGCTAGATTGACGAAACAAAGGTAATGTCAACTGAGACGGGGGTACAAAACGAACAAAACAAGAACAAGAGATGGCGAAGATATGATGAAGCGCCAAAAATGGCAATTCCGCCCCTTAAACCCTGTGTTGGAAATATGATTCAAGCCAACAAACCTCCACAGGAGTAGAACCCGCAAGGGCGGAGGTACTGGCCAGGTTCAGGTTCCGCACACAGAAGGAAAGAAGAGAGGAGAAGGAGAATGGCAGGCAAGAAGTTCATCGTTGGCGTCACCGCTTGTCAGATCGGCATCGCCCACACGTTTATGGCTGCCGAGTCCCTGACGCAGGCCATCGAGGCTCGCGGCTGCGAGGCCAAGATCGAGACCCAGGGCGCGACCGGCGCCGAGAACGTCATCACCGATGAGGACCTCGCTCGTGCCGACGCCGCTATCATCGCGGCCGACGTCAAGATCAAGCAAGGCGAGCGTTTCGACCCCATCCCCACGCTGAGCTGCAAGACCAATGAGGTTATGACGCTGGAGACCGCTCTTGGCGTCGTTGACGAGGTTCTGGAGGCGATTGAGTAACAATGGCTGAGATTAAGCGCAAGAACGCAAAGAAGAAGAGCGCCGGCCGTCAGGCATGGGACGCTGTTCTCACCGGTATTTCGTACATGATCCCGTTCATCGTCGGCGGCGGCGTGCTTTGGGGCATCGCCAAGGCCATGGGCGGCTACAACATCGCGGCCGACATGAAGGCCCTGGTTGCCGACGGCGGCAGCTACAAGGATTACACGCTCGCCATGGTGATCTACTCCATCGGCTCCGCGATCTTCGACGTGTGCGTGCCGGTCATCGGCGCCTATACCGCCTACGCCCTCTCCGATAAGCCCGGCCTCGCCCCCGGCTTCGCTGTCGGCGTCATCTCCAACACCATCAAGGCCGGCTTCCTCGGCGCGGTCGTCGGCGGCATCGTTGCCGGCTACGTCGTGAACTTCCTGAAGGACGCCTCCAAGAAGGTCCCGAGCTCCGTCCAGTCCGTGTTCCCGATCCTGATCATCCCGGTCGTCGGCACCATGGTCACCTCCCTGCTCATGTGGTACGTCATCGGTGTGCCCATCGGCTGGTTCATGACCGCCATCACCTCCCTGCTGACCAACCTCCAGGGCATCGGCGGTGCTGTCTTCGGCGCGGCCATCGGTATCGGCATGTCCACCGACCAGGGCGGCCCGATCTCCAAGGCAGTCGCTCTCGTGGCCAACGGCCTCAACGCCGACGGCATCCTCGGGCCCGCGGCCTGCAAGATGTGCGGCGGCATGCAGAACCCGCTCGGCGTCTGCTTCGCTCAGATCATCGACCGCTTCGCCGGCAAGAAGAAGTTCACCGAGAAGGAGCGCTCCACCACTGTCTCCGGCCTCGTCCTTGCTTGTTGCTACATCCAGGAGTACGTCATCCCGTTCCTGGTCCAGGACACCTGGCGCTGCATCATCCCGTGCATGATCGGTGGCGCTATCTCCGGCGGCCTCTGCGGCTTCTTCGCCCTTGAGTCTGCGGCTGTCCACGGCGGCGTCTTCGTCATCCCGATGATGAGCAACCCGCTCCAGTTCGTCCTGTTCTGGTTCGCCGGCGCTGCCGTCAACGGCATCCTGTACTTCCTCCTCCGCAAGCCCGTCAGCGAGGAAGGCGACATGGCTGGCAACGGCGTCCTCGACCAGCTCCTCGGCTAGTCCCCTGCACGTTCGCTCCGCCAGGGCGGGGAGACTCCACGGCGTGTCTCCCCGCCCTTCTTTGTAAACGCCGTACCCCCGCAACCGCTTTCGGCTGGTCGAAATTAGCTCCCGCCGGCGAGTCAGGCACACAGAAAAGGTTAGGAAGGACTCAGGCATGTATACCTCAATGAAGGAAATTCTCCAGCACGCAAGCGTTAACCACTACGCGGTTCCCGCTCCGAACTGCCCCAGCTACAACATGGTCAAGGCCGCCTGCATGGCAGCCGAGGCAAAGAAGTCCGCGGTCATCCTGGACCTGTCTCCCCGTCAGTTCAAGATGAACGCCACCCCTGAGGTCTGGGCCCCCATGGTCAAGGCCATCGCAGAGCCCCTGAACGTCCCCGTGGCGCTTAACCTCGATCACGGCGCGGAGTTCGAGGACATCTGCCGCTGCATCAAGGCCGGCTTCTCGAGCGTCATGTGCGACGCCTCCAGCCTGCCCTTCGAAGAGAATATCCGCCGCGTCCAGCAGGTCGTGGCTTTTGCCCACTCCCACGGCGCCTCTGTCGAGGCTGAGCTTGGCCACGTCGGCCAGGCTGCCGAGGGTGATGGCCGTTCCGACGACATGTACACCAACGTGGACATGGCCGTCGAGTTCGTCGAGCGCACCGGCTGCGACTGCCTCGCCGTCGCCATCGGCACCGCTCACGGCAAGTACCCCGCCGACTACGTGCCCCGTCTGGACTTCGGTCGCCTCGCCGAGATCAAGGCCGCCCTCGGTCAGAACTACCCGCTCGTGCTCCACGGCGGCTCCGGTGCGGGCGACGAGAACTTCCAGAAGGCCGTTGCCGGCGGCATCAACAAGGTGAACCTGTGGACCGACTACTCCCGCGCCTACGTCGGCGCCGTCCGCGAGTTCCTCGCGGCCAACGCGAGCCCGGACTATATCTTTGTCGCGACCGATGCCGAAGAGAAGGCCTCCAAGTGGCTCGAGCGCTACATGGACCTCTTTGGTTCCGCCGGCCGCTACCAGTTCTCCGACGACAAGATGGAAGAGACGGACTAACACCCATGACGAGGTTCCTCTTCGCATGCGACTCATTCAAGGGCACCATCTCCTCGGCCCGCTCCGCTGAGCTTTTGGCCGAGGAGGCCTCGCCCTTCTTTCCGGACGCGACCTTCGACTCGCTCGAGGTCGCCGACGGCGGGGAGGGGACGGTGGATGCCCTCGTGGCCTCGCTCGGCGGCGAGCGCGTGACGCTTGCCGTGTCCGACCCGCTGGGCCGCCCCGTCGAGGCGAGCTACGGGCTTCTTCCCGGAGGGCTCGCGGTCATCGAGATGGCCGCCGCCTCCGGCCTGCCCCTGCTCTCGCTTGCGGAGAGGGACCCTCGCCTTACCAGCACCTACGGCACCGGCGAGCTGATCGCCGACGCCATCGCGCGCGGCGTGAGCGACATCACGCTTGCCATCGGCGGCTCGGCCACCAACGACTGCGGCATGGGGGCCATGCGCGCCCTCGGCGCCCGCTTCCTCGATGCGACCGGCGCCGAGCTCGCGGGCACCGGCTCTGACCTTGCCCGCGTTGACTCCATCGACCTCTTTGGCATGGACGGGCGCGTGGCTCAGACGAGCTTCCACGTGATGTGCGACGTCGACAACCCGCTCGTCGGGTCTCGCGGCGCCACCTATGTATTCGGCCCCCAGAAGGGCGCCGACCCCGCCTGCGCCGATGAGCTTGAGGCCGGCATGAAAAGCTACGCCGCCGTGCTCGCCGCCGCTTTCGGCACCGATGTCTCCGCCGAGCCCGGCATGGGCGCCGCGGGCGGCCTCGGCGCTGCCGCGCGCCTCTTTCTGGACGCCGAGGTCGTGGGCGGCGTCGACCGCGTGCTCGACCTCGTCGGCTTCGACGAGGCGCTCGCCGGGTGCGACCTTTGTGTGACGGGGGAGGGCCACGCCGACTCCCAGTCCGCCCACGGCAAGGTCGTCTCGGGCGTCGCCGCGCGCTGCCGCAAGGCGGGCGTGCCCTGCGTCGCCGTCGTCGGCGGCATGAGCGCCGACGCGACTGAGCTTATTGGCTGCGGCGTCGACGCGCTCGTTCCCACGGTGATCGACGTCTCCTCCATCGAGGAGGTCCTGGCGTCGGCGGAGGTCAATTTCCGCCTGGCCGCCCAGCGCACATTCGCGCTTCTTTCCATCGGCAAGGGTCTGGGGGTAAAACGATGATCAGCGGCGCTTCTTGCTGGAACCAGTCGGTTCAGCAGGGGATGTCCCTCGTGCGCGTCGGCGACCGCGACGTGTACACCTTCGACGCCGCCGAGCCCACGCTCTACGCGCAGCTCGCCGCCACCGCGGCGAGGACGCCCGATGCCGTGGCCATCGTCGACGACTGGGGTCACCGCATCACGTTCGAGCAGCTCAAGAACTATGCCGATGATCTGGCGGGTTACCTTTGCGCGAACGCGAACGTACGGGCGGGCGACCGCGTGGGCCTGCTCATGCACGCCGACGCCGAGTTCGCCGTCGCCTTCTACGCCATCTCGAAGGCCGGCTGCGCCTGCGTGCCCATCCCGACCAAGTACCGCGAGCCTGAGGTCGCCTCCATCGCGCGCGCTGCCGATCTGAAGGCGCTCGTCATGGGCGAGGAGTTCGAGCCCTGGCGCCAGAGCCTCCCGGTGCGCCCCTCCGAGACCGTCGTCGCGACCAACTGCGAGAAGGGCTTCGGTTTTCCGCAAGCCCAGGGCTTCGCCCCCGTGTGCGAGGCTTGCGGCGGCCCGGACGACGTGGCCATCATGATGTTTACCAGCGGCACCACGTCAGGCGCCAAGGGCGTCATGCTCACGAACCGCAACGTCGTCCACGCCACGATGGTCTACCAGCGCCTCATGGGCACCACACCCGCAGACCGCTGCCTGATCCCGATCCCCATCTACCACGTCACGGGCCTCATCGCGCTTCTTGCCCAGTTCGTGTACGTGGGCGCGACGACCTACCTGCACCGCCTCTTTGACGCGCGGCGCGTGCTCGCCTCCGTTCGCGACGACCAGATCACCTACCTCCACGGGTCGCCGACCTCCTTCGCGGAGCTCTTGCCCCTGCGCGACGAGTTCCCGTCGCTGCCCTCGGTGCGCTGCATGCTCTCGGGCTCTAGCTACGAGCCTGTGGCCACGATGCGCCGCTTCCACGAGTGGATGCCCACCGCGACGTTCCAGGTGGTCTACGGCATGACCGAGACCGCGAGCCCGGCGCTTCTTTTCCCGCTCGACTCGCCGACCTCCGTGTACGCCGGCGCCACCGGCAAGCCGGTCCCCGGCGTCGACGCCAGGATCGTCGACGAGAACGGCGCCGACGTCGCCTGCGGGCAGACCGGCGAGCTCCTCCTGCGCGGCGCCTGCGTGACGGGCAGCTACTTCCGCCACGACGGCGGCGAGATCGAGCCGGACGGCTGGCTTCACACCGGCGACCTCGCCTACGCCAACGACGAGGGCATGGTCTGGGTCGTCGACCGCAAGAAGGACATGATCAACCGCGGTGGCGAGAAGGTCTGGTGCTCGGCCCTGGAGGAGGTCCTCTGCGAGCTCGACGGCGTCTCGGAGGCCTGCGTGGCCGGCATGCCCGACAAGCTTTACGGCGAGGTCCCCGTGGCGGCCATCGTGCGCGCCGCCGGGTCCCATATCTCGGCCGAGGACATCCAGGCCGAGCTCGCGTCCAGGATCGCCCACTTCAAGATTCCTGTCGCCTTCGTCTTTGTGGACAAGATCCCCCAGACGAGGGGCGACAAGCCAAACAGGTCCGCCGTCCGCGACGCGGTCCTCAAAACCCTCGGCTACCAGTCGTAAAGGAAGGAAACCAAGAGCATGGCAGGCAAGTCCCTCAAGGCAAACTTCGTCACCCCGCAGCAGGTCGCGGAAGGCATCGAGGATGGGCAGACCATCTGCACCATCGGCATGACGCTCGTGTCGGCCTCCGAGTCAAACCTCAAGGCCATCGAGGAGCGCTTCCTTTCCACCGGCCACCCGTGCAACCTCACACTGCTGCACTCCTGCGGCCAGTCCGACCGCCAGCGCGGCATCCAGCACCTCGCCCACGAGGGCCTCGTCACGCGCATCATTGGCTCCCACTGGGGCCTCCAGCCTCGCTGGATGGACATGATCGCAAACAACCAGGTCGAGGCCTACTGCCTGCCCCAGGGCCAGATCGCGCAGCTCTACCGCTCGATGGCCTGCGGCCTTCCCGGCAAGATGAGCAAGGTCGGCCTCGGCACCTTCATCGACCCTCGCGTCGAGGGCGGCAAGATGAACGACCGCACCAAGCCCCTGCCCGACATCTCCGAGATCATCGAGATCCACGGCGAGGAGTACATGTTCTACCACGAGGTGCCGATCGACGTCTGCCTCATCCGCGGCACCGTCTGCGACGAGATGGGCAACCTCACCACCACCGACGAGGCCATGAAGCTCGAGGTCTTCAACGCGGTCCTTGCCACCAAGCGCTACGGCGGTAAGGTGGTCGCCCAGGTCCGCGAGGTTGCCGAGACCGGCACCATCAACCCCAAGGACGTCACCGTCCCGGGCGTCTTCATCGACGAGGTCGTGGTCTGCCCCAACCCGGAGGAGGACCACCGCATGACCTCCTCGATCTACTTCGACCCCTCCTACGTGGGCAAGCTCCGCGTCCCCCAGTCCGCCGTCGAGCCCGCGCCCTTCAACGAGCGCAAGTTCATCGCCCGCCGCGGCTGCGAGGAGCTCTACCCGGGCTGCGTCGTCAACCTCGGCACCGGCATCCCCAACGACATGGTCGGCCGCGTCTGCGCCGAGGAGGGCCTCTCGGACAAGGTCATGATCACCGTCGAGAGCGGCATATACGGCGGCGTCCAGCTGGGCGGCATCGACTTCGGCATCGGCCAGAACCTGCTCGCCATGGTCAGCCACCCCGAGCAGTTCGACTACTACGACGGCGCGGGCGTCGACGTGACCTATATGGGCATGGGCGAGCTCGACGGCGACGGCAACGTCAACTCCACAAAGATGGGCCCGCGCTGCGCCGGCGCCGGCGGCTTCGTCGACATCACGCAGAACGCCAAGACCGTCGTCTTCCTCGGCACCTTCACCGCCAAGGGCGCCAAGTACTCCTTCGAGGACGGCAAGCTCACCATCCTGCAGGAGGGCGCCATCAAAAAGATGGTCTCCCACGTCGGCCAGCTCTCGTTCAACGGCCCGGCAGCAAGAAAGAAGGGCCAGCGCGTGGTCGTCGTCACCGAACGCGCCGTGTTCGAGCTCGTGCCTGAGGGCGTCAAGCTGGTCGAGATCGCGCCCGGCATCGACCTCCAGACGCAGGTCCTCGACATGATGGACTTCACGCCCATCGTCGCCGACGACCTCAAGCTCATGGACGCGTCCCTCTTCAACCAGGATGGCCCCTCCGGGCTTCTTTCCGGGTTCGAGGCCAAGTGAGGCGGCGGGACTTCGCCTGCGCAGGCTCCAAGTAGCTACGTAGATTACCCCGGGTCCGACAAGAAGCCTCGGCATCTGGGTTGCACGTTAAAACCAACCGCAGTTCAGACACATCGTTCGAAAGGAACCAAAATGGACGCAATCAAGGTAGCGGTCATCGGCAGCGGTCTTATGGGCGGCGGCATCGCCCAGGCCTGCGCTCAGGCCGGCTTCACCGTGGTCAACATCGACATCGCCCAGGGTCCGCTCGACAAGGCCGAGGCTCTTGTCGGCAAGCTCCTCCAGAAGAAGGTCGACAAGGGCAAGATGAGCGCCGAGGACCGTCAGGCCATCCTCGACCGCCTCTCCTACAGCACCGACTACTCTGAGGTCGCCGGCGCCAAGTTCGTCATCGAGGCCGTCCCCGAGCGCCTCGACTTCAAGCAGTCCACCTTCCAGAAGGTCGACGAGTTCGCCGACGAGGACGCGGTGCTTCTTACCAACACCTCCGGCATCAGCATCGACGAGATCGCCGCCTCCACCAAGCGCCCCGAGTCCGTCCTCGGCCTGCACTTCTTCTATCCCGCCCCGGTCATGAAGCTCGTCGAGATCATCCGCGGCGAGAAGACCTCCGACGAGGCCGCGGTGAAGACCCACGAGTTCGCCGACGCCCTCGGCAAGGTCTCGGTCGACGCCCCCAACACCCCGGGCTTCATCGTCAACCGCGTCATCAACCCCTACGAGAACATGGGCGCCTGGCTCGTGTCCGAGGGCGTCAGCGCCAAGGACGTCGACACGGCCATGAAGCTCGCCTGCAACCACCCGATGGGCCCCTGCGAGCTCATGGACTTCGCCGGCATCGATGTCGTCTACGCCTCGCTGATGAACCTCTACGAGGGCTACGACCACGACGACCTGTATCGTCCGGCCCCCGTGTTCAAGGAGCTCATCGACGCCGGCAACCTCGGCCGCAAGACCGGCAAGGGCTTCTACGACTACTCCGAGTAGCCCCGCCCGAGCGCCGCGCGCTTCTTTGCACCTCACGCCAGCATCCAGCTATCCCTTAGAAGGAGCATTGCCATGAGCAACCGCAAGTTCGAGAACAGCCCCGACGACATCGTCATCGTCTCCGGCGCCCGCACCGCCGTCGCCAAGTTCGGCGGCAGCCTGAAGACCATGTCCGCCATCGACATGGGCTCCATCGTCGTCGCCGAGGCCGTCAAGCGCGCCGGCATCGACCCGGCCGTCGTCGACGAGTGCATCATCGGCCAGGTGGGCGGCTGGGGCCCCAACGGCTTCGTCGCCCGCGCCATCAGCCTGAAGGCCGGCCTGCCCAACGAGACCTGCGCCTACTCCGTCAACCGTCAGTGCGGCTCCGGCCTGCAGTCCATCGCCGACGGCATCATGGAGATCAAGTGCGGCCAGTCCGAGGTCGTCGTTGCCGGCGGCTCCGAGTCCCTCTCGCAGCTCCCGTACTACGTGCCCTCCGCCCGCTGGGGCGCCCGCATGGGCCACAAGCAGTTCGAGGACGGCGTGATCGACATCCTCACCTGGCCGCTCGACATGTCCCACAACGGCATCACCGCCGAGAACGTGGCAAAGAAGTTCAACGTCTCCCGCGAGGAGCAGGACGCCTTCGCCGCCCAGTCCCAGCAGCGCGCCTGCAAGGCCATCGCCGAGGGCGTCTTTAAGGACGAGATCGTCCCCGTCGAGATCCACGGCCGCAAGGGCGCCGTCACCGTCTTCGACACCGACGAGAACCCCCGCGAGGGCGTGACCGCCGAGAGCCTCGCCCGCCTGAAGCCGTGCTTCGTCACCGACGGCACCGGCACCGTCACCGCCGCCAACTCCTCTTCGCTCAACGACGCCGCCGCGGCTGTGGTCATCATGACCCGCGCCAAGGCCGAGGAGCTCGGCTGCACCCCGATGGTCTGCATCCGCGACTTCGCCGTCGCCGGCTACGAGGCCTCCCTCATGGGCTACTCGCCGTACTTCTCCTCCAAGAAGCTCGCCGAGAAGCTCGACCTCGACCTCGCCGCCATCGACTTCTTCGAGATCAACGAGGCCTTCGCCTCCCAGGCCTTCGCGGTCTCCCGCGACCTCGGCCTCGACCCCGAGAAGGTCAACATCTACGGCGGCGGCATCTCCATCGGCCACCCCATCGGCGCCACCGGCACCATCCTCGCCATCAAGTGCGCCTACGAGCTCGCCGAGCGTCACCCCGAGAAGCAGGACGCCATGGTGTCCATGTGCATCGGCGGCGGCCAGGGCATCTCGATGTACTTCACCAAGGAGTAGGGCACTTCTTTCCCAGTCAATCCGTTACGAAAGGAAACGCCAGCAATGGTCAACTTTGAGTATCTCGTTCCCACCAAGATGGTCTTCGGCAAGGGCACCGAGGAGGAGGCCGGCCGCCTGATCAAGGAGTTCGGCGGCCACAAGGCCCTGATCCACTGGGGCGGCGACTACGTGCGCACCACCGGCCTGCTCGAGCGCATCGAGCGCGGCCTTGAGGCCGAGGGCATCGAGTACGTCGAGATGGACGGCGTCGTGCCCAACCCGCGCCTCTCGCTCGTCAAGCAGGGTGTCGAGCTGTGCAAGAAGGAGGGCGTCGACTTCGTCCTCGCCATCGGCGGCGGCTCCGCCATCGACTCCTCCAAGGCCATCGCCTACGGCCTGGCCAACGACTTCGAGCTCGAGGACCTCTTCCTCGGCAAGGTGAGCACCGATAAGATCGCAAAGATCGGCGCCATCTCCACCCTGGCCGGCACCGGCTCGGAGACCTCGAACTCCACCGTCATCAACATCGACACCATGGGCGAGACCATGCTCAAGCGCTCCTACAACCACGAGTGCGCCCGCCCGCTGTTCGCCATCCTGAACCCCGAGCTCACCTACTCGCTGCCCGCGTTCCAGACCGCTGCGCCGGGCGCCGACATCATGATGCACACCATGGAGCGCTACTTCACCACCGAGCAGCACGTTGAGCTCTCCGACGAGCTGGCCGAGGGCCTCATGCGCACCGTCAAGACCTTCGTCCCCGAGGCGCTTGCCAACCCGACGAGCTACGCCGCCCGCGCCAACCTGCTGCTGGCAGGCGCCAAGTCCCACGACGGCTTGACCGGCCTCGGCCGCGTCGGCGACTTCGCGTGCCACGCCATCGAGCACGAGATCGGCGCCATGTTCGACGTCGCCCACGGCGCCGGCCTGACCGCCATCTGGTCCAGCTGGGCCAAGTACGTCATCGACGTCGACCCCGAGCGCTTCGCTCAGTTCGCCGTCAACGTCTGGGGCGTCCAGAACAACTTCCACGACCCCAAGGAGACCGGCCTTCGTGGCATCGAGGCCTGGGACGAGTGGTGCCACTCCATCAACCTGCCCACCAGCCTCTCTGAGCTCGGCATCGAGCCGACCGACGAGCAGATCCACGAGATGGCTCAGGGCGCCGTCGACGCCCGCGGCGGCGACCACGCCGGCGCGTTCAAGTTCCTCTACGTCGAGGACATCGAGAACATCCTCAAGGCTGCCCGCTAAGTTTTTCCGCCTTTAGGCGATGCCGGGGCGCGCGGTGCCCTCCCACGCCGCGCGCCCCGTCGTTTTTTTGCCCGCAACGCCCGCGCCGAGTCCGGCGTCTAGGGGATGATGATGCTCGACAAGAAAAGAAATAAACTCCTGGTGGTGTCCACGGCCCTGCTGCTGTTCTTAGGCCTGATCTATGCCTACTCCGTCCTGCTCGCGCCGCTCAAGGTCGAGTTCGGCTGGTCCGTCGCGCAGATGACGCTCGTCTTTGCGCTGTCTATCTGCTCGTTCACGCTGGGCAGCCTTGCCGTGGGGCCCTTGGTCCGCGCAAAGAAGAACGCGGCGGCGCTTCTTGCCGGCGCGGCCATGCTCACGGTGGGCTTCCTGGGCACTGCGGCCGCCTCGGGTACCGCGGCGCTCTACATGGCCTATGCCGCCTACGGTGTTGTGGCGAGCTTCGGCATCGGTTGGGTCTACAACGTGGTCATCCCTATGGTGACCTCGTGGTTCCCCGACAAATGCGGCTTTGCCCAGGGCGTGTGCCTCATGGGCTTCGGCGCCGGCGGGTTCGTTCTGGGGCCCGTGGCCACGCAGCTCTACTCCGTCCTGCCGTGGCGGGCGGCCCTCGTGGGCCTCGCCGTTGTCTTTGCCGCGCTCGTGGCGGGAAGCGCCGCCGCGCTCAAGTCGCCCGGCGATGCGGAGGCCGCAGAGCTGGCGGCGGGCGCGGGCGACGCGAGCACGGAGGTCGCCGACGACCGCTTCGTGTCCACGGGGCAGATGCTGCGGACGACGACGTTTTGGCTGCTCTACGCGTTTTTGTTCATGCTCGGCAGCATCGGCATGGGCATCACCGGCATCGGCCGCGAGCTGCCGCTCTCGCTCGGCGCGAGCGACCTGGCCGCCGCCGTGGTCATCGGCTTCGTCAACGTGGGCAGCGGCGTCGGCCGCCTTTCGTGCGGCATCGCGCTCGATAAGCTCGGCCGTGGCCGTACCATGCGGATCATCGGCTTCGGCGGCACCGCGGCGACGGTCGTCATGATTGCGTCGCTTCTATCCGGCAGCCTGGCCGTCCAAGCCGCGGCCTGTCTGCTCACCGGCATGAGCTGGGGAGCCGCCGTGGTCACCATGCCGTTCGTCTCGCGCACCGAGTGGGGGCAGGCGAACATGGCGCAGAACATGGCCATGGTGAACACCTACAGCATTTTCGCCTCGCTCGCCGGTTCGTTCGGCGCGGGAATGCTGTACGGGGTCTGCGGTTCGTTCCTCCCCGTTCTGGGGATAATGACCGCGCTCGGCGTCGCGAGCGTGCTGCTCGCAGACAAACTGAAGTAACGGCCGGGCCGCCGAGCCCGGGCTGTTAGATACAACGTTGTGAGTATTCACAGAGAGGGGAGTCCCATGAGCGACTTCGTCAAGGAAGAGAACGTCTTTGTCGGCCAGAGCGCGCAGAGCCGCGAGGAGGTTCTCCGCTTCCTCGCCGACCGTGCGGGCGAGCTGGGCATCACAGCCGATCCCGATGCCGTCTACCAGGCGTTTCTCGACCGTGAGGACATGGGCGAGACGGGCATGACCGACGGTTTCGCCGTGCCGCACGCAAAGAGCGCCGCCATCGACCACGCTGCCGTCATCGTCTTCAAGAACGACCACGCGCTCGATTGGCCGAGCTTCGACAACAAACCGGTCGATATTTGCCTGGCGCTGCTCGTCCCCGACGTCGAGGCCGGCACGACCCACATCAAGCTGCTGTCCAAGACCGCCGTCCTGCTGATGCGTGAGCAGTTCAAGACCCTCCTGCGCACCTCCGACGACCGCAAGGCCATCGCCGACGCCATCAACGCCGGTATCGAGTCGTAAGGGTTCTCCCGGACCTTTTTTCCATTCGGGCCGCCCCCGGATGATCTAACTCCCACACAGCGGACGCATCTGGGCCGAAAATGGCCGAAATGCGTCCGCTGTGTGGGAGTTAGGCGTTGTGAGGGCTTGGCGGGGCGGTGCGCGGCGGGCAAGAAGGACCCGCGGGGCCGCGCACCCGCTCGCCGCGGTAGAATCGAGGGGATTGATCCGCGGCAAAGAAAGGCCACCCAGATGAGCGACGTCCTCGAGCGTTTCCTGCGCTACGTGCAGGTTGATTCCCAGTCCGACCCCGACAACGAGCAGGAGACGCCCTCCACGCCGCGCCAGCACGAGATGGCCCGCGTGCTCGGTGAGGAGCTCTCCGCCATCGGCCTCCAGGATGTCTCGGTCGACGAGCACGCCTACGTGACGGCCACGCTGCCGGCGTCGGCGGGCGCCGAGGACGCCCCCGCGCTCATGCTCTGCGCCCACATCGACACCGCGCCCGATGCCCCGGCCGCCGGCGTGAAGCCGCGCGTCGTCCGCTACGAGGGCGGCCCGCTCGTTGCCGGCGTCGTCGACGGCGCGCCCGTGCAGACCACACCCGCCCAGGTTCCCGACCTGGCCAAGTTCGTCGGCCAGGACATCGTGGTCACCGACGGCACGACGCTTCTGGGCGCGGACGACAAGGCCGGCGTGGCCGAGATCTGCGCGCTTCTTGCCCGCTTGGCGGCGGACCCCGAGCTCGTGCACCCCACCATCAAGGTCGCCTTCGTGCCCGACGAGGAGATCGGCCATGGCGCCGGCCTTTTGGATCTCGACGAGCTCGGCGCGGCGTACGGCTACACCGTCGACGGCGAGACCCTGGGCGAGTTCAACTACGAGTGCTTCAGCGCGTGCGAGGCGACGGTCCGCGTGCGCGGCGTGATGGTCCACCCCGGCAGCGCCAAGGACGTGATGGTCAACGCCATCACCGTCGCCTCCGAGTTCGAGCAGCTCGTGCCCGCGTGGGAGCGCCCCGAGCACACCTGCGGCCGCGAGGGCTTCTATCACCCGACCGACATCGAGGGCTCCGCGTCCGAGGTCACCTTGAAGTACATTCTGCGCGACTTCGACGCGGATAAGTTCGCTGCGCGCCAGACCACGTTCCACCAGATCGCCGAGCTGCTCAACGGCCGCTACGGCGAGGGAACGGTGACGGTTGAGGTTCGCCAGCAGTACCGCAACATGGCCGAGCACTTCGAGGGCAAGGAGTTCCTCATCGACAACGCGCTCGAGGCCAACCGCGAGGCGGGCCTTGCGCCCTCCATCGTGGCGGTGCGCGGCGGCACCGACGGCGCACAGCTCACCTTCCGCGGCCTGCCGTGCCCGAACCTCGCCACCGGCGGTTACAACGCGCACTCCGTCCGAGAGTTCATCCCCGTGGCGAGCATGGAGGCCACTGTGGACATGCTCGTACGCCTTGTGGCCAAGTTCGCGGTCGCGCAGGGGGCGTAGGCGCGTGAACTACTTTACGCTCAGCATCCTCGCCGTGTTGCCCGGTTCGGCCGCCGCGCTCTTCGAGCGCGCCGGGGCTCCGATGCGGCTTGCTGAGCGCCACCACAGCCACCACGACACCTACCTTGCGCCGCCCGACTTTTTACGTTCGCTCGCCGTGGCGATGCTGCTCGTCGGGTGTCTTGGGGTGCTTCTGGGCACGTTCTGCGGCGTGGGCCTCTTTGACTCAGACATGATTTGCGTGCTGGCGTTTGCGGACGCGTTCGCGTGGATGGCGCTCGTATTGTGGCTCATGATGGCGCGCTACAAGGTCTCGCTGTTCGAGGACCGCGGGGTGATCGTGCCTCTGGTCGGCCGCAGCATCTGCTTCTTTTACTCCGACATCGCCTCGATGAGGTGGAGCGGCCCGCGGCGCGCCTCCGGCTACCGTGACCTCGCGATCACCGACATCGACGGACGCAGGTACAAGATCAAGGGCATCGTCGACATCGAGCAGGTCCTTCTTCACGTGGACCGCTTCGACGTCCTCGAGCCGCTCGGCGTCGGCGGGCCTGACTTCACCGAGATGAAGCGCAAGCCTTGGCAGCCGTTCGCGCGCGACGCGCGCGGCAAGAAGGAAAAAGAGGAACAAGTTGATTAAGCTCGCTCTTTCCGATATGGACAACACGCTGGTTCCCCTCGGTGCGCGCGGCGCGAGCCCCCGCACGCTGGAGGCCATCCACGCGGCGATGGACGCCGGGGTGCTCTTTGGGCCCTCGACGGGCCGCGACACCGTGGAGCTCATGAGGCTGTTCCGCGCGGACGAGTCGTGCTTCCAGACCGGCGTCCTTTCCAACGGCAAGCGCGTGCGCGCACGGGGAACTACGGTCTCGCTCACGTTGATCCCGCACGACGGGTTGGTGGCGATAGCGCGTGCGGTTGCGGATACCACTATGTTCCTCGTGTGCTACCCGGCGGAGTCGAACCTGCTCAACCCGGCCTACGTTGTGGGCGCCCCCTCCGAGGAGGTCCTCAACCGCTACGAGGCGCGCGTCAAGTTCGTCGGCGGCATGGTCGACGAGGTGCCCGACGTGGACTTCGTGGCGGCCACCATCGCGTGCCCCGACGGGCCCGAGCAGATGGAGGAAGCGCGCCGCATCGTAGCGGAAAAGGTGCCTGAGCTGCGCATCGTCTCGCCCATCCCGGGATGGTTCGACATCATGCCGCAAGGCGTGAG
This sequence comes from uncultured Olsenella sp., assembly GCA_900540955.1. GTDB lineage: Bacteria > Actinomycetota > Coriobacteriia > Coriobacteriales > Atopobiaceae > Paratractidigestivibacter. The sequence continues at coordinate 57,457 of UQIF01000010.1, forward strand.
CAAGGCGCGCGGGCTTCACGAGCTGCTCGATGCCACGGGGATCGGCATCGACGAGGTCGTCGTCTTTGGCGACGCCGAGAACGACCTCGAGATCCTGCGAGAGGTCCCGTACTCGGTGGCCGTCGCCAACGCGACGCCCGAGGTCGCGGCGACCGCGAACTACCACATCGGCGCATGCGCGGACGAGGGCGTGGCCGACGCGCTCTTCGAGATTGCGCGCGCCGCGAGGACCGGCCAGATGCCGGCCTTCCTCCAGGGGTAGAGCGTTATGGAGAAACCGCATCTGACCAGGAGATCGTTTATTGGAATGGGCGTTGGCGCGCTTGCTGTGGGCGCAGGAGCGGCTCTTGGCGTGACGCGCTGCTCGGCGAGCGACGCCGAGGTGCCGTCGGAGCCAAAGGTCGGCGACGCGGCGTCCGGTTCCGGTTCGGGTGCGAGCGCGGATGCCAAGGTTGGCGGCAAGCTCGTCATGTACACGTGTTGCGATGAGGCTCTGATCAACGCTTTCGTTCCCGGCTTCATGCAGGAAACGGGCGTCGTGGTCGATGTGGTGCGCAAGAGCGCGGCGGAGTGCCGCGACGACGTGGCGGCCGAGGTCGCCGCGGGCCGCGTGATCGCCGACGTGGTGTGGGGCGGCGACGAGGACTGGTACTCGGCGGGGGAGGCGTGCTTCGAGAAGTACTTCTCGTCCGAGAACACCGGCGTGCTTGATGAGTGCCGCAACACCGACGGTTACGTGACCCCCGCGACGCGCGAGGTGTGCGCCATTGCGGTGAACTCCGCGAAGGCGGCAGAGCTCGGGGTGGAGATCTCCGGCTACGGAGACCTGCTCGACGAGCGGCTTGCCGGGCTCGTGGCCGCGGCAGACCCGCAGACGGATGCTGCGGGCAAGTCCACTCGCGAGGCGGTGCGTGAGGTGGGCAATCTGCTGCCGGCGTTCGTGACCACGGCGGAGGACGGCAGCGTCGTGCCGGGCGGTGACGCGTTCCTCGCGGCGATGGACGCGCAGACAGGCGGAAATGTGCGCGCCACCAGCGAAGACGTGCTCGAGGACGTGCTCTCCGGCGAGGCCGTGGCAGGCCTTGTGTACGAGCAAGCCGCCGCGGCGATGGCCGACCTCACGGGCGAGGTCGAGGTCGTGCTTCCGCGCGAGGGCTGCCTCGTTGCGCACGGGTGCACGGCTATCGCACGCGGGGCGACGAACCTTGCGCAGGCCCGCGCTTGGGTTGACTTCGCGTGCGGCGAGAACGCGCAGCGTGCTGCCGCCGGCAAGGTGCGCCTGCGCAGCGTCCGCGACGGCATCGGCGAGAAGGACGACTTTGCAAAGCTCGTCGACGGGGGGTAGGGTGGCCGATTTGTGGAGAACCCTTCACATCGTTGACTCCGACCGAGACTGCGCGTATAGTTCTTTCTTGCGCAAACGCGCTCGCAGATATTGCGGGGTGGAGCAGTCTGGTAGCTCGTCGGGCTCATAACCCGAAGGTCGTAGGTTCAAATCCTGCCCCCGCGACCATAAACTTGCTGGTAGGGACCCATTCGGGTCCCTACTTTTTTATCTCGACATACCCCTGCGGGACAATTTCGGGACAAAACTGGGACAAAAGGGACGGGGGATTTTGTCCCAAATTAGGACGTGCGCCAAGCATGACATCTGGAACCCCTGGCACGGCTGCGCGAGAAATGGGGAGCGTCAGTAAAGCGGTACCCGCGCTGCGCCAGAATCGCCGACCGTCGGTACTGACACTCCTCGATTCCCGCGCAGGCGGCGGTAAGAAGGGCTTCTTTTCACCAGAATCCGGGAGCATCGGTACCGACGCTCCCGGTTTACCTCGCAGCTCAAAGGCCCGTTTACCGACGGTCCCGAATTCCCGCGCGGGCCATTGACCGCGCGCGTATCGTCATCGGCGCAAAGCCCCGCCGGTCCTCTCTTTATGCTATTTCTTCCCAGGCAAACGCCGCGCCAGGTAATTGGTCGGCGCAGAGACGTCGATGCCCACCAGCGAGTGCCCCATCCAGAGGAACACGGCGAGCACCAAAAGAGGGACAAGACACGAGGTCACGATCATAACGATGGCGCCTTCAATCAGATTCGTAACTTGTTCGACCACGCCGTCGGTCACGCTCTTGACGCTATCCTTCAGGTTCGAGACGAGCTGTGCGGCGCCGCTGGCGATGCTGTCCCAGAAGTTCTTGTTCTCCTGGCTCTCGCCGCCTGTGGGCTCGCTTTCTTCGGTGCTTCCCCCGGCGTTTTCTCCTGACTCCGCCTGCGAAATGCTTATCTGGTAGGTCTCGTCGATGCGCTGTGTGACCCATACGCTCGCCGGCACCACTGCCACAGCGATGATGCCAACAAGGAGTATGCGGACGCCCAGAATGAACAGCGTGTGCCCGGTGCTCAGACGGCCGTGCGCGAGGAGCGAGGCGGCAAGAAGCACGAAAGCGGCGGGTCCAAGCACGCCAAACGATAGGAAACCCAAGATTGTGAGCAGGTACTTCTCGAGGTAGAGCACCGCGAGCACGATTCCCAGGTTGCCGGAGAGCTGGGTAAGCTGCTCTGCCACGGGGGTACCGGTGTCGTCGGGGAGGGCCGAGATGGCGGCTGAAAGCGCGATGGTTGAGGTGGTGAGCGCCAGCACGTTGTCCTTCTTGGCGTCGATCACCTCAATGGTGCCGCTCCAGGTTTCGACGTTCTCAAAATGCGGGCGCCCGACAAACTCCGAAAGAAGGGCGGCGATGATCAGGAGGGCAACAATGCCGAACTTCAACAGCGGGCGTTCACAGATCCAGTCGGAAATGCTCGGCTGGGGCTCGGATTGCAGGGCCACATCGACGTATGAAACAGCGGAGGCGATGTCCCCGCGGCTCTTTTGACTTGGTGCTATTTGCTGCATGGCACGCCTCCTGCAAACGTGGTCATTGGGCTGCCCAAATTGTAGAAGCAGCGCGCCTTGCTCTTTTCGGGATGTTGCTTGTCCGACCTGGCTCTTAACCTATTTGGCAGGCGATTCGAGCGGGACACCCCTGCTGCATTGCCGATTAAATGCAGCGTCGTGGACAACGGCGCCTGTTCCTTTGACAGCAAGAAGAAAGCTGCTCACTTGGAAAGCTCGTCGAAGACGTCGGCGTACTCGTCCATGAAGTCGACGGCTACGGCAACCATATCGGGCTTGGCGATTCCGGCTGCCGGCGAAATTGTGACCCATGGGCGGTTGTTGCGCAGCACCGGTACGGGCTTGCCGGTGCGGTTGACCTCGGCTGTTACGCGAGTGAAGCTATCCTTGGCCTCCGCAAGGCCGATGGCGGCTGCGTTCATGCTGCGCCCCTCCCTTAGATGTCTAGGGTTATGGCCAGAGTCATAGCTAGATTAATTTGACGATCAAGATGAAGTCGCAGGCAGATTTTCATCGACCTTAATCGATGTATTCGAACTGGACGGTGAAGTCATCGCCGCAGGTTTTGCCAACAGATTCGGCCCATCGCTTCAAGATCTTCTCAGCATTTTCCGTCGCCTGGTTGATCATTGACGTGTCGCTCGCAGCCTTGTTCCGAAAATCTTCTTGGGCAATGCGGGTCATCTCTTGTTCGTCTTCATCGGTGAAATCGGTGAAGAAGCCCGTTTTAACGATGAGCTTATCCATCTTGATGATTTTCGGATCTCCGACTAGCGTTGCACGGGGCATTTTTATAGTGATCACGTTTCCCTCTCGCAAGGTTGCGACCTTGCTGGCATCAATTCCGAAATATGCCCTTCCGTCAAACTCACGCCACGCTTTTTTGTAGCCGTGCTTCCAGATTCCCGTCAAGCCTTCGTCCGCTTCGTAGGTGAACTTAGCGACTTGGTGATAACGCGCCTCGATCGTGGTGAGCTCCGCGACCTCATTGATGCCGCTCAGGTCTGCCTCCTGCTGGGTGGCTTCCGCCTCTGCGGCTTGTTCGCTTTGCTGCTGGTTTTGCACCGTGCACGCAAAGATGCCGCCGATTGCAAGGGCGGCGGCGCACGCGATGGCAACGAACGTGGCTACTAGTATCTTTTTCATGACTGCCTCACCTACCAAGAGATCCTGTAGCCGTTCCCGTCAAGGGTTGGGCTGATCAACGCATCAATTGTCTTTCTTAAACTTGCCTGGCCGCATGTGATGAGCGTTTGGTTGTCCGCGGCGTCAGCTTTTGCGTCTGCCTCACAGAGGTTAAGGGCTTCGTCGAGCTCGACGCCAGGATTATCCTCAAAGTAGCTGATTGAGCTAGCTGATGGGATATCGACTTCTATTTGCTGGTCGGGCAGGGATGGGGTAACGGTTTTGTTCTCTTCATCAATAATAAAGTCAATCTCATTGGTGTTGACGTAAGCGAAGATGGACGTTTCGTAATAGATATGGCAGATTTCCTCGCCCTTATCGTTGGTCTTTACCGCTAAGCCCTCGTATGGAACGGTCGCGTCAATGAGCTTGCCGATGCTGACGGCGTTCCTAAGGGATGTTTTGTTTACGGTGACGGGGGTCTTATTGGCGTTACGCTCTGCGGGTTGGGTGACGTATTTGTCCACAAGGCCCGAGATGAACGATATGCCGTTGGATGTTAGATCGGCGGCTTTTGGTGCGACCAAGAGCACAATAACAAAAATGATGGCTATGCCTGATAAAAGAGGTAACCTTGCAAGAAACTTTAGGGCGCTCGTGATAACGCTTGCCATTGCGCCGAAGACACCGGTAATTGAGCGAACGGACTCGGCGAAGCTCACCGGTCCTCCTCCGTGCTCAACCCGCTAGCCTCGCTCTCCTGCTGTGCCGTTTTAAGGTGGCTTGCCGCGGCCTTCTTTGCTTCATTCGCAGTCTTGCGTTCTTGCTTGGCGCGTTTCATACGTTGACGGGGGCCATAGATGTCTCCAGCGCCCAGAGGCTTGAGTTCGGGCTCGATGTCATCGGCTTCTTCAGCCTCGTAAATGGGGTCATTGTTGAGTCTTCCAGCTGGGCGTATTTGATCATCCATTTGAATTGCTTCCGAGTTGAGCGGTTATCAAGAAGTTCTGTCTAAGTATGGGGGTACATGACGTGCCGTGCGGGTAATTTCGGTCAAAGGAGCGCTGTCCAGCTGGGCGCCGCTGTTCGCCGCTTCCGGAGGAGCAAAGTTCTCGCGGCGGTCTGCAGCCCATAAAAAATGCCCGGACCGACTCAGCTCGCGGCTGAATCAGGCCGGGCGACTACGTTTCGGACAGTTCTGGATCTCCCGGACCTACTCCACCACGTTCCCCTCGGCGTCGTAGCGGTAGAACCCCTCGCCCACGGCGATGCCGGTCTTGCCCGCGTCGACGTAGCCCTTGAGCAGCGCGACAATCTTGCCCGCGACGGAGTCGGGATCGTCGGCGCCCGGCTGCATGCCCATGATGTGCAGCGCCAGGGGCAGGCCGACCTTGTCGAGCTTGCGGAACGGCGTCTGGTCGGGCGTGGCGCCGGTGTCGAGCTCCCAGCACAGATCGACGGTTGCGGGGTCCGAGACGCCCGTGGCCACGAGCTGCAGCGCGGCGCGGAACCAGGGGATGAGCAGCGTGTTGAGGATGTAGCCCGGCTGCTCCTTGTTGAGCTTGAGCGGAATCATGCCGATGGCGTAGGAGAACTTGTCCGCCAGCTCGAACGACTCGTCGCTCGTGCGGTCGTGGCGCATGAGCTCCGTGAGGTTGTTGCGCCAAATCTGGTTGGCAAAGTGCAGCGTCATGTAGCGGTCGGGGCGCCCGGTCGCGTCGGCGAAGGTGCTGGGGAGGAACGTCGAGGAGTCGGTCAAAAGCAGCGTCTTCTGTGGCATGACGTCGGCGATCGCCTCGTAGAGCGCGGTCTTCTGTGCCGGGTCCTCGTTGATGCACTCGATCACGATATCCGCGTCGCCGAACGCCTCCTGGACGTCGGTGGTAAGAAGGACTTTCGGCAGGCGCTCCTCCGCGGCGGCCTTGAGCTCGTCGATGCCCTCGGGCGCAAGGTCGCGCTCGTCGGAAAGCCCGCGGCAGTACTGGGCGGGGTCCGCCTTCCAGGCGTCGAGCGCGGCGACGATCTGCTTCTTCACGCTCTCCAGGCGCGGCTTCGCGCGCTCGATCGAGGCCTCACTGCGCAGCCACACGGTGGTCTCGAAGCCCTTGTACGCGACCATCGAGGCAATCTGGCTGCCCTCGGTGCCGCACCCCGCGATAGTAACCTTCTTGACGTCCTTGATGTCCACGATGGAACCGCCTTTCACTTTGGATAACGCCACGCAAGACGTTATAGCGTGCCGGCGGGGGAGGAAGGACGTCCGATCCGCCAGCGGTGGGTTTGGGTTGTTTTTCGTGGGGAGGGGGTGCCGTGTGTGGGTGCGGGAATCGGGGAGTGTCGGTAAAGCGAGTGCCGCGCTGCGCGGGAAACCGGGACCGTCGGTAAGGCAGACGCCGCGCCGCGCCAGAATCGCTGACCGTCGGTACCGACGCTCCCCAATTCCCGCGCAGAACATGGCAAGAAGGGCTTCTTTTCACCAGAATCCGGGACCGTCGGTACCGACGCTCCCGGATTTCCGCGCAGTCCGACGGCTCATTTACCGATGCTCCTGGATTCTCGCGCAAGCCTAGGTCAATCGCATCGTCGCCGAATGGGCAAAGATGCCTGCCGCCGTCCGCTACCCAAGCCGATGCCTGCGCAGCTTCTTGAGGTAGTTCTGCCTGAAGTCCTTTCATGATCCGAGAAAACGCTCCTCGGTTGACCCCGCCTGATTGCGCTCATATCGAATGGCAGCAAGCTCAATGCCACAGATGTAATCCGCAACCTGGAAGAGACGGTATCTATTCGGCTTGATGTTGCGATATACAACGGCGTCCTCGAAGAGCGCCGCGCTTATTGCTCCGTGAACGGATGTGCTGACGATGCTCTGGCCGTTATCGTAATAGACTTTGACGACATCGAATTCTTGAAAGAATACAAGGTTGTCTCGTATGAGCCGTTCGATGTCGCGCTGCATTTTGGCTTGTAGGTCGGCGGTATTGGAAAATCGTCTTTTTTCATAGGAGAGACACACGTACTTGAAGGGAAGCCTCTCGACAAAGTATCGAAAACGGCTTAGAAGCCTCTTCCTCGTTGAATAGCCCATGGAATCGAATGGGGCGTGGCCGCGCAGAACAGGCGTGAAGTGGAACGTGTCCTTTGGTAGGTTGCTGGCTGTGCAGGCTTGTTCGTAGCTGCTGAGCCAAGAGTCGATGTCATCGGACTGGTTGTGGAAGACAAGGGTCAGGAGATAGTATTCGGAACCGGTGCCGATATCGCCGGACTCGTCGATAAATACCGAAAGCTCTCTCACGGGCCTGCCTCCTTAATAAAAAGAGCCGGGGGAAACCCCCCGTGAACTGCCTCCCATTTCTTGGACAGGGAAATAAAAGTCCGAGGAAAGGGAGGCT
>UQIF01000011.1 GCA_900540955.1 uncultured Olsenella sp.
GGGGATTTTGTCCCAAAATGTGATGCTGCGGAGGGGAGTCTCCACAATTTGGGACAAAATCCCCCGTCCCTTTTGTCCCAACTACAGGAGTTCGTCGAGGGTGGAGCCGTAGCTGGGGAGGAACTCGGTGACGAAGTCGGCGACCTCGGGGAGCTCGGCGGCGAGCTCGTCCACCGCGGAACGGCAGGTCGCCTCGGCGCTCTCGAACTCGCGGTTGCCGGCGCGCAGCTCGTCGACGCACTTGATCAGCGCCGAGATCTTGTCGGCGGCCTTGACGAGGCGGCGCAGGTAGCCGTCATTTTCGTCCTCGTCGCCGTCCGTGGGGGCGAATACCGGCTCGTATACCGGGCGGATGTCGTCGGGCAGGGTGTCGAGGAGCCGCTGCTCCGCGCCGGTCTCGACGGCCTTGTACGCGTCGAGGATCGCCGGGTCGTGGTACTTGACGGGCGTGGGCATGTCGCCGGTGATGATCTCGCTCGCGTCGTGGTACAGGCCGATGAGCGCGGCCCGGTCGGCGTCGAGGTCGCGGCCGTGGCGGACGCGACCAAGCACGCAGAGCATGTGCGCGATCATGGCGACGTCGAGCGAGTGCTCGGCGAGGTTCTCGGCGCGCGAGCTGCGCATAAGCGCCCAGCGGTCGATGTAGCGCATGCGCGACACGACGGCGAGGAAGGAGGACCCGCGCGAGGCGATGCCACCGCGCGGGTCCGTTACGCCGAATGTGGTGCGGAGGTCGGACACTAGTCCTGCTCTTCCTGGATCTTCTGGAAGGTGGCCATGAGCGGCGGCACCATCTGCTTCTTGCGGGAGACGACGCCCGGAAGCACCGCCATGCCGTCCTTGACCTCGACGCCCCAGGCGCGGCGGATGACGTCCTCGGCGCCCTCGCCGAAATAGAGCAGCTCGGTGGTGGAGGTCTTCACGTCGGTGAACATGTAGAAGACGAGCGGGAGCTCCTCGTTGGCTGCCGCCTCCTTGAGGTAGGGCCCGACGAGCTTCTCGGCGGCTTTGCGGGAGTTCTCGGTCATGAAGGAGCCCTGGCCCACGCCGAACTTGGCGTTGCCGCGCGAGAAGACCTTGAAGTCCTGGTGGAAGACCTCGTCGGCGGAGCGGCCGGTGAGGTCGGCGCCCGCCTCGAACATGGCGTCGGAGTAGGTGGGGATGTCCTCGCCGCAGAGCTTGGCCAGAGCCTCGCCGGCGTTGACGTCCATCGAGGTGCAGGTGGGGGAGCGGAACGCGAGGGTATCGGACATGATGGCCGAGAGCATGAGGCCGGCGATGTTCTTCGGGATCTCGATGCCGGACTCCTTGTACATCTGGTAGATGATGGTGCTCGTGCAGCCCACGGGCATGTTGCGGAAGAGCGCGGGGGCCTCGGTCTCGATGGAGCCGATGCGGTGGTGGTCGATGATCTCCATGATCTCGGCCTGCTCGAGGCCCTCGACCGCCTGGCTGCGCTCGTTGTGGTCGACGAGGATGACGTGCTTCTTCTTTGCGGTGAGCAGGCTCGGGGTGTTGACGAGGCCCACGTACTTGCCGTCCTCGTCGATGACGGGGAAGAAGCGGTGGCGCGAGCTCGCGATGGTCTTCTTCGCGTCGTCGACGGCGGTGTTCACGCTGAACTTGATGGTGCTCTTCTCGGGGATCATCTTTGCGCGAACCGGGATGGACATGCAGATCAGGCGCGCGGCGGCGTAGGTGTCGTAGGGCGTGGCGATGATGGCGCAGCCGTGGCGCTCGGCCGACTCCTTGACCTGGTTGGAGACGTGCGCGCCGCAGCAGACGACGATGCAGCTGGCGTCGGAGCCGACGGCGAACTGCTGGGTCTCGTAGCGGTTGGTCACGAGGACGAGGTCGCCGGCCTTGACGGCATCCTCCATCATCTCGGGGGTGGTGCCCACGCGCAGGCTGCCGGACACGACGCGCTCCTCGGGGTCGCCGAGGATCATCTGTCCGTTGAGGGTGGAGACGATGTTGGCGTACTTGGTCTTGGAGCTGCCGAGGACCTCGATGTCGAAGATGTCGAGGTTGGCGTTGGCGATGTCCTTGGTGGCGATGAGGCCGAGCAGGTTGTCGTCGCCGTCGGTGATCGAGAGGGTGTCGGTCTTGGTCTCGCGCATGACGTTCCAGGCCTCGAACAGGCTCGTCTCGGCGTCGATGCCGCCCTGCTTCTGCACCTCGGTGTCCTTGATCTGCGGGGTAACGGTGGTGATCAGCGGGGGCTCGGCGAAGCCGAAGTGCTTGAGCGCGAAGGCGGTCTCGCGGTTGACGGCGCCGGCGCGGCGGGCCTCGTAGATGTTGGTGTCGCCTACCTTGTTCTTAAGGTAAGCGTAGGCGATAGCCGAGCAGATGCTGTCGGTGTCGGGGTTGAGGTGGCCAATGACGTTGACCTTGCGGATTGCCTCGGGCATTCTTCCTCCAAAGCGCGGGCGGATTTTGAGTCATTCCTGTATTCTGCCACGTCATGGGCGGGGTTTGGGGCTTGATGAGGCCTGCACACGAAACCGCTAGGCATCTGCGGCGCCATGGGCTTCTTGCCGGCGGGCGAATAACGCGCAAGTTTGACGTCAAGAGGCGATTTTTCGAGCTGTAGATGTCAAACTTGCGCGTTGTTTTGTTGGCAAGAAGTGCGCCGCAGGAAGCGCCCGCAACGCGGCGTCCGCCTCGGCCCGTGTGCATGGCGTCGTGTCCCGGGACGAGCCCGGACCTCGGCCGTCGGCTGGCTATAATATCGAAGGTTTGTCGCAATAGATTGGAATTACATGGCCAGCCTCAAGGACCAGATCTCTTCGCGCCGCACGTTCGCCATCATCAGCCACCCGGACGCCGGCAAGACCACCCTAACCGAGAAGCTTCTCTTGTACACCGGCAGTATCCAGACGGCCGGCTCCGTCAAGGGAAAGAGCTCCGCCAAGCACGCGGTCTCGGACTGGATGGACATCGAGAAGGAGCGCGGCATCTCCGTCACGTCGTCGGTCCTGCAGTTCGAGTACGACGGGCATTGCGTGAACATCCTCGACACCCCGGGCCACCAGGACTTCTCGGAGGACACCTACCGCACCCTCATGGCCGCCGACGCCGCCGTCATGGTCATCGACGGCGCAAAGGGCGTCGAGGCCCAGACCATCAAGCTCTTCAAGGTCTGTACCCTGCGTCACATCCCAATCTTCACCTTCGTGAACAAGCTCGACCACGACGCGCGCGACCCCTTCGAGCTCATGGAGGAGATCGAGAGCGTTCTGGGCATCAACACCTACCCCATGAACTGGCCCATCGGTTCCGGCCGCAACTTCCGCGGTGTCTTTGACCGCCAGTCCCGCCGCGTGCTCGCCTTCGAGGGCGACGGCCACGCCAACGCCACAAAGAAGGTCCGCGAGATCGAGGCCGAACTCGGCAGCGACACGCTCGAGGAGCTCATCGGCCAGGAGAACCACAACAACCTGATGGACGACATCGAGCTTCTGGACGGCGCCGGCGACGAGCTCGACCTCGACGCCGTGGGCTGCGGTAAGCTTTCGCCCGTCTTCTTCGGTTCCGCGCTCACGAACTTCGGCGTCGAGCCCTTCCTCCAGGACTTCCTGCGCCTCACGTCCCCTCCGCGCGCCTACACCGATAAGCTTACGGGCGAGCTCGTCGACCCGGTCGAGAACGATTTCAGCGGCTTTGTGTTCAAGATCCAGGCAAACATGGACAAGAACCACCGCGACCGCATCGCCTTCGTGCGCATCTGCTCGGGCAAGTTCGAGCGCGGCATGAGCGCCTACCACATGCAGGGCGAGCGCAGCCTCAAGCTCGCCGTGGGCACCTCGATGATGGCCGACGACCGCGCCATCGTGGACGAGGCGTACGCCGGCGACATCGTGGGCCTCTTTGACCCGGGCATCTTCAGCATCGGCGACACCGTCTGCGCTGGCAAGAAGCGCGTTCAGTACCCGCCGATCCCGACGTTCGCGCCCGAGCACTTCGCCAAGATCTCGCAGGTGGACACCTTGAAGCGCAAGCAGTTCGTCAAGGGCATGGAGGAGCTCGCGCAGGAGGGCGCCGTCCAGATCTTCCGCGAGCTCGGCGCCGGCATGGAGTCCGTGATCGTTGGCGTCGTGGGCGTGCTGCAGTTCGAGGTGCTCGAGCAGCGCCTCGAGAGCGAGTACCACGTCAAGGTCTACCGCCAAGGCCTGCCCTACAACCAGATCCGCTGGATCCAGAACCCGCCGGACGAGGTCGACGTGCCGCGCCTCAACCTCACGCGCGACACCTGCCGCGTCGAGGACATGCGCGGCGGCAAGTTGCTGCTCTTTACCTCCGAGTGGAACATCAACTGGGCCGTCGAGCACAACGAGGGCCTCAAGCTCTCCGAGTTCGGCAACGTGACGTTCTAGCCTTCGCGCTGGCCTTCGCGCGTCCGGTTGGGTATAAGGGGCTTCGATTCGTTTGAAACCAAGCAGGGAGGCTTGCATGAAGACCTTGGTCGCGTACTTCTCGCACGCGGGGCAGAACTATGTGAACGGCGGCGTCGCCGAGCTTGAGCACGGAAACGCGGAGGTTCTCGCCGGGTTTGCCGCGCAGGCCTGCGGAGGCGACCTGTTCCACATCGAGCGCGTCGAGCCGTACCCGGCGGAGTACAAGGCGTGCGTCAAGGAGTCGATGGCCGAGCTCAAGGCGAAGGCGCGCCCCGAGCTCGCGCGCGACGTCGACGTGTCGGGCTACGACCGCGTGGTCGTCGTCTTCCCCAACTGGTGCGGGACGATGCCGATGCCCGTGTACTCCTTCCTCGAGGGCCACGACTTTGTGGGCAAGGAGATCTGGCCGCTGTGCACCCACGAGGGCAGCGGCATGGGTCAGATCGAGCAGCACGTGGCCAAGGCGTGTCCCGGTGCGACCGTGATCGAGGGCCTTGCCATCAAGGGCTCCAACGCCGCCGCGAGCGCCGACGCCGTCGCCGCTTGGCTCGCGTAGCGACTGCGGACCGTTGCAATGACTGTGCCCCGCACGGGACTTCGGGTTCCGTGCGGGGCATTTCTTATTGGCTTAGTTGTCGGCTTAGACCGTGGTCTCCACGGCCTTGGCAAGAAACGCCGTTGCTCCCTCGCCGCAGGGGCCGTCGTAGTAGGCCACGAAGCGCGGATCGGCGAGGTATCCCTGAACAAGCCCCAGGTAAGCGGCGTCCTCGGGTGCGGTGCCCCAGTGAAGGCCGACCCAGCGGCGATGCATGGCCACGAGCTTTGCCGCCTCGGGACCGCGCGGGTCGCCGTTCGCCATGGCGATCGAGAGCTGGCCCAAGACCGCGCGCTCGAGCTCCTTCAGGTCGTTCCATGAGGCCGCATCCATATCCAGGATTCTCTCGTTTGCGGCGTTGACCGCCTCGTTCCCGTAGCGCTCGCGGGCCTCGGCGCCAAAGTGCTTCTCGTTCGTGCGGACGGCACGCCAGCGCTCGAGCTGCGGCAGCACCGCGCCCATGAGCGAGACGGCCTCGTCGAGCGTTATCCCCTCGTTCTCGGCGAGCCGCGGCGCGCAGTCCTCGATCATCGCCTCCATCGTGGTGTCGTAGGTGTACTCGCCGTGGTCGTAGCACCACTTGCAGTAGCGGTCGGTCTTCTTGCCGTTCGCGTCGGTGCCGAGGTCGTCGGGTGTGAGGTACATGCCACAGCTCTCGCAGTAGTGCTCAGGCATCTCAAGCAGGTGCGAGAGCGGCTCGCCCGTGACCGCGCCGATGAGCTTCATCATGTCGATGCCCGGGGTGACCTCGCCTCGCTCCCAGCGACTCACGGCCTGGCGCGTGACGTAGAGCTTGGCTGCGAGGCCTTCCTGCGTGAGATTGTGCGCCCGGCGGATGGCGACGAGCTTGTCTGCGAATGCCATGACGGCTCCTTCCTGCGGGTTTGTTCGTTGGCATAAGTATGGCCACGGGCGCGGGAGCTGCCAAGCAATCGTTGGTTGCGCATGGCAAGGCCCTGCCGGAGCATGAGCTGCCCCACTATTCTTGGACATTGGCAAATGGGAGACGGCTCAGTCTCGGGTGGATCTTAATCTCTATATTGATTTAACCTTCTCCGGATTCTGTTTCCTTCAGAGCTCGGTGCTGCCCTCTCAAAGAATGGGCTTTATCTGCCCCTTAAGAGGGTACGTGAGACGAGCAATTGAAAGCATATATTAGCTTGGCAGCTCCAGAAATAGCCCACCCAGCTGTGCTTACGACCCGGAGCTTAAGGCAGCTCAAGATAGTGCTTGAGCGAACCGCGATGCGCTGAAGAAGCCCCTTTAGTACATCGTTCGGCGACGGCATTTTTCGGCTACGAGGCGGTTCACGAGGAAGTCAAAGAAGGCTTTGAGAATGGTGACTAAGAAGCCAGCCGGACTCGTGGCTTCGGCGTCGAAAGCTCCGAGCGAAATCCTCGCGGGGAATCAGTCATGTTTTACAAGGTCGATTCTACGTCTCGCAAGAAGGGGAATGCGCGACACTTTAGATGACCGACGAGCAGAACCAGGCTATCAGTACCGGTGCCGACGAGCACAACACGACAATATCGAAGCTAATTATCGAGGGTCCTGAACTGAGGACGGCACGCAATCGATCTAATGTGTTGAAAACGTCGGTACATTATAGTTTGAGGATGCGAGTTCATCGAATGATGAACTTATTTCGTCGGTCATATTGCTCGACCTGAGGTCTATATCGAGTTTGATGAGCGATCCATCAACTTTAAAAAGGATGACAGCTGGGACCGTTGAGATGTCGTACAGGTCCCTGAAATTAGCCAGTTCAGAATCTGTTTCTGTGTTTGTGCTGTCAAGATAGAAGACGGTTATGCCCCTGCTCTCCGAGACCTCTTGGAGCGATGGAGCGAGCTTTCTGCACCATTCACATGTTGGTCTGCCGACGAACAGAAGGAATTCTTCTCCTGCTGATATTTTTGAACCAGCCTCGACAACGGTCAGCTCATTAAAGCTTTCAATGGCATTCGCATATCCAATTAGCTCGAGTTTGAGAAGCCTGTCTTCCGAGTTCGATTCTGAAGATTCTACCCTTACCTGTCTTGTTGGCCCATATGCTGCTTTGTTTCCCTCGGTCTCAGTGTATCCGTTCACCGATATTCCTACAAAGAGAGCAAACAAGAAAACTGCTATGTAGCAGTAAAACCGTCTAACGCGAGAAATAGACCTTTTGCGCATATCAGCCACCACCTTGCGATTAAGGCTTCCTTAAGGGGGGAAGTATATTTTAACCCGCTACCACTCGGTATCGGCTTGGACCAACAGCGATTGGAGGCCTGTTATGAAGCGGTTGCTGAGTATCCTGTCGTATCTTGTTTTGGGGGTTGTCTTGATGTTGCCGGCTACCGCTTATGCCGACGAAACGAGCATCTATGCGCCATTCAGCAGTTTCGAGGAGCTTTACAACGAGTATATAGATGCTGTTGAGGATGGGGATACCGAGCGTCAGAAATGGTTACTTGAGATTGGCGAGTCGAGTCTTGATGCCGAAATAAGGATCAGTGAAGAAGCGCTGGCAAGTGTTCCAGCCCCTATGTATAACCAAGATGAGATGTACTGGATCGGTCAGTTTCCAAATTACTTTAACTATGGAACTTGGAAGTACGACAACCAGGGACGTGCCAATTTGGCTTTAGGTCCGATTAACACTGGCATTTGGTCTTCTACTGATGCGGCAAATGGGTGGAATGCAACATATACGAAGTTTCGCAATGACTCGCAGTGGGGGAATAAAAACGTTGCATGCATGAAAGATCAGTTCTATTGCCATGCGCGTCCCGTTTACTCGACAATTGCTGGGGAATGGAACCTCGAACCGTGGAGGACCTCTATGAATCCAATCACCTGTAACTAATAGCCATGAATGCCGCCATGTATGACTTTCTAATTTATACAGGCGTTGCCTTTGGTCTTGCTTCGGCTACGTTGACGATTACATGTTTTGCCGGTCGTAATAGATGGCAAAGAAACCGCCTGGCATTCGCAGCTGCAACCAGCTTGGCTCTTTGCTCGGTTTCGACTGTATGCATTGTATGGTCCATTGTGATTGACGTGCTAGAAGGCGATTGGCAGGCGCTTGTCGATACCGTGCCATATTGGGCCGCCTGTTTCACCGGCATGGTCGGATTCAACATACTTGGTGGGCTGGTGTCGCTTACTGTCCAACAAACAAAGACGGGAAGGTGACGATGCGTGGGGCTGCACGGTAAGTGCGGCCCCACGCCATTTCAATGGAGAGGTGATACGAACAACTTAGGGGTTCTGCGTTTCAGCTTTGTTAGATGATGACTTAAAATTATTCTGTTAAAAGCCAAAGGGCGAGTATTGATGACCGTGATGGACGGAGGGAAACCGTCATCCACCCGTGCGTTGAAGCACGGACTGACGGAGAAGGACATCCTGAGCGCGTGAAGAATCTTCAACGCAATCAGGATGAGGAACTTCGACATCCCGAGCGTTTCTAATGCAACGGGACCAGACGCGAAGGGCTATCTCATTGAGATCCTGCCCGCCGGGTAGGAAGGCGACAGCTTTGCCGTATGCCACACCATGAAGCCGACAATGAGATGAAGCCCCGCCGGAATATCCAACGGGGCTTCGATTTGTCTAGCTTTGAGTGCTTGCCTGGATGGCAAGAAGTGCGCGGCTTAGAGCTCGTTGCACTTCTTCATGACGACGGCGGCGCCGAGGGCGGTCGCACCGAGGGCGACGACGGCGAGGGCGTTCACGCTCTGGTCACCGGTCTGGGGAACGGCCTTGCGAGAGGTCTTCTTTGCAGCGGGCTTCTCGGCGGGGACAGCAGCGATTCCGTTGGTGTTCGTGATGTACTCGCCAAAGCGACAGGCCTTGCGAGGGCCGGCATTGTGCAGGTTGGTATCATGTGCGGGTTAAACAAACGTGCCGTCGCAGCCTTGCGCCGGCGGAAATTGTCGTCCGGGGGAACAATGAAGCCAATCGCGCATATACGCACCGACCTGCCGCAGAAGTTCGGCATTCCGCGTAATAGCTTCTTGGCGCCTGACCTGCAGGGCCGCATCGTCTTTGAGCCGGAGTTCGCGCTTCCGTCGGCGGTGGCGGGGCTCGAGGGCTTTTCTCACCTGTGGCTGCTTTGGGCTTTTGAGAACGGGTTGCCGGGCGGGGGAGCCGAGGATGTTGCGGCGGATTCGTCGCGCGGGGCTGCGCCGGACGCTGCCGTTTCCAACCCGAAGTGGTCGCCGACTGTGCGCCCGCCGCGGCTGGGCGGCTCTGGGCGCATGGGCATCTTTGCCACGCGAAGCCCCTTCAGGCCAAACCCCATCGGCCTAACCTGCGTGAAGCTCGACCGCGTGGAGATCGGCAAAGAAGGGCCCGTTATCCATGTGCTTGGCGCGGACCTGCGCGACCGGACGCCCATCTATGACATCAAGCCGTACATCCCCTTCGCCGACTGCCATCCCGACGCCACGGGAGGCTGGATCGAGGACGCGCCGTGGCGGGAGCTCGACGTGGACTTTCCGGCCGCGCTGCGCGCCCGCGTGCCCGCGCGGAAACTCGCGGGCCTCATCGAGGTCCTGCGCCAAGACCCGCGCCGCGCGGGGAGCAAACACGAGCCCGAGCGCGTGTACCACTTGGCGTACGCGGGCCTTGACGTCGCGTTTTGCGTCGATGGAGTTAAGCTGAGCGTCGTGGGCGTCGAGGCGGGGGAGTAGCGCCGCCGCTCGCCAGCCCTTCTTGCTTAGCTCTGGTACAGCTGCCAGTGCTCCACGCGCCCGTGGTCCTCGACGTGATGGGGTGCAAAGCCGAGCTTCTCTTGCACGCGGGCGGACTTGGCGTTGCCCGCATAGAATGCGCACCAAAGCTGGTCGCATCCGAGGTCATCGAAGGCGTGGTCGATCAGGGCGCGCGCCGCCTCGGGAATGAGTCCGCGTCCCCAGTAGGGCTTGCCGATCCAATATCCCAGCTCAAGTGCGTGCTCGGTCGGCTTGACGTCTTTGAGCCGCGGTTTCATGAGGCCGATCGACCCCACGGGCTCGCCGGTTTCGCGCAGCACGACCGCGAAGGTCTCGGGCGCCTGGAGTACGTCGCGGATGACCTCGCGGCTCATCTGCACCGAGGTGTGGACGGGCCACCCTGCGGCGGGGCCGACGTCGGGGTCGGACGCGTAGGTGTAGAGCGCCTCGGCGTCCGCATCCTCCCAGGGACGCAGGATTAGGCGCTTGGTCTGGAGTTCCACGACGTCGCCTCCCAGTCGATAGGCTTCGCACCGTGCTCTACCAGCAGCGCATTTGCCTGCGAGAAGGGCCTTGACCCCATAAAGGCGGGTAGCCCGCCGCCGGCGCGGTTTGCCGAGAGGGGCGAGGGGTGCGTCGAGGCCAGGCGGAACTTGTTTGCGGCGACCTCGTCGCCCAGGTTCGCCATTGCATCGTCGACCAGCTTGACGGCATGTCGTCCCCAGGTCAGGAACACGACCGGCTGCGGCAGGGTGAGGCACCTGCGCACGATGTGGTGCGTGAGCACCTGCCACCCGAGCTTGGCGTGCGAGTTCGCGGCTCCCTGGCGCACGGTGAGCGTCGTGTTGAGCAGCAGCACGCCCTGGCGCGCCCAGCCCGAGAGGTCGCCAGAAGCGGGAGTGCCGCATCCGAGGTCGGCCGTCATCTCTTTATAGATATTGCGCAGGCTTGGCGGCAGGCGGCAACCTTCGTGTACCGAGAAGGACAGGCCCATGGCCTGCCCCTCCTCGTGGTAGGGGTCCTGGCCGAGGATCACGGCGCGCACGTCGCCGGGGGCGGTCCAGGCGAGCGCGTTGAGGATGTCGTCTTGCGGCGGATAGATGGTCTGGCCGTTCGCACGCATGCCCGCGACCTCGCCAAGCAGCCGCTCGGTGGTCTTCGCGACCTCTGCCGGCGCCTCGCCGAGCCATTCCTCAACACTCATGCAGCCTCCACGTGGGACAAAAGGGACGGGGGATTTTGTCCCATTTTATCGGGAGCCGTGGGACAAAAGGGACGGGGGATTTCGTCCCAACTTGTGGAGCGGCTTTCACATTTTGGGACGAAATCCCCCGTCCCTTTTGTCCCAGCCGCTGGGGTACCATCGGGTCTGTAGGCAGCGAGCGGGGGGGGAGTGTCATGGGCAGGAGCGGCGGCGGGTCGCAAAAACAGCGGATCATCCAGGCGGTCACCACCGTCGCGCTGATCGCGGCCGCGATTCTTGGCTCGGTCCTCGGGCTCGACGACATCGCATCCGACCTCTTTGCGCTGCAAGGCGGCACTTCTTACGGAGTGGTTGCCTCCGACCAGGTAGGCAACCTCACGTTCCGCGACGCGGAGCGCCTGGAGTCGCACTTCCAGAAGCACGGCGCCGAGATGGGCTATGGCTCGGCCTCCGACTACCTTGCGGGCGCGAACGCCGTGATCTCCAATCCCGACGCGCTCCACAAGACGCAGTCCGAGGACGGCGACGACGCTTATTTCCTCGAGTCGACGGGCGAGTTCGTGGTGGTTTCCCAGAAGGGCTACATCCGGACCTATTACCTGGCGACCAAAGACTATTTCAACCGTCAGTAAGGTGCCTGATGCTCTTTGACCCCACCGAGTTGCCGTATCCCGCGCTGCTGGGAATCGCGTACCTCTTTGCGCTGAACTTCGTCACGCTTGTCGTCTACATTGTCGACAAGGCCCGCGCCGGAAGCGGCGGCTCCCGCGTCCCTGAGTCCACGTTGCTGGGGCTCGCCATGGTCGGCGGCGCGGCTGGTGCGCTTCTGGGCATGCTTCTCGTGCGGCACAAGACGCGCAAGTGGTATTTCCGCTTCACGGTGCCCGTAATGCTCGCGGCCCAGGTCGCGCTTATCGCGTGGCTTGCCCTCGGGGCCCCGGCGCTCAGTTAAGCGGCTTATCCAGCTCCCGCGAGAGCTCGGGCAGAAGCTCGGCGAAGGTCTTCTCGCGCGCGGCCTTCTTGAGCTGACACTCCCAGATCACGTGGACCGTCCACCCGTCGGCGCGCAGCGCCTCGAGGTTCTCGCGGTCGCGTTCGACGTTGCGGGCGAACTTCGCGGTCCAGTACTCGGTGTTCTTTTTCGGCGTGGAGGGGTTGCAGCGCGGGCAGCGGTGCCAGAAGCAGCCGTTGATAAAGACGGCGACCTTGCGCCCGGGCCATGCCACGTCCGGCTTTCCCGGGACCTTCCACTGCAGGCGATACCCGGTGAGCCCCGCCTCGCGCAGGCGCTCGCGCACGAGGAGCTCGGGCTTGGTGTCGCGGCCTTTGTTGCCCTGCATGGAGCGGTGCGTGCCGTAGTCTGTGGCCAAGGGCGCCGCGCGGCGTGCGAGGTTTGCGGCGAGCTTGCGCTCAGCCTCGCCGTGGCGGGCATCGCGCAGTGCCTCCGACCAGCGCTCGGTCAGCCGATTGACGTTCCAAGCGGCGTTCGCCGGGCTCGTCGAGGGCAGCACGATGGCGGGGATGCCGCAGCGATACTCGAGGAACTTCCGATACAGGCGCCCGGCCGTGGCCCCGTTGCAGACGACGGCGCGCACGGGGGCGGCCTCGAGGATGCGCGTGATGTCGTTGGCCTGCACGTTCTTTATGCTGGCGTCGCTCGATCCCTTGATGTCGCACTCGGCGATGACGTCCCACAGCGCGATACCGTGTGCAAGGAGCATCTCGCGCTTCTGGGCAATGGTGTCCGGCACCTCGCAGCCCTCGCACCCGGCGACCACGCGCCAAAACCGGTTCTGGGGGTTGCCGTAGTAGAACTCGTTCTCGCGGCTCTTTATCGACGGGAACGAGCCCAGGACGAGCACGCGCGAGCGCTCGTCGAACACGGGGTCGAACCCGTGGGATATGTGCTGGTATTGAGCGGCCATGGGCTTGATTCTACCGCAGCGGGCGAGCCCCAGCCAAAGAAGCCGCCCTTCTTGCCAGCCAATCACGTTGGCAAGAAGGGCGGCGATGACCTGCGGTCGGCGGCTAGTGCCTAGCGACGCGTGCCGAAGAGCCCGCGGACGATCTGGCTGGCGGCGGTGCGGCCGGCGGATCCGAGGATGGAGGTGGCGACGCGTCCCATGGCGTTGATTTGCTTCTGGCGCTCGCGCTCGGCGGCCCTTGCCTGGCGCTCCGCCTCTTTCTGGGCGGCCCGCTGCTGGCGCGCGGCCTCCTTCTCGGCGGCCTTCTGCGCCGCAGCCTGCTGCTTGGCAAACTCCGCCTTCTGGGCCTCGAGCTCGGCCCTTTGCCGCTCGAGCTCGGCTGCGGCCTCGTTCTGTTTCTGCTCGTCCAGGATCTTCTCGTAGGCGCTCTCGCGGTCGACAGCGGTGCCGTACTTGGCCATGAGCGCGGCTTGGCCCGAGATCACGGCGGCCTTGGCCTCCTCGGAGGCGGCGGCCATCAGGCACTGCGGGGGCAGGACCTTCGCGTTCTCGACGATCGAGGGCTTGCCGTCTTCGTCGAGAAAGCTCACGAGCGCCTCGCCCGTGCCGAGCTCCAGGATGACGTCCTCGCTCTTGAAGTTGGGGTTTTCGCGGAACGCCGCGGCGGCGGCGCGGACGGCCTTCTGCTCGGCGGGGGTGTAGGCGCGCAGGCCGTGCTGAACGCGGTTGGAGAGCTGCGCCAAGACCTCGTCGGGGATGTCGCTCGGGGACTGGGTGATGAAGTACACCCCCACGCCCTTTGAGCGCACGAGCTTGACGACCTGGATGAGCTTGTTCAGCAGCTCGGAGGGCATGTCGTTGAAGAGCAGGTGGGCCTCGTCAAAGAAGAACACGAAGCGCGGCTTGTCGAGGTCTCCGACCTCGGGGAGCTTTTCAAAGAGGTCGGAGAGCATCCAGAGCAGGAACATCGAGTAGATCTGCGGCTGCTGGATGAGGCGCGTGGCGTTCAGGATGTTGACGTAGCCGTGGCCGTTCGCGTCGCAGGCGAACCAGTCGGACAGCTCGAGCGCCGGCTCGCCGAAGAACACGTCGCCGCCCTGGTCCTCGACGGCGATGAGCGCGCGCAGGATGGCGCCCACGGACTGGGACGAGACGTTGCCGTAGGTCGTCGTGTACTCCTTGGCGTGCTCGGCCACGTAGTTGAGCATCGAGCGGAGGTCCTTCATGTCGATGAGAAGCATCTGCTTGTCGTCGGCGATGCGAAAGACGATGTTCAGCACGCCTTCCTGGACCTTGGTGAGGCCGAGCAGGCGGGAAAGAAGGACCGGGCCCATGTCCGAGACGGTGACGCGCACGGGGATGCCGCCCTCGCCGTTCATGTCCCAGAAGCGCGCGGGGCAGCCTTGGTAGGTGAAGCCATCGAGCCTGAACTTGGCGATTCGCTTCTGCATGTTCTCGGAGTCGACGCCTGCCTGGCACATGCCGGTGACGTCGCCCTTGACGTCGGCCATGAACACGGGCACGCCCGCCTGCGAGAAGCCTTCGGCCATAACCTTGAACGTGACGGTTTTTCCCGTGCCGGAGGCGCCGGCGATGAGGCCGTGGCGGTTTGCCTGGTTGAGGAGCAGATAGCAGGGATTCTCGCCCTGCGCCATCCAAATCCTGTCGTTTTGAAGCACGGGTCCTCCTTGCGCTCGGCTGAAAACTACCTCATTCTACCAGCGGGTTTATGATTGATGGAAAGAAGGTCGCCGACGGGTTGTTTCACAGACCGAGCGGCGCCGTGGCAGGCGGACAGGCCCGGTGGCTGGACTTACGGATCAGACGCAAGGAGGAATAAGTGCGCTACACCGTCGTGTGCGTGGGCAAGCTCAAAGAGAAGTTCTGGGTCGCGGCGTGCGCGGAGTACGTCAAGCGGCTCGGGGCGTACGCGAAGGTCGAGGTGCGCGAGGTCGCCGACGTGGACCCGGCGCGCGCGGGCGGCGTCGACGCGGCCAGGCGCCGTGAGGGCGCGGCGATCCTTACGGCCATCGGCGATAGGGCGCACGTGGTCCTTCTTGCCATCGAGGGCAAGGAGCGCTCGAGCGAGGAGTTCTCGCGCAGGCTCGACGATCTCGCGCTTGCGGGAAAAAGCGACATTGTGTTTGTGATCGGCGGGTCGGACGGCGTCTCGGACGAGGTGCGCGCCCGCGCGAACGAGACCCTCTCGTTTGGCCGGATCACGCTGCCGCACAACCTTGCGCGCGTGGTCTTGCTCGAGCAGGTGTACCGTGCATGCAAGATTTCGCGTGGGGAACCGTATCACAAGTAACCTAAGCTGCGTGAATCTGCTAACGTTAGGCAGCTAATTCGAGAACACGCACGCCGGGAGCCCGGCGGGCGCCACAGAAAGCAGGTAGACCATGGCACTCGCCGGACGTCAGATCAGGCAGCTTCGCAGCCTCGCGCACAACCTCGACCCCGTCGTCATCGTTGGCAAGTCCAACGTGACCGAGAGCACCGTCGAGCAGGCGAGCGAGTACCTCGAGAAGCACGAGCTCATCAAGTGCTCTGTGCTCGACACCTCCGTGCTCTCCGCGCGAGAGGCCGCCGAGGAGCTTGCCGAGCACCTTGGAGCCGAGGTTGTGCAGGTCATTGGCCGTAAGTTCACCCTGTACCGCGAGACCTCCCGCGAGGGCGTCGAGAAAATCCAGCTCGACTAGCGCCATGGCGCGTCAAGCGGAGGCGGAAAACCAAGCGTGTGCCGTGGAGCTTCGCCGTGACGAGTGCGGGCTTGCGCTCGTGGGCGACGGCATGGAGCTGCGCGGCGATTTCTCCCGCATGCTTCCGCGCCTGCGCCGCGACCGCCTGGGCAGCGAGTTGCTTGTCAAGGCGGCGCGTGTGCGCGGCGTCGATGGGCCCACGGCCGTGGACTGCACGGCGGGACTTGGCGAGGATTCGCTTCTGCTCGCGGCGGCAGGCTTCCGCGTGACGCTCTTTGAGCGGGACAAGACAATCTTTGCCCTTCTGGCCGATGCGCTCGAGCGCGCGTCTGCGGACCCGCGGCTCGCGGGCATCGTCTGCCGAATGGAGCTTGTGGGCGGCGATAGCATCGAGGGTCTCGCGTCGCTGGGTTTTGTGCCCGATGTGGTGTATCTGGACCCGATGTTTCCCGGCCGTACCAAGTCCGCCGCGGTAAAAAAGAAGTTCCAGCTTCTCCACCACCTTGAGCAGCCGTGCGAGGAGGAAGAAGCGCTGGTCGAGGCGGCGCTGGCCGCCCATCCGCGCAAGGTCGTGATCAAGCGGCCGCCTAAGGGCCCCGAGCTCGCGGGCGTGAAGCCGAGCTATACCGTTTCCGGCAAAGCAGTCCGCTACGACGTCCTCGTTCCGCCGCCGATCGCCTAGCCTTGGGACAAAAGGGACGGGGGATTTTGTCCCAAGGCGTGGAGAGTCTCCACAAACTGGGACAAAATCCCCCGTCCCTTTTGTCCCAAGGCTAGGGGCGGGAAGGGCCGAGCGAGGTGAAGACGTCTTGGAGGACGTCGTCGCCGTCGGCCTCGAGCAGCATGCCGGCGAGCGGCCGCGCTGCGGAAAGAACGCCGGCGTCGGTGCAGGCCACAGCGGCGTCGCGGATCATCGTGCGGATGGCATCGACGTCGCCGTACGGAATGCCCTCGGCAAGAATCACCTCACGAGCCTCGACGTGGGAGAACTTGCTGAGCTTGTTGTCGGCGGCGAGGACGTCGCCCAGCTCGTGGGCCGCCCTCTCGCGAATTTCGCCATGGAGCTCCATCGCGCGCTGGTAGCACGCCACACATGCGGGGCCATGCCCGAGCTTCCACTCCATGAACGCCAAACGGTAGAAGCAGATTGACATCTCGCGCACATTGCTCGTGCGCTCGATGGCGAGCTTGAGCGCGTCGACGGCCTCGTAGATGCGCGAGAGCTCCTCGAGGCAGCGGACCTCGGCGAGTACTGCATCGGTGGTGTAGGGGGCGATGCGTACGTTCTCGCGCGCGTGGGCGAGGGCCTCCTCGTGTCGACCGAGCGCGACGAGCAGCTGCGTGGCCTGCGAGTGGGCGGCATAGTACTCATCGGGAACGAGCCGCAGCTCGCGGTTTTCGTTATCGACCTCGAGGTTGTAGCGGACGCGCTCGGCCATCGAGTTGAAGTAGCGAAAGACGTTCTCGGTGTCGTCCTCGTAGCGGGCGGTCTGGGCAGCGGGCTCGAGCGCCTTGTAGAGCCGCGCGAGCTCGGCCTCGAGGTCCTCAGGCGTGTGGCCCGGCTTTCCGTTGATCCGCACGGCGACGTCGCGGACGGCCGTGGCGAGCTCGCCGCCCTCCACAAAGAGGAACGCCATCGACTGGCGGTCGAACACGTCGACCTTGCCCTCCACGAGCGCGCGGCTCACGCGCTCGCACGCCTCGGCGACGGTGCGGTCGCTCGCTTTGTACCTGCGCGCCTCGAAGGCCGCAACGGCACGTCGCGTGCTCAGGCCAAGCCAGCCCGCGGCCTCGTTCCATGCCTCGATGCGAACGTACTTCTCGTTGATTCCAAGGTCGGACATAGTGCGGGCCTTGGTCGCTGCGGCGATGGCGGGGGTGGCCGCAAGCCGGTTCTGCTCGACGCCGGTCCAGCGGGAAAGAGGGGCGATGCCGTCGTCCCACTTCGCCATGATGGGGTCGACGGGGGCAAGCCGCCCGTCCGCGCTCGTGAACCAGCGGATGCCGAGGCCCCGCGGGAGCTCCCCGGCGGGAAGCTCGGCCATCTCGTCGCGCAGGTGCTCAAGGCCAGTCCGCGTGAAGTCGACGCTGATCACCGGCGTGCGCGTTCCGTGCTCGTGGCCGTTGACGACCACGCGCTCGATGCGCTCTGAGGCGCCGAAGGCCCCGCGGGCAAGGGCGAGGCACAGGCGCATCGCGTAGTCGCGCGCTATGTCGGCGCGCGTCGCCTCGTCGGGCGACACGGCGGCGAATGCGGCCGGGCGTTGGACCTCGGCGTCTACGACGGCGATGCCATCCGTGACGTTGACCTGCAGCGACGCGTCGATGCGTACGGGCACAGGGAGGCTCTCGGCATAATCGGCGATTGCCAGGCGAGTTGCCCACTCCCCGCCCTTCTCGGCCCCTTCGGAGAGGAACCGGGTTGCCTCGTCGGGCTCGGAGAAGGGCTCGAGCCCGTCGATGCCGGCAAGAATCTTGGAGACCTGGTCCTCGAGCGGGGAATCGCCTTCGGCCTGGGCCCGGTAGTGCAGCTCGTCGGCGAGGTTGAGCAGCAGCTCGACGGCGACCATGCGGTCGTAGTCGGCATCGGGAAGCTCGTCTTTGGAAAAAAGCCACCAACGGCCGCTGCGGTTGAGCATCTTTGCCTCGGCGCGCGGGGCGTCCTGCCACTCGAGCATCCCGGAGCGCTCGACGAGTTTGCGGAGGTCCTTCTCGGCGTCTCCGTGGCGCACGAGGTCGGCAAGGCTCGCTATGACGTCCGAGCTGCGCAGGATGAGGGAATCGAGCTCCTCGTGGGGGTCGCGCGCAGGCATCTCGGGGCACTCGCGCCGCAATGAGTCCTCTGTCTGTTGGGACGCGCCGCCCTCGTCCTCGACGCGTTTCTTTGTGCCTAGGCCCCCGGGAGGAACCGGCAACGCGTCGTCGACATGCTGCTTGCGCGCAACGTCGGGCTTGTTGAACACAAGCGCGAGCCCAGAGACCACGAGCACGATGCTGAGCAGCTCAGAGAACTGCGCAAGCAGGGTGCCGCAGATGCACAGCGTGCACCCAGCCGCAAAGACGAGCCTCGCCTTCGCCTTGTTCTGTTTGCTGCCGTTCGACAAACCCAGCCTTTCCGTGGACGTACCCTTCGATTCTAACCAAGTGCGGGCGGACCTGACCTGACGTCGCGATTCTTTGCGTCAACGATATAAATCATGGCGTGATTCGAGCTGTCTTAGGAGGCGTTGCCACTCCTTTGCGGCCTGATTCAATTGTAGGGGAGGCACACGGCGGAAATTGGTACACTTGTACGAATCACAGGCGTTTGTCGGCGAGCGGGAGGCATATATGGCGGACGAGCGATTCGGCGGCGAGCTGCGCCGCTTCGGGCGCGAGGGCGCGGGCGAGCCGCTGCGCGTCGTCTCTCCCTTCGAGCCTTCGGGCGACCAGCCCCAAGCCATCGCCAAGCTCGCGCAAGGTGTCGAGGACGGGCTTCGCTACCAGACCCTCATGGGCGTCACGGGCTCGGGCAAGACCTTCACCATGGCAAAGACGATCGAGGCCTTGAACCGCCCGACGCTCATCATGGAGCCGAACAAGACCTTGGCCGCGCAGGTCGCCTCCGAGATGCGCGAGTTCTTTCCGAACAACGCCGTCGTCTATTTCGTCTCGTACTACGACTACTACCAGCCCGAGGCCTACGTCCCGCAGACCGACACTTATATCGAGAAGGACTCCTCCATCAACGAGGAGGTCGAGAAGCTCCGTCACCAGGCCACCTCAAGCCTGCTCTCGCGCCGCGACGTGATCGTGGTCGCTTCGGTGAGCTGCATCTACGGTATCGGCAGCCCGCAGGACTACGCGGGGCTTGCCCCCAACGTCTCGAAGGACGAGCCGCTCGAGCGCGACGACCTCATCAAGTCGCTCATCGACATCCAGTACGACCGCAACGACTACGACCTCTCGCGCGGGACCTTCCGCGTGCGGGGAGATACCGTGGATGTGTTCCCCCCATACGCCGAGAACCCGCTGCGCGTGAGCTTCTTTGGAGACGAGGTCGAGCTCATCGCCGAGGTCGACAACGTCACGGGCGAGATCGTCCGCGAGTTCGACGCCATCCCCATCTGGCCGGCGTCGCACTACGTGACCGAGCGGCCCAAGGTCGGCCGTGCGCTCAAGACCATCAGCGAGGAGCTCGAGGGCCGCGTGGCCGAGCTCAAGGCGGCCGACAAGCTCCTCGAGGCCCAGCGCCTCGCGCAGCGCACCGCCTACGACCTCGAGATGCTCGAGACCATGGGGTTCTGCAACGGCATCGAGAACTACTCGCGCCACCTCGACGGCCGCAAGCCGGGCGAGCCGCCCTATACCTTGATCGACTACTTCCCCAAGGACATGCTCTGCATCATCGACGAGAGCCACGTGACGGTGCCGCAGATCCGCGGCATGCATGAGGGCGACCGCTCGCGCAAGATCACGCTGGTGGAGCATGGCTTCCGCCTCCCGTCGGCGCTCGACAACCGTCCGCTTCGCTTCGACGAGTTCGAGAGCCGCGTGCCGCAGTTCGTCTATGTGAGCGCGACGCCGGGCGACTATGAGGAGTCCGTCAGCCAACAGCGCGTGGAGCAGATCATCCGCCCGACGGGGCTTTTGGACCCCGAGGTCGAGGTGCGCCCTATCGAGGGCCAGATCGACGACCTCATCGACGAGATCAAGGCCACCGTCGCAAAGAAGGAGCGTGTGCTCGTGACCACCCTTACCAAACGCATGGCCGAAGACCTTACCGACCACCTGCTCGATGAGGGTGTGCGCGTCAACTACATGCACTCCGACACTGCCACGCTCGACCGCGTGGAGATCATCCGTGACCTCCGCGAGGGCCGCATCGACGTGCTCGTGGGCATCAACCTTCTGCGCGAGGGCCTGGATATCCCCGAGGTCAGCCTCGTGGCCATCCTCGACGCGGACAAAGAGGGTTTCCTGCGCAACCGGCGCTCCCTCATCCAGACCATGGGCCGCGCGGCAAGAAACGCCAAGGGCCGCGTGGTCATGTATGCCGACGTGATCACCGACTCCATGCGGGTGGCCATCGACGAGACGGCGCGCCGTCGCGAGCTGCAGATGGCCTACAACGCCGAGCACGGTATCGTGCCCAAGACCGTCCACAAGGCGATCAACGACATCAGCGCCTTCATCGCCGAGGCGGACGACAACGTGGGCAAGCGAAAGCGCAGCCGGGGAGACGAGCTCGGGCACGGCGCGTTCTACACCGCCTCGGGCGAGGGGGCCGACGAGCAGGGGGCTCCTGAGGACCGCCACGTGCTCGACCTCGGCGAGCTTACTCGCGCCGAGCTCGAGGAGCTGGCGAGCGGCCTTCAGACCGAGATGTCGCGCGCCTCGGAGGCGATGGACTTCGAGCGTGCCGCCGCCGCCCGCGACCAGCTCGTGGAGGTAAAGAGCCGGCTGGAGGGCGCGAGCGCGGACGACGTGATGGCCCGCCTCAAGGCCGGTGCCCGCAAGGGCAGCGCGCACGCCACCCGCCGTCGCTGGAAGCCGAAGAAGTAAGGAGCAGGGCGGCCTGCCTTCTGGCCGCTCGATGAGCGAAGCAATGAACATAATCGATTACCTGGGATCCGAATTCGATTCATTTGACGAGCGCCCGCTCGGTGACGTCGACAGCCTCGTGCTCGCGTGCCTTTCGTACTACCGTCTGCCCGATGAGGCCCGCGCCGCCAGGACCAAGCGCGGCGTGCCCCTGTATAAGGTGTTCTGCGCGGAGTGGTTCGACGCTATGGCGGCGGGGCTGTGGGACCCGAAGGGGCTCATCCAGCTCCTTACGGCCGCCGTCGCCTCGCCGCGCTTGCGCGGTGCCCGCCTGTGCAGCTACGTCTCCGAGACCGACGATGCGGAAGAAAAGCAGTTCGCCGCCTGCACGCTGCGCTTTCCCTCGGGCGATGCCTACGTGAGCTTCCGCGGGACGGACAACTCGCTCGTCGGCTGGAAAGAAGACTTCAACATGGCCTTCGAGACCGACGTCCCCTCGCAGCGCGCGGCCGTCGCCTACCTAGAGCGCGTGGCCCGCGGCGTTACCGGCAAGCTCTACGTCGGCGGCCACTCCAAGGGCGGAAACCTCGCCGTCTACTCCGCGATGAACTGCTCTGAGCAGGCCTACGCGCGAATCGAGAAGGTCTTCTCGCACGACGGCCCGGGCTTTACCGCCGAGGCGATGGCGTCGGGCGACTTCGCCGCGCGTGTGGGCAAGGTGAGCAAGACGGTGCCCGAGTCCTCCGTCATCGGCATGATGTTCGAGCAGCAGGAGGAGTACTCCGTCGTCTGCTCGACCGCACGCGGGGCGCTCCAGCACGACCCCTTCAGCTGGGTTGTGGAGGGGGCCGACTTTGTCCGCGCCGACAAGGTGTCCCGCGGCGCCGTGGCCATCGACCAGTCGATCAACCAGTGGTTCGCCGACATGAGCCGAGAAGAGCGTGCCGGCTTCATCGATGCCCTGTTCCAGGTGCTCTATGCGAGCGGGCAAGACACGCTCGCCGGGGTGCGTGGCAACCTCTCCGAGACCCTGCCTGCTATGGCGGCGGGCTTCGCCGACCTTACCGACGAGCAGCGCGGCTTTCTTTTTCGCGCGCTTGCCGGCCTCGCGAAGGCCTTCGCGCCCGACCTTGAGCTTCCCTCCGCTGGCGGGCTTCTTGCCACGCTGGATCCCCGCAACGCTATGATGATGGGCGATCCGCACAGCCCCTCCGCGAACTAGAGAACTCGATGAGCAGCTCCCGCGTGACCATGAAAGACATCGCCGCCAAGCTCGGCGTCTCGGTGAACACCGTCCATAAGGTCGTGGCAAACAAGCCGGGCGTTTCCGACGCGGTCCGAGCGAGGGTGCTTCTTGCTGCCGAGGAGATGGGATATCGCCGAAACGAGAACGCCTCGGTGCTGCGCCGCCGCGACCTCAAGGTCGTCGTGTGTTTGCCCTCGCCAGAGCAAGAGGGCGGTTTCCATTTTGCCTACCTGTGGAGGGGCGTCGGGCGCTACGAGGCCGAGTCGCGCGACCGCGGCCTGGTGTTCGATGCGCGCCCCTTTAACGTCGGCTGCTATGCCCAGGTGCTCGAGGAGGTGCTCGAGCAGGCCGAGGCGGGGGAACGTCCAGACGGGATGATCGCGCACGCGCCCGTTGAGCCGGGCACGGTCGAGCTTTTGACCAAGATCTCGAAGCTCGGCGTCTCGGTGGTGCTCGTCGATGGCGACTGCCCGTGCACGGGAAGGATCGGCGCCGCCGTGGCCGGTTACCCCGAGGCCGGAAGCCTTATGGCCGAGCAGGCGGCGAACCTGCTTTCCGGAGTTCCCGGCGCAAAGAAGATTCTTCTGCTCGCGGGCGATCCCCGCACAGACGCGCACGCCGATGCGGCCCGAGCCTTCCACGCTTACCTCGACGAGCGCGGCCTCGACTACGCGGTTTGCGACCTCTACGGCGCGCACGAGCGGGCCGATGAGCTGAGAGAGAAGGTCGAGGCGCTTCTTTCCGACGGCAATGCGCCGGGGCTCGTGTGCAGCGTTTTCGACGTCGGATCCAAGGTCGTGGCGGATGCCGTCATGGAGCTGGGGCTTGCGGGAAAGATCTACGCGATCGCGAGCGACCTGTCTCCCGAGAACGTGATCGCCATGCGCCGCGGCGTCTTTGCCAACATCGTGTACAAGGACCCGATCACGCTTGCGTACCGCGGCGCGCGGATGCTCGGCGAGTACCTGCTGCGCGGCGAGATGCCGACCGAGAGCGTGCCGCGCGGCGCCACTGACCTCGTGTTCCACAGCAATCTCGATGAGTATTGCCGCCTTGCGGGCGTCGAGGCCTAACGTCTGCGAACTGTGTCTCGACACAAAGGCCGCCGGGCGCCCACAGTTTGGTTGGGAGGTACTGGCGAGGGACGGCATGGCGTTCGTCTCGCGTCAGCCGTGGGTTCCCGGCGGCAAAAGGAAGACCGTGAATCGAGGTTGTCGCATCCCGCGGTTCAGGCTTGGGCTTTATCGTAGTGGGGGAACGTTCACCTTATCAAGCGTGAATTGTACATTGGCACAAAACGGACCGTTGACGGAAACATTGCTACCGTTCATCTTCGGTTTCACAAGCGGACGTGACCAAAATGTGAACAGTAACGCATCTAACTAGCGCCGCCAGTCGAAAGCGAGGCTCGGTTTTGGTTCCAGGCGCGAGCGCGGGCAGAGTCATTCTGGGCGACTAAAGCCAAACTCCAAAAAGTCGGTGTCTTAATTCGAACCCTCCGGGTATCCAACGCGTTGGCACGACCCGCCAACTGGGCAAACGCTGTCCAAAACAGGTTGGATACTCGGAGGGTCTTGATTAAGACACCGACTTTTGCGGATTTGCCTCGGGACTAGTCGACGAGGACCTTCACGCAGGCCTTCTTGAGCTTTGCGGGGCCCGCCTCGGTGCAGCAGCCGGGCTTGTGGGCGTCGCACGGCGGCGTGACCACGAGGTCGCCCTCATGCATCTCGACCCAGGCCTCGCGCTTGGCGTTTACGTACAGGCCGTAGTCGTCGCCATCGTTGTACTCGCCGAGCGCCTCGAGCTCGCCGACGGGCGCGGTGGCCAGGCGCTCGACGCCGCTGATCACAAAGTGGACGTCCGCGTAGCGGCGGTGCGCCTCGAAGGGCTTTTCGGATGCGGGGACGGTCTCGAACTCCATCACGTTGGCAAAGACGTTGTCGCCGTCGATGTCGTGACGGCCGCACTCGATGTCGGCGAGGTCGTCGCGGCTCAGGAACTCGAGCACCTTGGCCATGCGGTCGGCGGGGATAACGCTCTGCGCGTAGTCGGAAAGCGAGGAGAAGAGCATGCATACCTCCTTTGTTTTGCCGGGGTAGCCCCGGCGCCTCTCGTTATTCGGGATAATACCGCGCCACGCCCGAGGCGTCCGTGACTCGGCGAATGGAGCCGGCCTGGACGAGGTGGTCGAGGTTTGCGATGCTCTCGGCGGCGATGAACCAGCGCGTGAGGAGCGGCACGGCGTCGAGCCCGCCGGCGCCGATCGCGTGCCAGCCGAGGTCGCGGAACAGCTCGCAGGCGCAGCGCCCCGGTTGTTCGCGGACGGCCTTGATTGCCCGCGCGCTGCGGCGCTCGTGGTGGGCGATGTTGGCCTCCGCGCGTTCGGCGATGCTGCCTTCTTGCTCGCCATGCCCCAGAAAAGCCCGCTGAATGCCGAGCTCACCGAGCTTGCGGAGGCTTTGAAGATGAAGGCCGAGCGCGTCGGGCGTGTCTTTCCAGAAGCAGATGAAGGTGGAGCACGCAAAGAGGAGCGCGTCGCCGGTAAACGCGATGCCGAGCCCCGGGTGCCAAAGCACGCAGTGCCCTGGCGTGTGCCCGGGGGTCCCGACGACCTCGAAGTCCCAGCGCCCGCAGCGCACGTGGTCGCCCGGCTGCACGGTCTTTACGGAAACGCCGTCGAGCATGGAGCCCGAGCGCGTTGTCCACATCGTGTTCGCGAGGTCGAGGGCGACGTCGGGCGCGAACCCCTCCGAGGCAAGGCGACCGGCGAGGAAGTCTCGGTACTCGGGCGCGGCGAATGCGCGGAGGTCGGCGAGCGCCTGCTCGCTCATCAGGATGCGCGCGCCGGCGTCGGCCAGCTCGCGCGCAAGTCCGGCGTGGTCCTCGTGCGAGTGTGTGACGAACACGGTAGCGCGCGTGGGGTTTACCCCGAGGCGCACGAGCGCGCGCATGAGGCGCGTGTCGTTGTAGTCGTCTGAGGTGCCCGTGTCGACGATGAGCGCGTCGTCGCCGTCGCGCACCACGTGCACGTTGACGGTTGGCAAGAACGTCCGCTCCATGAGCAGCTCGACGCGCCAGATCTCGGGCTCGTCGCTCACGCGGACGCAGACGAAGCCGTCCGAGTCGAGCGCGAAGCGCTCCGCCTCGGAAATCGGCCCGCAAACACGTATGTCTCGCTCGCTCGTCACAGGCGGGCTCCTTTCGGTATCCATAAGAATCCATTATCTGCCTTGCGTGCTCCTGCCAGCGGGTAGAATCAAAGGTTGCAGATAAGCTAAAGAAAGAGGTAACCATGGCCATGGACGAAGCCGAGAAGCAGCGCATCCGCGAGGAGTTCGAGAGCTCTCGCAATAAGGGCGCCCAGGAGCAGCAGGTCGCCGCTCAGCAGGCCGCCGGGCCCCAGGTCGAGCCCCTCGCCGAGGGCAGCTCGATCAAGCACGTGATCGGCGTGGTCTCGGGCAAGGGCGGCGTGGGCAAGTCGCTCGTCACGGGTATCCTCGCCACCGAGCTCGCTCGCCGCGGCGCCAAGGTCGGCATCCTGGACGCCGATGTCACAGGCCCCTCCATCCCAAAGATGTTCGGCCTTGCCGGCGCCCACGCCTACGCGCAGGACAACCTCCTCATCCCGCAGGAGTCCCGCGGCGGCATCAAGATCATGAGCGCGAACCTCGTCCTCGAGCACGAGACCGACCCCGTTCTGTGGCGCGGGCCCGTCGTG
Organism: uncultured Olsenella sp.; assembly: GCA_900540955.1. GTDB lineage: Bacteria > Actinomycetota > Coriobacteriia > Coriobacteriales > Atopobiaceae > Paratractidigestivibacter. Next base: position 26,020 of record UQIF01000011.1, read on the forward strand.
GCGGGCGCCATCAAGCAGTTCTGGGGCCAGACCGCCTGGGGCGAGCTCGACTTCCTGCTGGTCGACATGCCCCCGGGAACCTCCGACGTGGCGCTCACCGTTTTCCAGAGCCTGCCCGTCGAGGGTGTCGTCATCGTGAGCTCGCCGCAGGACCTCGTCCAAATGGTCGTGGGCAAGGCCGTGAACATGGCCAACATGATGAAGGTTCCCGTCATCGGCCTCGTGGAGAACATGGCTTACGTGACCTGCCCGGACTGCGGCAAGAAGATCTACCCCTATGGCCCTTCTCGCCTCGAGGAGACCGCTCGCGCGTTCGGTCTCGTCGAGCTGGGCCAGCTCGGCATCGACCCGGTGCTCGCCGAGGCCTGCGACCGCGGCGACTTCGAGGAGAAACTGCCCGCAGGAACCCTGCCCCAGATGACCGAGACGGTCGTGCAGGTGGCCGAATTCACCGAGTTCCTCGCCAACGAGGGCCTGTAACCCCGTGGCGTCCCCGCAAAAAAAGAAACCCTCTCGGGCAAAGCAGAAAGAAGCGCTCGCCGCCGCGGCCGCCGCGGTTGAGGTGCCAGCTGCCTGCGACGTCGCCGTGGTCGGAGGCGGCGCGGCGGGGCTCGTGGCCGCGACCGTCGCAGCCGAGGCGGGGGCCTCGGTCGTCGTGCTCGAGCGCGACCTCGAGTGCGGGCGCTCCATCCTGGCCACGGGCAACGGCCGCTGCAACTTCGCGAACGAACGCCTCGACGCCTGGCGCTACAACGACCCGGCGTTTGTTCGCGCCGTCTGCGGCGAAGGCGGCGAGTGGCTCGCCGACGTGCTCGGATTCTGGCGTGGCTGCGGCCTCGCTTGGGTGAGCGAGGACGGGCGCCTCTATCCGGCGTCCCTGCAGGCGGCGAGCGTGCGCAATGTGCTGCTCGACCGCTGCCGGCGCGCCGGGGTCGTCCTCGCGCCGGGCAGGGAAACCGACGCGTCGGGCTGGCCCGCCAAATCAGACAGGCTGGAATGGCAGGCGGGGAGCATCCGCCCGAGCGCGGTGATTCTGGCGACGGGCGGCTCCGGTGGGCCGGTGCTGTGCCCTGTGGCCGCGTGTCCCGTTGACGGGCGCGTCTCGCTCGAAGAGCTCGACGGCCGCCGTGCCCGCGTGCGCGCCGTGCTCATGCGCGATGGACAGCAGGTCTTTGCCGAGGTCGGGGAGGTGCTCTTCCGCCCGTGGGGTCTCTCGGGCATCGTGATGTTCGACTTCTCGCGCCGCGCGCTCCCGGGCGACGTCGTCCGCCTCGACCTCACCTGCGGTATCCCCGCAGATGAGCTCGTGGGCCTCGCTCCCGACGGCGTGCTCGACCCGCGCATCGCCTCGGCGCTCGGCGGGAAAGCTGCCGCCCTGGGCCGCGCCCGCGCGCTCGATTTCGTGGTCGAGGGCCTTGCTGAGAAGAATAAAGCGCAGGTCAGCCGCGGTGGCCTTCCGACTTCCGATTTCAATCCGGACACGCTCGCGTCGCGTTCCCGCCCGGGTCTCTATGCCTGCGGCGAGGCGCTCGACGTGGACGCCGACTGTGGCGGCTTCAACCTCGCCTGGGCATGGAAGAGCGGAATGGTCGCCGGCGACGCCGCCGCGCGCGCCGCGCTTTCCCGCCGCGCTGCAAACAACGAAGGGACTGCCTCATGCTAGAGGTCTCCGGCATCCGAATCCGACTATCCCAGCTCGACGGCTCCGACGCCGGCGAGCTCGCCGCGCTGCGCCGCGTCGTCGCAAAGAAGCTCCGCGTGCCCGAGCGTGAGCTCGCGGGGGTCGAGCGCCGGCGCCGCTCCATCGACGCGCGCAAGAAGAACGACATTGTGCTGACCTTCACCGCGCGCGTCGGGCTGCGCGCAGGCGAGGATGCGGAGCGCGCCCTTCTGGGCAAGCTCGCCCGGGCTCGCGCCGAGAAGGGCGTGAGGCTCGTGGCCGAGAAGCCCTTCTTGTTCCCCGAGCCGGTCGGGTGCGTGCCCGACCGCCGCGTCGTCGTGGTCGGAGCGGGGTGCGCGGGCCTTTTCTGCGCGCTGTCGCTTGCCCGCGCGGGCCTGCGGCCGCTGCTCGTGGAGCGCGGCGACGACGCGAGCCGCCGCGGCGAGGTCGTCTGTGCGCACAACGCGACGGGCGTCCTCGACCCCGAGAGCAACATCCAGTTCGGCGTCGGAGGAGCCGGCACGTTCTCGGACGGCAAGCTTCAGACGGGCACAAAGAGCCCGGCCCACCGCCTCATCCTCCAGGAGTTCGTCGACGCGGGCGCCCAGCTCCAGATCCTGTGGGATGCGAAGCCCCACGTGGGCAGCGATGTCTTGCCCGGCGTGGTCACGAACATCCTGCGCCAGATCGAGGAGGCGGGGGGAGAGGTGCGCACGCGCTGCCGCATGACGGACCTCGAGGTCGACGGCGGCGCGGTGCGCTCGGTCGTCCTGACGTCCCAGGCCGCGGACGGCGCGTTTAGCGAGGAGCGCGTCGAGGTCTCGGCCGTGGCGCTGGCCTGCGGCCACTCCGCCCGCGACGTGTTCGAGCTTTTGCGAGACCGCGGCGTTGCCATGGAGCGCAAGACCTTTGCCATGGGCGTGCGCATCGAGCACCTGCAGGCCAACGTGGACCGTGCGCTCTACGGGCCCGCCGCCGGTAATCCCGCCCTCGGCGCGGCGCCGTACAAGCTCTCCGAGCACCTGCCGAGCGGCCGTTCCGCGTTCAGCTTCTGCATGTGCCCGGGCGGTTACGTCGTCTCGGCGGCGTCCGAGCCGGGCGGCGTGGTGACCAACGGCATGAGCCTCTCGGACCGCGCGGGCGCAAATGCGAACTCGGGGCTTCTTGCCAACGTGTTCCCGACCGACCTGCCGGGCGACGACGTGCTCGCCGGCGTGGCGCTTCAGCGCGAGTGCGAGCGGGCGGCGTTTGCTGCCGGCGGCGGGGGCTATGTGGCCCCGGCGCAGCTCGTGGGCGATTTTTTGCGCGGCGAGGCGTCGAGCGCCGGCGGCTCCGTTGTCCCCACCTACCCGCGCGGCGTCGCTTGGGGAAGCATCGACGGGTGCCTGCCGCCCTACATCGTGGAGACCCTGCGCGCCGCCATTCCGCGCATGGCACGCCACCTGCACGGCTTCGACGCCGCAGACGCCGTCCTCACCGGCGTCGAGACGCGCTCGAGCTCGCCGGTGCGCGTGACCCGCGGCGACGACGGGCAGAGCGTGAGCACCCGCGGGCTGTGGCCGGTGGGCGAGGGCGCGGGTTACGCCGGCGGCATCATGTCCGCCGCGACCGACGGCATCCTCGCCGCCCAAAAGCTCGCCGCCGCGTTGTCCTGAGGGGGTGCCGTTTCAGGCGCATGACCATACGGCGCCCGAGGGTGCTGGTTGTATGAAAAGACGAACAGGTGTGCTAGAATCGGGCGCACTCAAATCACGTTCGGGGGAGCAATATGGCCCAGGAATCCATCGTCATCCGTGGCGCGCGCGAGCATAACCTGCGAAACGTCGACGTCGACATCCCGCGCGACAAGCTCGTCGTCATCACCGGCCTCTCGGGCTCGGGCAAGTCGAGCCTGGCCTTCGACACCATCTACGCCGAGGGCCAGCGCCGCTACGTCGAGTCTCTTTCCAGCTATGCGCGCCAGTTCCTGGGACAGATGGACAAGCCCGACCTCGACTCCATCGACGGCCTCTCGCCGGCGGTCTCCATCGACCAGAAGACCACGTCCAGAAACCCTCGCTCCACCGTGGGCACCGTCACCGAGATCTACGACTACCTGCGCCTGCTCTTCGCGCGCGTGGGCACGCCGCACTGCCCCGAGTGCGGCCGCGTGATCGAGCGCCAGACCACCGACCAGGTGGCCGATAAGGTCCTCGCGCACGCGCAGGGCCGTCGCGCCCTCGTGCTCGCGCCCGTGGTCTTCGGGCGCAAGGGCGAGTACGCCAAGCTCTTCGAGGACCTCAAGCGCGAGGGCTTCAGCCGCGTGCGTGTGGACGGCGAGGTCCGCGAGCTCGACGAGGAGATCAAGCTCGAGAAGAACATCAAGCACACGATCGAGGTCGTCGTCGACCGCATCGTCGTGCGCGAGAACTCGCTGGGACGCATCGCGGAGGGTGTGGAGCAGGCCACCAAGCTCGCGCAGGGCAAGGTGTGGTTCTGGCTCCTTCCCGACCGAGACGACCCGGAGCGCATGCCGGGCGAGCTTTTGCAGTACTCGCTCGCGCTTGCCTGCCCCGAGCACGGCCACTCCATGGACGACCTGCAGCCGCGCGACTTCTCGTTCAACGCCCCCTACGGCGCCTGCCCCGACTGCGACGGCCTCGGCTTCCGCAAGATCGTGGACGCCGAGGCGCTGATCGAGGACCCTTCGCTCAGCGTAGCGGGCGGTGTCTTCGGCGGCCTCTTCGGTAACTCCAACTACTGGCCGCAGATCCTTACCGCGGCGTGCAAGCACATCGGCGTCTCGGACCAGACCCCTTGGAAGGAGCTGTCAAAGAAGGCCCAGGAGATCTTGCTCGGCGGCCTCGGCGAGACAAAGATCCGCGTCGACTACCGCACGCGCGACGGCCGCGACACCCACTGGTTCACCACTTTCCCCGGCGTGCGCAAGGTGCTCTTCGACAAGTATCAGGAGACCACCTCCGAGACCATGCGCACCCACCTCGAGAAGTTCATCCGCGAGGTCCCGTGCGACACCTGCCACGGCGCCCGCCTGAAGCCCGAGATCCTGGCCGTCACCGTGGGCCAAAAATCGATCAACGAGGTCTGCGACCTTTCGTGCAAAGAAGCCCTCGCGTTCTTCGAGTCGCTCGAGCTCAGCGACCGCCAGCGCTTCATTGCCGGCCCCGTGGTCAAGGAGGTCGTGGCGCGCCTGCGCTTCCTCGTCAATGTCGGCCTCGACTACCTCACGCTGTCGCGCGCTGCCGCCACGCTCTCGGGCGGCGAGGCGCAGCGCATCCGCCTGGCCACCCAGATCGGCGCCGGCCTGATGGGCGTGCTCTATATCCTCGACGAGCCCTCCATCGGCTTGCACCAGCGCGACAACGACCGGCTCATTGCGACGCTCAAGCGCCTGCGCGACCAGGGCAACACCGTGATCGTCGTCGAGCACGACGAGGACACCATCCGCGCCGCCGACTACGTCATCGACATGGGCCCCGGCGCCGGCGAGCTCGGCGGGCACGTGGTCGCGGCGGGAACGCCGGACCAGATCGCCGCCTGCCCCGACTCCATCACGGGCGCCTACCTCACGGGCAAAAAGCAGATCGCCCTTCCGTCCAAGCGCCGCAACCCGCGCCGCGGCGCCATAAAGATCACGGGTGCCACGGCGAACAACCTCAAGGGCGTCAACGCCAAGGTTGAGCTCGGCACGCTCACCGTGGTCACGGGCGTCTCAGGCTCCGGCAAGTCGTCGCTCGTCACCGACACGCTGGCGCCCGCCCTCACCAACGCGGTGCACCGCTCCAAGCGAGCCGTCGGCCCGTACAAGAAGCTCGAGGGCATCGACCTCATCGACAAGGTCATCGACATCGACCAAAGTCCCATCGGCCGCACCCCGCGAAGCAACCCCGCGACCTACATCGGCCTGTGGGACGACCTGCGCGCGCTGTTCGCCTCCACGCCGGAGAGCCGCATGCGCGGCTACGGGCCGGGGCGCTTCTCGTTCAACGTGCCCGGCGGCCGCTGCGAGGCATGCAAGGGCGACGGCCAGATAAAGATCGAGATGAACTTCTTGCCGGATGTGTACGTGCCCTGCGAGGTGTGCCACGGAAAGAGGTACAACCGCGAGACGCTCGAGGTCACCTACCACGGCAAGACCATCAGCGACGTGCTCGACATGACGGTCACGGAAGCCCTGACCTTCTTTACGAACATCCCAAAGATCAAGAACAAGCTCCAGACCCTGTACGACGTGGGCCTGGGCTACATCCACCTGGGCCAGCCGGCGACCACGCTCTCGGGCGGCGAGGCGCAGCGCGTCAAGCTCGCCAAGGAGCTGCACCGCCAGCAGACGGGAAAGACCTTCTACATCCTCGACGAGCCCACCACGGGCCTGCACTTTGAGGATGTGCGCCAGCTCGTCGAGGTGCTCGAGCGCCTCGTCGACGCCGGAAACACGGTGCTCGTGATCGAGCACAACCTCGACGTGATCAAGATGGCCGACCGCATCCTCGACATGGGCCCCGAGGGTGGCGACGGCGGAGGCACGGTGGTCGTTTACGGCACGCCCGAGAAGGTGGCGGAGTGCGCGCAGAGCTATACGGGCCGCTTCCTCGCGCCCATCCTCGAGCGCGATCGCGCCCGTGCCGTCGCAGCCCAGAAGGCCGGTGAGTAGCGTGGCAAAGAAGGACAAGCTCCAGAAGTCGAACGCTATGCGCGAGCTCGACCGAGCCGGCATCGAGTACGTGGCCCACGAGGTCGAGGAGGACGACATCTCGCGCGGCGTGGGCGTTCGCATGGCCGAGCAGCTCGGCGAGGACCCGGACGCGGCGTTCAAGACGCTCGTGTGCGTGTCCCCGTCGGGAGACCATGTGGTCTGCTGCATCCCCGTGGCGAGCGAGCTCGACCTCAAGCGCGCCGCGTCCGCGTCCGGGCAGAAGTCCCTGTCGCTCATCGCGATCAAGGACCTCGAGGCCGTGACGGGCTACGTGCGCGGCGGCTGCTCTCCCATCGGGCTCAAAAAACCGTTCCCCACGCTCATCGACGAGACGGCGCAGCTCTTCGACACCATCGGGATCTCGGGCGGGCGGCGCGGCCTCTCGCTCGACGTCAACCCCACCGCGCTTGCCGACCTCCTTGGCGCCCAGTTCGTCGACATCGCTCGGTAATTGCCAACGTTACGAAACTGCTTCGCGATTTGCCCCTTAGGAGCTGCGACGCTTTAGTGTGCTAAAGTGGCCGCATCGTAACCGGGGCATGATGCCCGCCAAAGAAGGGACACGAACGTGATTGCAGGTACCGCCAGAGGCTTCCGCGACATCCTTCCCAAGGAGGCGCTCGCCCGCGAGCGCATCTCCGCCACCGTGAGGGATTGCTTCGCCGAGCATGGCTACCTGCCCGTCGAGACCCCGCTGCTCGAGGACCGCGCCGCCCTCGAGCGCGGCGGGCGCATCAAGAACACGCCGTTCCAGCTCTTCGACGCCGACGGCAACCTCCTTATGCTTCGCCCGGACCTTACCCTGCCGGTCGCACGCCTCGTCGCGGGCCACGTTCGCGCCGAGGAGCTCCCGGCGCGCTTCCGCTACAACGCGCCTGTGGTGCGCGAGCAGCAGTCGCTGCGCGGCCAGCCCCGTCAGTTCACGCAGCTCGGCGTCGAGCTCGTGGGCACCGACGGCGCTGCCGCCGAGGTCGAGGTCGTTCGCTTGCTCGCCGAGGCGCTGGCCACCCTCGAGGTTCCCGCGTGGCGCCTCGTCTTCGGCTCCGTCACGCCGCTGACCGCGCTTCTTTCCAACTGTAGCCCGAGCCCCGAGTTCTCCTCCCAGGTCCTTGCGCTCGTGCACGACTCCGACCTGGTGAGCCTCGACGAGCTCGTCGACGCCACGCCGGCGCTCAAGCCGTCTGCCGCGCGTGCCCTCCATGCCGTGCCCAGGATGCACGGCAGCGTCGAGGTCGTCGACGCCATCGATGAGCTTCTGGCCGAGGCGGACGTTCCGCCTGCCGAGCGCGGCTGCGCGGAGCTCAAGGCGCTCGTCGCCGAGCTGTCCGACCTCTTCGAGGACGGTCGCGCGAGCTTCGACTTCAGCATCATCAACAGCTTCGACTACTACACGGGCATCATCTTCAAGGGCTACGCCGAGGGTATCGCCGCGAGCCTCGCCTCCGGCGGCCGCTACGACGCGGTGCTCGCCAATCTCGGCCGCCCGGGCCTTGCCGCCTGCGGTTTCGCGCTCTCGCTCGAGCGCCTGCAGGAGGTCCTGGGCGAGCAGGGCGAGTCGGGCGTCGCTGCCCCGGGTGTCCGCGTGGCCTCCCGACCGCTTCGCATCGCCGTGCCCAAGGGCTCGCTGTTCAAGGACTCGCTTCGCGTGCTGGAGGCGGCGGGACTTCCCGTGGACGAGCTGCGTGACCCCGGGCGCAAGCTGATCGTGCGCGCAGACGACGTCGAGTACATCATCGTGCGCGCCCAGGACGCCCCCGCCTTCGTGGGCGCCGGCGGCGCCGACTGCGGCATCTGCGGCAAGGACTCACTGGTCGAGGCCGACCTCGACCTGCTGCAGCTCGTCGACCTGCGCTACGGCGGTTGCCGCTTCGTCGTCGCCGAGCCCGCCACCAATGCCGGCCAGGCCGACCGCAACTACGAGTGGCGCGGCACCGAGCGCGTGGCCACCAAGTACCCCCGCATCACCCAGCAGTACTACGACCGCATCGGCCGCCAGGTGGACATCCTGACCCTGCACGGCAACATCGAGCTCGGCCCCATCGTGGGCATGGCCGACCGCATCGTGGACATCACGGCCACCGGCACCACGCTGCGCGAGAACGACCTCGTAGTGGTCGATGACGTCATGGAGTGCACGGCGCGTTTCTTCGCCGGTCCCGCGGCGTATCGTTGCGACAAGAGAATCCGTGACCTGGCGGCCCGCCTCGCCGAGGTCGCTTCCAAGGAGGCATAGACGATGAGAGAAGTCCTTCTGACCGACGGCCGCGCGCTCACGCAGGCCGACCTCAACCGCTCGGGCGCCCTGCCCGTCGAGATCATGACCTCCGCCGAGGCCATCGTGGACGATGTCCGCCAGCGCGGCGACGCGGCCGTCCGCGACTACTGCAACAAGTTCGATGGCGCCTGCCCCGCGAGCTTCCGCGTACCGCAGGAGCTCATCGACGAGGCCCCGAGCATGGTCGACCCCGAGTTCCTGCGTGCGCTCACCCGCGCCCGCGACCAGATTCGCGCCTTCCACGAGAAGGAGCGCGAGGAAAGCTGGTTCACCACGCGTCCCGACGGCACGATCCTCGGCGTGAAGGTCACCCCCGTGGCCTCCGCCGCCGTCTATGTGCCCGGCGGACGCGCGCAGTATCCCTCGACGGTGCTCATGGACACCATCCCGGCCAAGGTCGCCGGCGTGCCGCGCGTGGTCATGGTCACCCCGCCGCAGAAGGACGGCTCTCTTTCCGCCTACACGCTCGCCGCGGCCAAGCTTGCGGGCGTCGACGAGGTCTACGCCGTGGGCGGCGCCCAGGCCATAGGCGCCGTCGCCTACGGCACCGAGTCGATCCCCGCCTGCGACAAGATCGTCGGCCCCGGCAACGCCTTCGTGGCCGCCGCCAAGCGCTACGTCTCGGGCGATGTGGGCATCGACATGGTGGCCGGCCCCTCCGAGGTCTGCGTGCTCGCCGACGCCACGGCCGACCCCGTGGTCGTTGCCGCCGACCTCATGGCGCAGGCCGAGCACGACCCTTTGGCCAGCTGTTACCTCGTGACTTGCGACGCCGAGCTGCCCGCGCGCGTCCTCGCCGCCGCCGAGAAGCTCGTGAGCCAGTCCCCGCGTGAGGAGATTACCCGCGCCTCCCTCGACAACCGCGGCGTGATCGTGGTCGCAAACGACCTCGACGCCGCCGTCGACGCCGTGAACGTCGTCGCGCCCGAGCACCTCGAGCTCCACTGCAAGGATGCCATGAGCCTGCTCGGTAAGGTGAAGAACGCGGGCGCTATCTTCGTCGGCGCCTGGAGTTCCGAGCCGCTCGGCGACTACGTGGCTGGCCCTAACCACACCCTGCCCACCGGCGGCACCGCAAGATTCTCCAACCCGCTCGGCGTCTACGACTTCCAGAAGCGCTCGAGCGTGATTTGCTACACGCCCGAGGGCATGCTCGCCGACGCGCCCGCCACGCAGGCCATGGCCCAGGCCGAGGGCCTGTGGGCCCACGCCCTTTCCGTGGGCATGCGCCGTCGACTTGCCGAGAAGGGCCTCGACGGCTATGCCGATGCCGACGCCGCCTGCGAGGGCGCGCACCGCGTCGCCTGGCCCGAGGACCTCGCCGCCCCCGGCGTGCCCTACCTGCCCGGCTACTCGAAGCGGGAGGCCTAGGATGCCCACCGTCGCCGAGCGCGCTCGCAAGGCGCTGCAGGGCTTCGAGCCGTACGACCCGGCGTTCACGCCGTGTCGCGTGAACCTCAGCGCCAACGAGAACACTCACAAGCTGCCCGGCTCCGTCGTCGAGGCCATGCGCGCCGCCATGGTGACGACGCCGCTCAACCGCTATCCCGACCCGATGGCCAACGACCTGCGCGATCTTCTTGCCACGCGGCATGGGGTGCGACGGGCGAACATCATGGTGGGAAACGGCGGTGACGAGCTGCTCTTCAACCTGCTCTTCACTTTTGGCGGGCCGGGCCACGCGCTCATCACCTGCCCGCCCGACTTCAGCGAGTACGCGAACTTCGCAAAGATGTGCGAGACACCCGTCGTCACCGTGTGGCGCGACCCCGTGACCTTCGGGATCGACGCCGACGCGCTTATTGCCGCGGCTCAGGCCGACGACGCCGCGCTCGTTATCCTGACCTCGCCGAACAACCCCACCGGAAACCTCGTGGACCCGAGCGTCGTTCGCCGCCTGCTCGACGAGACCGACGCGCTCGTCCTTCTTGACGAGGCCTACGTCGAGTTTTCCGGCGAGGACACCTCGCTTGTGGGGTGGGTTGCCGAAAGCCCTCGTCTTATGGTGCTGCGCACGCTGTCTAAGGCCTTCGGCCTCGCGGGCCTGCGCGTGGGCTACCTTGTGGCCGACCCCGACGTCGTGAACATGCTCGGCGCCATCCGCCAGATCTACTCGGAGGACGTGATCGCGCAGTCAGTCGCCTGCGCCGCGGTGTCTCGCCGTCGCGAGCTCGAGCCCGTGGTCGCGGACATCGTGGCCGAGCGCGCCCGGCTCGAGGCCGGCCTCGCGTCCATCGACGGCGTGGAGGTGTGGCCGAGCGCCGCGAACTTCCTGCTCGTCCGGATGCTCGGCGCCAGCCGCATCCGCGCCCGCCTGCGCGACGAGTTCTCCATCCTTGTCCGCGACTTCAGCTATGCTCCTGGCCTGGAGAATTGCCTGAGGATCACCGTGGGCACGCGCCCCGAGAACGACGCGCTTCTCGACGCGCTCGCCATCCTAGCTAGGGAGGAAGCATGACCAGGACCGCCAAGGTAATCCGCGCCACCAAAGAGACGGACATCGGGCTTTCGATTGACCTCGACGGCGCCGGCGTCGCCGACATCGAGACCGGCGTGGGCTTCTTTGACCACATGCTCACCGCGTTCTCGCGCCACTCGCTCATCGACGTGACGCTGCGCGTCAAGGGCGACACCTACGTCGACGACCATCACACCGTCGAGGACACGGGCATCGTCATGGGCCAGGCCCTGCGCGAGGCTCTTGGAAACAAGGGCGGCATCCGTCGCTTCGGCTCCGTCATGGTCCCGCTCGACGAGGCGCTCGTCATGGCCGCCGTCGATTGCTCGGGTCGCGGCGAGCTCTTCTGGGACGTGCCCATCGGCCCCCAGAAGGTCGGCACCTTCGACACCGAGCTTGGCCACGAGTTCTTCGCCGGGCTCGCGCGCGATGCGGGCATCACCCTTCACCTGCGCCTTGTTTGCGGCGAGAACGCGCACCACATTCTCGAGGCCACCTTCAAGGCGGCGGCGCGCGCCCTGCGCGAGGCCATCGAGCCCGACCCGCGCTCCGACGGCTCGGTGCCCTCCACCAAGGGGAGCCTTTAATGGCCGCGCCGATCGTCGTGGTCGACTACCACAAGGGCAACCTCCTCTCCGTCGTCCGCGGCCTTTCCGAGGTCGGGGGAGAGGCGAGCGTCTCGGACGACCCGGCAGCCATCGCGGGCGCCTCGGGCATCGTGCTGCCCGGCGTGGGCAGCTTCGAGGACGCCATGTCGTACATGAACGAGTCCGGCCAGGCCGACGCGGTTCGCGAGGCCGTGGGCCGCGGCGTGCCGTTCCTCGGCATCTGCCTGGGCCTGCAGCTGCTCTTTGAGCGCGGGGACGAGCGCACCGACGGCAAGCTTCACGGCGCGTCCGACCCCGAGCGCTGGGTCGACGGCCTGGGCGTGCTGCGCGGCAGCGCCACGCGCCTGCGCTCCGGACGCCTCAAGGTGCCGCACGTCGGCTGGGACCAGATTCACCTGACCGCCCACGGCCAGGCGTGCCCGCTCTTTCACGGCGTGCCCGAGGGCGCGAACGTCTACTTCACCCACAGCTACGCTCTCGACGACGACGTCGAGGACGCGGTTGTGGCCACACGCACCCATTACGTGCGCAGCTTCGCCTCGTCGGTGTGGAGCGAGAACATCTACGGCGTCCAGTTCCACCCCGAGAAGAGCTCGGCGACCGGCCTTCGTATCCTCACCAACTTCGTCGACATCGTGAGGGGTGGGGCAAGGTGATCCTCTTTCCCGCGATCGACCTGGTAGGCGGCAAGGTCGTGCGCCTGCAGCGCGGTGACCGCTCGCGCATGGACGTCTACTCCGACGATCCCGCCGCCGTTGCGCGCGACTTCGCGCAGCGCGGCGCCGAGTGGATCCACGTGGTCGATCTCTCCGCGACGTTCGAGGAGGACGAGGAGGCCCGCGCCGCCAACGCGGCCGCCATCCGCGCCGTCTGTGCGACGCCGGGCATCAAGGTCGACTGCGGCGGAGGCGTCCGCTCCATCGAGGCCGTCGCGCGCCTGGCCGACCTCGGCGTGCGACGCATAGCCATCGGCACGGCGCTCGTCCGCGACCCGGCCTTCGCCGAGCGGGCGGCTGCCGAGTACGGCGAGCAGGTCGTGGCCGACGTCGCCGCGAAGGACGGCGTCGTCAAGGTCAACGGCTGGCGGGAGGGTGCCGGCCTCGCGGTCGACGAGCTCCTGCCGCGCCTCGCGGGCCTGGGGTTCGCCCACCTCGTGTTTACCGACATCAACCGCGACGGCATGCAGACGGGCATCGACGTCGACGCCTACCGCCGCGTGGCAGAGCTCTTTGGCGCGCCCGTGGTCGCGAGCGGCGGCATTACCTCGACCGACGACCTGCGCGCACTTGCGGGCGCAGGCCCCGATGTGATCGAGGGCGCCATCACCGGCCGCGCGCTCTACGAGGGCAACTTCACGCTGGAGGAGGCCCTTGCGGCAGCGAGGCCCTAGCTCGCCGCGTCTGCCCATCTGGCAAGAAACCCGCCGAAAGCGCCGAACACAAACCGAGCAGGAGGAGTCCCCCAGTGCTTACCAAACGAGTGATCCCGTGCCTCGACGTCAAGGACGGCCGTGTGGTCAAGGGCGTCAACTTCGTCGATCTGCGCGACGCCGGCGACCCCGTCGAGCTCGCGAGCAAGTACGACCGCGAGGGCGCCGACGAGGTCGTGTTCCTCGACATCACGGCGACCTCCGACGACCGCCGCACCACCATCGAGCTCGCGAGCCACGCCGCCGAGCGCCTTCGCATTCCGTATACCGTGGGCGGCGGGTTCCGCGACGTCGCGGGCTGCCGCACCATGATCGCCGCCGGTGCCGACAAAGTCTCGATCAACTCGGCCGCCGTCAAGGAACCCGGTATCATCACTGCCTGCGCCGACGCCTTCGGCAGCCAGGCCGTGATCGTGGCCATCGACGCCAAGCAGGTCGGCAACACCGACAAGTGGGAGGTCTACCTGGCCGGCGGTCGCATTCCCACGGGCATCGACGCCGTGACCTGGGCCGAGGAGGCCGCGCGCCGCGGCGCCGGCGAGATCCTGCTCACGAGCATGGACCGCGACGGCACCAAGGACGGCTTCGACATCCCGCTGACTCGCGCCGTGGCGCGCGCGGTGCCCATCCCCGTGATCGCGTCGGGCGGCGTGGGCACGCTCGAGCACTTTGCCGAGGGCATCATCGAGGGTGAGGCCGACGCCGTGCTCGCCGCCAGCGTCTTCCACTTCGGCACCTACTCGATCCGACAGGTCAAGGAGTACATGGCCAGCCAAGGCATTCCCGTGCGCCTCGACTTCTAAGGCCGGCTGCTCGTCGCCCTTCTTGCCCTTCTTTTCAAATCAACTAACTCCCACACAGCGGACGCATCCGGGTGGTTTTCGGCCCAGATGCGTCCGCTGTATGGGAGTTAGCGCTACTTTGTACGAATTGCTGCCCGCCTGAAACAAATCCGTTCTTCAGCGCGTATCTAGTGCGAGGGCCCCTAAACAACGTGCATACGACAAAGAGGAAAGGAGGGATCGTGCTCGAGCCGGAATTCCGAAAAGCGGTTGCCGCGAACCGCGACCTGGTGTTTCGCGTGGCGTACACCTACCTGCGCGACGCCGCCGACGCGGACGATGTGGCACAGGACGTTTTTGTAAAGCTTCTCAGGCGAGACGAGCCTTTCGATGGGGATGAGCACCTTAAAAACTGGCTTATCCGAGTGACCATCAACGAATGTAAGTCGCTGTTTCGCCGGCCGTGGCGACGCGTGGAGGACATTGCCTCATACGTCGATTCGCTGCAGGTGCCTAATGCCGAGTCCAGGAGCCTCCTCGTCGAGGTCATGCGGCTTCCCGAGAAGTACCGCGTGCCCATCGTGCTCTTTTATTACCTTGAGTTGCCCACCCAACAGATAGCCGATTACCTGTGCGTCCCGGCGGCGACGGTTCGAACGAGGCTTGCTCGTGGACGTGCGAAGCTGAGGAAACTTCTGGAGGGAGAGGACTATGAATAACGACCAGCTCAAAGCTGCTTTTGACGCAATGCATGCCGACGACGAGCTCGCTGACCGCGCGCTTTCCCGCGCATCTGGTGAAAAGAAGCCCCGCCGTCGTGGTGCGGCCAAGCCCCTCACTGCGGTTGTTGCCGGCTGCGTCGCGGCTGTTCTGGCCACCGGCGGAGTCGCCTACGCGGTGGTCAATTCCGATTTCTTTGCGCAAGCATGGGGGAACCACGGGCAAGGGAGGACACAGACCTGGTCCTTCTTGGGCGACGACGGCTCCACGATTTCGTACAAACGCGACTTCGGCGACGGAGCGGCGCCGGTTGAGCTCTCGGAAGCGGTGGAGCATGTCGGGCTTTCCGTTGAGGGAAACGGCTATACGCTGGAGCTTGGCGATATTGCGGTCGACGAGAACGGCTGCGGATCCGTGACCTTCACGCTTTCGAACCCGAACGGCGTGGCGCTCTACGAGCCTGCCGCGGAAGTAGGCGAACTCGTGCTTTCGGGTGCCGAGGGCGAGCAAACCCTCGACCTTATTACCCTTCGCTTTGGTGACGGGGACGACGAGGCCGCTTGGTCATTCGCGGACACCCGGGAGATGATCGAAAAGGAATCTTCGACCAAAACCGAGATCCATGGAACGATGTACTTTGCGGGATTTGGCGGCGAAGCCGACCTGGAAAAAGGGCTGACTTGGGTGCTCAACTGGCATGAGGGCGAAGGCGATAGCGCTGAGCAATGCACGGCGCAGACTCGGCGGTTCAACCCTAGCAAACGCGTCGCCTCGAAAACCTTTACCTCCTCCGACGGCGTTGAGGCGAAGGTGAGCCCGTTTTCGGTGCAGATCTCGGCTGATCCCGTGATGAGCGATAGCATTCGGAAAGTCAGCCTCGTGCTTAAGGACGGCACGGAGCAGGTCATTAAAGACGACGGCGTGGCGAACAATTACTTCGGTCTGGGAAGCGACGAAGGCGTTACCTGGGTCTCGACGCAGCTGATCGACTCCGATTCGATCGAGAGTGTTCATGTAGAGCGGCGCGTACTCGACGATAACGGCGGTGAGCCGCAGCTCCTGAGCATCACGCTGGAGTAGGCGACTGCTAAGAAAGCGCGACGTCTGGGCGTCCGGCACCGCTTCTGCTAAGAAATGCTGACGTCTGGGCGTGGACACGTTCTTCTTGCTAAACAAATGCCACCTCTGGGCTTTGCATTGCCCAGAGGTGGCCTTTTCTTAGCGTACTAACTCCTCATGTGCCCAGAGGTCGGCGTTTCTTAACGCGTTGCCCATCCTGCTGCCCAGAGGTCGCGGTTTCTTAGCAAGAAGGATGCTCGCCGCTCGCGCTACCTGCGCTCCTCGAGCTCCTTTTGGACCTTGCCGTCGTACACGGCGGCGCCGAGGCCGTCCGCAGCGGTGATCGCCGAGACTGCGAGCACGGCTGCGTTGCCGGCGAAGACCGCGGCCACGACGCCAAGGACCACGGCGAGGATGCAGAGCACGCGGTGACTGCCGAGCGCGCTCGGGCGGTTAGCGCCGCGGATGCCCATGACGGACGCGGCGACGGAGAGCGCGCCGAGGGCAAGCGCCGCGGGCAGGTCGAGGTAGGGGCGCATCGCGTCGAGCTGGCCCTGCCCCGCGGCGGCCTGCCCGCCGACTTTCGCGACGACGGCAAGGATGATGACGACGATGGACAAGGCGAACTGGAGGAGGCTCAAGATTTTGAGCATCTTGCGGTTGCTGGACATGGCGCCTGCTTTCTGTGGGTGACGTTGTTGCTGCTAGCGGACAGTATACCCGCCGTTCGGGCCCGACGGCGTTCTTGTCCCGCGCCCGTGGCATACTCAAACAGACGTTTGTGAGAACATATGTGCGTTAATGGGTCGACGGGGCAAGAAGGGCGAGGGGAGGCGAGGCGGCCGAATGTCACAAGGGCTCGAAAAGCGCTCACGGCGCTATGTTCGTGTGCGCTGCGAGATCGACGCGGACGGCAGCCTCACCCCGATCGCCGTGCTGTGGCGCCCCGGCCGCGCCTACGAGATTACCAAGGTGAGCTGCCGCGAGAGCTGGCCGTGCCTGGGCACCGGCCGCGGCACCCGCTTTACCGTGTGGTTTGGCGGCTACCAGACGTACCTGTGGTGGGATACGAACCGCTGGTACGTGATGAGCCGTCCGCCAAAGGTGGCGATGTCATGCTCTTAGACGGATGGCTTGCGGGCAATGGATACCTTGCAGTCGGCTAATTGCTCGCTAGGAGAAATCGCACTCGTCTTCTGTGCCGACAAGCTCGGCCCATCGGGCGGACAGGAGCTGTGCGTACAGGTTGTGCTGAAGCCCGTAGCAGCCGAGGGAATAGCCATCGTTGATCTCGACGAGCAGCGTGCGGCCGTCGCGGGTCACGCCGAAATCGGCAGCGTAACCGGCGGGGGCGCCGACGAAGTTCTTGACGGCGCTCTCGATTACGGCGGCGTCGAAGCTCTTCTTCCAATCGCCTTTGTAGGGGCGTACGTCGAGGATCTGCCCGTACCTCACAAAGCAACGCCATTCTGCGGCGAAGTCGACGACTTCACTGCAGGTGACCGGAAGATCGCGGCCGAACATCCCGAGGCCAGCGAGGTCCCGGTCGCTCGACACGACCTTGCCGGTGAGCCGTTTATTCTCGGCCGATTTGACGAACACGGGCCATAGGCTGCGGTCGGACGCGACCTCGTCCACGGTTGCCGACCACACTTTTCTGCCCATGTAAGGTTGCAGCTCAGCGGGATAATCGAGCTCCTCTATCGTCACGCCATGCCTGACGAGCGCGTTTCTTACCGGGCCGAGCCCGCCGACAACCACGTCTTCGCGCGAAGAGTCTGCCAGCTCTTCCATGGTGCGGTAGAGAACGCACTCGAAGCCCATTTCCCGGAACCCGAGAAGGGCGGTGTAGAAGTTGATGTTGCCGGGCATGTTGCCCTCTGCTTGAATGAACGGTTGCACGGCGTACTCTCCGGTTCGGGTGTCTGGTGGTTCTCGCAATAGAGTATCGCTGTCTGGTCTTGAGCCTCGAGGTCTATTTCGAGCAGACAAAAGCGGTGTCGCGTTAACACTCCGTGCGTCAGCTGAGCTGCTAAACTGTGTTCCATCTGAATAACTGAGGGCACGGTTCGAACAGCTGCTACGCCTAGTAGAGAAAAAAGGATTCCGGTTCAACTCCGGATCAGTTGAATGACTGTGTTCAAGGCTCGCCTGCTCGCGGCAGCGCGCGTCTGCGCGTTGCGAGGGACGAATGGTGGGGGCGCACCCTGCCGATCCTACCTGCCCTCCCGGACCCCGAAAGGGGAGGAGGCGGGGTATATGAAACCCAAAAAACCGCTGACAGAGCGCGTGCTCGCGCTGCTGCTCGCGCTCGTGACGGCGACGGCTCTCGTGCCGGCGCCCGCGCTTGCCGAGGCGGTCGACGAGCTTGCGGCGACGCCGCAGGCCGAGGCCGCTTCCGAGGAGCAGCCTGCCGAGGATGCGCCCGCGGCTGACGTCGCAGCGGCCGACGCCGAGCAGGAGCCTGCGGCCGGCGAGGAGCCGGCAGAGAAGGTCGCGCCCGAAGCCGACGCCGCTGCCGAGCAGCCTGCGGCCGTCGCGCCCACTGTGGTTACCGCCACGGGAAAGGCCGATGCCCCCGCAGTCGCCTCTGCTGACGAGCTGACCTCCGAGGCCAAGGTCTATATCCAGGACTCCAAGGATAAAGACAACTCCTATTCCACGAAGTCGGGCGCGCTCAACGCGGGCGATACGCTTTGGGCAAATATGTACGACGAGGACGAGGATGATCTCTACGGTTCTTCCTACTCCGTTGCCAATCCCGGCGCCTGGACTTACACCTGGCTCGCCGGCACGACCAGGGCCAGCAGCAATGTCGCCGACTACGCCGAGGTCGTAGGCCACGAGCAGTCGCTCACCGTCACCGCCGCGATGGAAGGCAAATACTTCATCTGCAAGGTAACGGTTGATGGCAAGGACTACTATGGTCCGTCCGTTTCTTCCGGCTCGGGCATCAATGCCAACTACATTCCTGGCCCCGTGCTTGGTGCCGGTCAGATGGAGCTTAACAACGTCAAGCTGAGTAGTGACGCGCCGAGCATAGGCGACACCCTTACGGCGACTCCGTATGTAAGCTATTATCAGCAGGCCCCTGCCGACGCCAAGGTCACCTACACCTGGTCCGCATCTACCTCGCAGTACTCGGGCTTTACCAAGATCGAGGGCGAGACGGGTGCTTCCCTCACGGTAACCGATGACCTCGAGGGCAAGTACGTCAAGGTCGAGGCTACGGCTGGCGTCAACACGGTGAGCAAGACCACCTCCAACAAGGTCAAACAGGCCGGTGCGGTGGACATCTACGCGGTCTCGCTTATCAATCCCAAGACCAACAACTCCGTGTTCGCGGTTGGCGATACTGCCCAGGCTCGCGCCAAGGAGAAGGGCGCCTCGACGTTTATCGACGCGGATAAACTCAACTTCCAGTGGCAGAGCTCTGATACCAAGAACGGCGCGTATACCGATATCGCGGGCGCTACGGGTGAGACCCTCGAGCTTACCGACGCTTTGGGCGGCAAGTACCTCAAGTGCAAGGTGTCTTCGAAGATCGGCTCCTCGAGCAAGACCAACTCGACGGGCGCTCTCGTTGCTGCTGCCGGTTCAGTTAATGTCACGAGCGTGACTATGAGCCCGACTTCGGGCAAAGTCGAGGTTGGTTCCACGATTACGGCGACCGCCAAGGCGGGCTCCACCGACGTTACCACCGATTCGCATGTTACGTGGCAGTGGTATAAGGGCACCTCGAACTACGCGAGCTCGTGCAACACGCCTATCGAGGGTGAGACCGGCAGCACCCTGACGGTGAGCGCCGCCCTCAAGGGCTACTACGTTGTGGTCAAGGCCAACGGTGGCTATGGCGAGCAGAAGCCGTACTATGCGGCGGGTCCTGTCTCCGTCGCTGGCCAAGTTGAGCTTTACGACGTGCAGTTCGAGGGTTCTCCTGCCACCAACGGCGTACATGTGGGCGATACGCTCAAGGCTAAGGTTCGCAAAAAGGAAGGCTCGAACTACAGCTATATCGGACGTACCGACAATGTGACCTATCAGTGGCAGTATGCAAATACCAGCTCGAGCTATGACTCCGCCTATACCGATATCCCCGGTGCCACCGAAGCGACCTATACCGTTGACGCTGCCTATGCCGGCAAGTATCTGCGCGTGAAGGTGACGAGCGAAAATACCGTTTTCAGCACGCAGAAGAAGAGCTCGTACAGCGGTACGCAGTTCGTAGCTCCGCTCGGCCCCGTGACGCTTAAGGGTCAGTACAAGCTGGCAGGCATTGAGCTTGCCGATAAGAACGTTACGCTGAGCGTGGGTTCAAAGATCACGCCGAGTGTGCAGGTGCCGGGCAGCTGGTCGGGCTCGACGAAGGACGTGCCCGACGATGCCGAGCTCACCATGGCGTGGTATGCCAAGGGCGAGGGCGATACCGATTGGACCGAGCTTACCGACGGCATCGATACGACTGATGGCAGCCTGACTATTTCGGACGCGCTTGTTGGCAAGCGCATCAAAGTTACGGCGAGCGCCCTCGACAACACCGTTGAGTGGGTTTCGCCCGATAGCGTTACCGCAGCGGGGGAGTATAACCTGCTGCGCGTGACCACTACGCCGCAGATCAATAGCGATTCGACCCATCTCGTCTCGGGCGATAGCGTTAAGGCGACGGCGCAGGCTAAGCGCGCCGACGGTTCGGCCACCAACGGTATCGACGTCACCGACCGGGCGACTGTTGCCTGGTATGCGGCCGACGACGCGAAGGCTCCGGCGGCCGACTGGACGCTTCTGTCCGATATGTCGGGTGCCACGGCAACGGTTTCGGCTTCTGCCGCGGGTAAGTATCTGAAGGCTGTCGCCACGAGCGGTAGCTCTACGGTCGAGCTTGTCTCTGCCAATCCCGTGATCGCCGCAGGCTCGCTTGAGGCCGCAGCCCAAAAGCTCAACGATGCCAATAAGCAGATTGCTGTTGATTACAGCGCCAAGGGCGGCAACGTCAACGATGTTCTGAAGGCGCAGCTTGCCGATCTGGGATTTACCGATATCGACGTCAAGGTCTCTGAGGGCGGCGTTACCTTTAAGGCCGGGGACGCCAAGGCTACGGTCGGCATCTCCGACGCCCAGGACGAGACCAATGGCGATGTGACGTTCTTCTACATCGATTCCAACGATTACAACGGCTACAACATCGACGGCCTACGCAGCGCCGATGTGGTGTTTGAGCTGTCACGCGGCGACGAGACCGAATACTATCAGCCCAACAAGACAGTGCAGGTTGCTTGGGACGAAGCGCGGGTCCAGGAACTTCTTGACAGCGCTTCCGAGCAAATTGCCATAGGTTACGCTTCGGGCGACTCGGCCGAGTCCGTCACGTCGAATCTCACACTTCCGTACCGCGCAGGCTCCAAGAGCAAGTTCGAGGTTGAATGGAAGAGCTCCGACCGCGATGCCATTTGGCCTTCCGGCTATGGTTGGAGCGACTATACCGGCAAGGTGACGCGCGCATCGAGCGATCGCGAGGTTACGCTGACCGCGACGGTCTCGTTTGTAAGCGGCGGCCACGGCGCGCACGACTTTACCGTGACCGTCAAGGGCGATCCCGAGAAGGTCGCTGCCGACAAGAAGGCGCTGCAGGAGAAGGTCGACGCGGCATTTACTTACGACAACATCAAGTACTCCGGTACCGATGCGGTTGCCAATAAGGACGGCCTGACCGACGACCTCCAGATGCCGCGCACGAGCGCGCTCGGCGTCGACGGCAAATACTATAAGGTCGAGTACTCCGCGAGCACCGATGACGTAACCTTCAACGGCTACAAGGGCACGGTCTTCCGTCCCGAGGCCGGTAAGGGCGCCGTCTCCACGAAGCTCACCTGCACGGTTACGGATAAGAACAACGCTGAGGTCACTGCCACAAAGACGCTTGACTTCACGGTTACGCCGCAGGATCAGGCCGACCTCGACAATGAGCTTAAGCTTATGGAGGCCGCCAAGGCGGGCTACGCCGAGGCCATCCTCGACGGCCAGGACGCCGCCGGCGTGACCGCAAACATGCACGCCTTCCAGAAGGCATATCTCGACGCCGACGGTAAGCTCGCGTGGAGCTTCGACAAGGCGACTACCGACGCCGTGGGCTCGGGCATCGTCCCGGTTGAGCTCGAGGGCTACGACGACATGAGCGGCCAGCAGTGGCGCCTCTTCAAGTCGAGCAACACCGGTGTCGTCTCTGTGGAGAACCTTCTCGTCACGCAGCCTGAGTACAACACCAAGGTCACCATTACTTCTCGCCTTTCCAGTGAGAAGTACGCGCGTTACGCCGAGCGCTATCCGGATAATGCCACGTACGCAAAGCTCGCCAACCAGGACGTCTCTGCGACGGTGACCGTGCTTGGAACGAGCGGTCAGGTCGCTCCTGAGGTTACAGCAACATGCTCGGTTATCGGCATCGATGCCGATGGCAACCAGCAGACCTGGACCGCCGCCGAGCCGTATACGTTAAAAACGGGGTCTACCGCCGCCGACCTCTCTGAGGCGCTCTTCAAGAAGCACGGCCTCACCGCCGATTACGGCATGGGAACCTGGGGCTGGTACCTCAATTCCATCACCTCGCCCGTCGACGCGGGCCAAACGCTTGGCTATGATTCGCAGACCGGAGCGTACTGGCAGCTCTTTATCAACGGCACGGCTGCATCGGTTGGTGCAGGTGGCTACACGCTCGAGGCCGGCGACTCGGTCGTCTGGTGCTACTCCAAGTACGGCGACCCGGCGCCCACCGACCAGCTCTCCGTGAGCTGCGAGGTCGTTGGCCAGGCTAAGAACGGTAGCCAGCAGACCTGGGCTCAGCCCACGACCGTCCAAGTGAAGGAGGGCTCAACCGCGGCGGAGCTCTCTGAGCAGGTGTTCAAGCAGGCTGGCATTGGCGCT
This sequence comes from uncultured Olsenella sp., assembly GCA_900540955.1. Taxonomy (GTDB): domain Bacteria; phylum Actinomycetota; class Coriobacteriia; order Coriobacteriales; family Atopobiaceae; genus Paratractidigestivibacter. The sequence goes on from UQIF01000011.1 coordinate 48,625, forward strand.
GACACCGGGACGGGCTCCTACGGCTGGTACCTCAACTCGCTCACCTCTCCGTTTGATGAGGGCGTAAAGCTCTCGACCGAAAAAGTTGACGCTTCCACTTGGAATTACTGGCAGTTCTTTGTCAACGGCAAGCTCGCAAATGTGGGCGCCGGTAACTACACGCTCAAGGCTGGTGACAAAGTCTCCTGGGTCTACGGCTCTGACGGTACTATGCCTGGGCAGGCAAAGGCTTCCCTGCAGATTATCGGTGTTGACAGCAGCGGTAATGTTCAGACGTGGGTGCCTGCAGCTGACTACACCATGGTTGATACCGCGACCGTGGCTGATGCGACTGAACTTGCCTTCAAGCAGAGTGGCATCTCTGCGGATTATGGTACGGGCACATGGGGCTGGTTCCTCAACTCAATTACATCGCCGTTTGATGGGCGAACGCTCGCTTGGGACTCCACGACTGGGGCTTACTGGAAGCTCTTTATCGATGGCAAGCCTTCCGATTTGGGCGCGGGCAGCGTCCAGCTGAAGGACGCGAAGTCTATCGCCTGGGTCTATACGGCTGACGACAAGCTGCCTGACCCCGATGCCCTCACGACCGACCCCAACGCGCCTAAGTCCAACTTCGACTCTGCCTGGCCCGCGTTTGCCAGCGGCAAAGCCAATGGTTCGGTTGTCGAGGTGCCGACTCCGTCTGGTGCAGCTGAATCTGCGTGGGATGAGCCCGCGGATATCAAGGGCGGTGCAAAAGGCGTTTCGGACCTGCTCATTATCGACGGTAATATTTGCGCGGTTAAGGGCGGCCGCATTGTGCTCATTGATTCTGAAACCGGAAAGAAGGAGCTTGCGAGCTGCTCTATTGGTGCGAACATTGGCTACTTCTGCCGTCCCGCCTATAAAGACGGCTATCTGGTCGTTCCTTTTGAGGACGGCTCGCTCGGCATTTTTGTTCTGGACAAGAAGGACGGGCAGTACTCGATAGCCTGTCGATACAAGACCCCTTCGCTCGGGATCAAAGATACCCAGGCTCTCACGTCCGTGACCATCTCCGGCGGCAAGGCCTATGCAGGCTTCACTGTTGTTGACGGTTCAGAAGGTGCGCTCGTGTGCGTTGACCTGGCTTCCGGCAAAGTGGACTGGACAACAGACAAAAAGAAGTCCGAGACCAACGAGAACGAGGGCTACTACTGGGCGGGCGCTGCGGCCTCCGGTGACGACATCATCATCGGTAACGAGTCCGGTAAGGTTGCCCTCATTGATGGCTCCGACGGCAAAGAGCTCTCGAGCGTAAGCGTAGGCACGCCCGTTCGCTCCGGCATCGTTGCCGTCGAGGTTGGCGAGAACGGCGACGGCACATATCTCGCGGTCTCCCGCGATAACGGAACGCTCTACAAGATTCGTCGCAGCGGGGACAAGCTGACCCTCGAGGGCAAGCCCGTTGCCTTCGCGGCCATCTCCACCTCTACGCCGGCAGTGAGCAACGGTCTGGCGTATGTCTGTGGCATGGACACCGAGGGTTACGGAACGCTCTCCGTCATCGATCTGAGCACTATGAGCGTTAAAAAGAGCATCCGCGCAGACAGGGGCGAGTCCAAGAGTACCCCGCTCGTCTCGGTTCAAGGTAACGACACGTACGTGTACTTCACCTGCAACGCTCTGCCCGGTGGCGTTTACGCTTATAAACTGGGCGACGATGCGGCGCAAATGATATTCACGCCTGACGCAAAGTATCGTGAATACTGCACCGCTTCTATCATCTGTGATGAGAAGGGCAACCTGTACTACGCCAATGACTCGGGACGCCTCTTTAAGCTAGCGGGTGCCGAGTCCTGGAGAGTTGCGTTCGATGCACAGGGCGGTTCGTACGTCGCGCCGCGTTATGTTGCGAAGGGCAAGTTGGTTTCCGAGCCGGTTGCTCCTACCAGCGATGGATATACGTTCCTCGGCTGGTACACTGCCGAAGGCAAGAAGTGGGACTTCGCCAAGGACGTCGTGACTGACGATATGACGCTCTACGCCAAGTGGAGCGCGAAGAACGACAACAAGGGCGACGACGCAAAGAAGGACAACGCCTCCGGTGGCCAGATCTCGCTGTCCGGCAACGGCGGCAAGAAGACCACGCTCGCCATCACTCTCAAGTCGAACGTCTCGGCCGACACCAACGAGTCCGAGGAGAAGGCCTCCCTTCTTTCCGGCTTTGCGTCCGGCGAGGCGACGGGCACTGCCCCGACTGCAACCGTCGAGGGCGCGGTCGACCTCGGCGCCGATGCGGGCTTCGGCTCTTCCGAGTCCAGCGACTCGCTTCCTATCTGGCCCTTCATCGGCATGGCCGTGGCCGCCGCGGCGCTCATCGTCGTCCTTCTGGCCAAGCGCGGGAAAGGGGATGAGGAGTAATGGCCGAGCCTGACACCAACCTCCCCGGTGATGGGGGAAAGAAGGGCGCCCGCGCCTGGCGCCCGGTCGTCGCCGTTCTCGCGGCTGTAACCATCGCCTTCTGCGCCTGGTCCGCATGGCAGTACGCGCAGGGCAACGACCCGCTCACGTTCCTCTCCGGCGACGCGCTCCAGACCGTGGCCGAGCCTGCTGCCGCCGACGGCCAGGCTGCTGCGACGCCGCAGATCACCATAACCGCGAACACGGTGACCGCCGACGACGTTGCCGCCGCCTGCGCGGGGCTCAGCTTCGACGGCTCCAACGTCTCGGTCGCGGCAGACGACGTCAAGGCGGTCCTGACCAGCGATGGGGTCTGGGTCGAGCAGGCCACGACCGACGACGCGCCCGCCATGGTGGACGCAACCGCCCGCCGCGCGGCCGCGCTCGCCAAGTGGGCCGCCGAGCAGAACGTGGGCCTGGCGGACGTGACCTGGATCTCGGAGGACGCCAACGGCGCGGTGCGCCTCGTCGTGCGCTACGGCTGCGACGGTGCCCCGACCTCCGGCGACACCCCCGCCCTTCTTTCCGCGGCCGAGGGCTATGCCATCAGCGGCGACGCCTACGCGCAGCTGGGCGACGCCCCCGCCTTCGCCCAGCAGGGCGGCGAGGCTCCGACGCTTCCCGACGACTCCGCCATCACCGTCGTCCAGAAAAAGACCGTCGACGGCGAGGCCCTGACCAAGACGAAGACCACCTATCGCGTGGTCGACCAGAACGGCAAGAACGTCTCGTCGAAGAGCGACTCTGCGGGCGGCTCGACCTCGGGTGCTTCTTCCCAGCAGGGCGCGACCGTCACGGTGAGCATCACCGTCGACGGCTCGTCCGCCGGCGCGGGCAGCTCGTCGGCCACGCTCACGCTTCCCGCGGGCGCGACCGTCTACGACGCCCTGGCGAGCTGCGGCGTCTCGTTCAATGCCAAGGCCACCGGCTACGGCATGTACGTAAGCTCGATCGCCGGCCTCGCCGAGAAAGAGCACGGCGGCATGAGCGGGTGGATGTACTCCGTCAACGGCTCCACCGCGGACATCGCGTGTTCTAGCTACGTTCTCTCCGGCGGCGAGTCCATCTACTGGTGGTACGCCAACGTCGAGTACTAGATCGTTTGGCGTCATACGCCATTCGCGCGCGGGCGCCGGCAATCTCGTCGGCGTCCGCGCTTCTATACAATGAACGCCACGAGATTTGAGTGGGGAGGCGCTATGGTCAAGGACAGCAGCCAACGGGCGATGGATTCTGGTCACAAAAATGAGGATGCCGTTGCGCCTAAAACTGCGAAGGGTATAGTAAAAGACAATAGTAGCCAGCGCGCCTCTCTCGGAAACGATGATGCGAACCAAGCTGGCTCCTTTTTTGTAGAGATGAAGCCTTTCCTCTCGGTTGATCAGCAGGTGCGTCATCTTGTCGAAATGGGCATCGAATGCCCAGATTTGGACGAAGCAAAAGAACTGCTTGGAGACGTCAATTACTATCGTCTTCGTGCTTATTGGATGACTTTCGAACACGATGGCCAAATCGCAACGGGGACGGAACTGTCTTCAATTGTGGACATCTACCGATTTGATGCTGAGCTGCGTCATTGGTTATGGGCTGCTATACAACCTATAGAAATCAAAATTCGGACCAGTTTTGCTTACTTCCTGTCTCGCGACTATGGCCCGCTTGCATATCGGGATTCGTCACTATTTGCTGATGGCGCTCGCCATGGGAGGCTGCTCTCCTCAATCGACCAAGAGATTGCAAGGGCAAAAAAGAATCAGGAGCCGTGCGTTTGTCATAACTTGGAGAAATACGGCGATCTTCCGTGTTGGGCGGTTGTTGAGGTTATGACAATGGGACAGGTCTCCTCATTAATTGGTCTGCTGCGAGATGGCTCTAAGGTGGTGCCAGCTGCGAAAGCGATTGCCGATGCTTTTGGACAAAGGCCTCCAATACTAAAAAGCTGGCTGATGCACTTGTGCGCAGTGCGTAATCTCTGCGCACATCAGGGACGCTTTTATAATCGAGTAATGCGAATACGTCCAAAAATGCTGCGCAAGGACATCTGCTGGGCATCAAATAAGGAATTCCCAACATTTGTTGTGATAAAGCGGCTCTTTGAACAAACGTGGCCAGCTCGTTGGAATGAAATGGCGATTGAGCTTGGTCGCATTATCGACGCTTATCCAGATGTGTCGCTTGCGCCTATGGGTTTTCCGGACTGTTGGCGAGAAGTGCTTGGCGTGCCGAAAGCTGATGGCGGAAACGGGGAGGTCGCGTGAGCCGTGTGATAAGCCAGATGGCCTTCGACGCGTGCCACGCGTGCGTGCCGGCGGCGCTCTTTGCGGCGATCCTGCTGCTCACGATGTTCGCCGTGCAGCCGGTGCTCGTGGCGCTCTCGCTCACGGGCGCGCTCGCGTTCTCGGCGCTCGCCCGGGGACCGCGTGCGACGCTTCTGGGCCTGCGCTGGCAGCTGCCCATGCTTGCGCTCGTGTGCCTTGCCAACCCGCTCTTCTCCGCGTCCGGCTCGACGCTCCTTATGCACCTCGGCCCTGTGTGCGTGTATGCCGAGAGCCTCGCGTACGGCGCCGTCATGGGCGCCCTCATGGTGTCCGTCGTCGTGTGGTTCGAGGGTGCGGCGGCCGTGCTCACGCAAGACCGGCTGCTGTCACTCGGGCGCGGGGGCTCGTCGTCGGTTGCGCTCGTGGTGTCGATGGCCTCGCAGCTCGCGCCGCAGCTGCTGCGCCGAAGCCGCGGTGTCGAGGCGTCGCTTTCCGCGTGCAGCGCCGCCGGCCCGCGGCCCGGCCTGCGCGAGCGCCTGACGCGGGAGTCCGGTCAGCTGATGACCTGGGCGCTCGAGGACTCGCTTGAGCGCGCGGACGCCATGCGCGCCCGCGGCTGGGAGTCGGGCGCGCGCCGCACGAGCTACCGGGCTGACATCCTGCGCGAATCCGATGCGGCGAAGACCTGCGGCGTTGCGGCCCTCGCGCTTCTGTGCGCGTTTCTTGCCGCCGTCGCGTGCGGTCAGTGGAGCTTCTACCCGGTGATGCCCGCGCTCGTGCGCTGGTGGGGCTACGTGCCTTACGCCGCGCTCATGCTGCTGCCGGCCGCTGCGGCCGTCGTCGAGCGCATCCGTTGGAGAGGACTGGAATGACGTTGCCTGGAAAGAAGCCCATGCAGGGATCTGCCGCCGCGCCCGCGCTCGAGGTCCGCGACCTCACGTTCACGTATCCCGCAGGCGCCGCCCCCGTGCTCGACCGCGCGTCGCTCGTCGTTCCTAACGGAGCGTTCGCGCTGCTTACGGGCGCCACGGGCTCGGGCAAGTCGACCCTGCTGCGCCTTGCCAAGCCCGAGATCGCGCCGGCGGGCGAGCGCGCGGGCGAGGTCCTCGCCTTCGGCGCCGACGTCCGGTCCTTCTCGCCGGCTGAGTCCGCGGCGACGGTGGGCTACGTGTTCCAAAGCCCCGACAACCAGATCGTATGCGACACCGTCTGGCACGAGATTGCCTTCGGCCTCGAGAACCTCGGCGTCCCCGTCGACGAGATGCGTCGTCGCGTGGCCGAGACCTGCAACTTCTTCGGCATGGGGCCGTGGTTTCGCGCGCAGACCTCCGAGCTTTCCGGCGGCCAGCGCCAGACGCTCGCCCTTGCGGCCACACTCGCCATGCGCCCGCGGCTGCTTCTGCTCGACGAGCCGACGAGCATGCTCGACCCCATAGCCGAGAAGGCCTTCCTCGGCCTGCTCTTCCGCGCGAACCGCGAGCTCGGCATCACCGTTGTGGTGGCCACGCACGCGCCGCAGGCGATGGCCGAGTACGCCACCTGCGCCTTCGCGGTGGGGGAGGGGCGCGTGCGCGAGGTGGAGCTGTCCGCGCTCGCCGAGCCGCGGCCGCTCGCCGCGCTGCCCGTGCGCCCGGCGCCCGCAGGTGCTGCCGCCGTCGACGTGCGCGAGGCGTGGCTTCGCTACGACCGCGACGGCGACTGGGTGCTTCGCGGCCTTGACCTGCGGCTCATTCAAGGAGAAGTGCGCGCGCTCGTGGGAGGTAACGGCTCCGGCAAGTCGACGTTGCTTTCGCTCGCGGCCGGCGTCGCCCGCGCGCAGAAGGGCCGCGTGAAGAATGCCCTCGCGCGCTCGCAGGCGCTTCTGCCGCAGTCGCCCAAGGCGGTCCTCGCGTGCGAGACCGTGCGCGACGAGCTCACGGAGTGGTCGGCGGGCGCGGGCTACGGGACCGCGGAGATCGATGCCGCGCTCGAGGAGCTCGGGCTTACAGGCGCCGCCGACCGCCACCCGTACGACCTTTCCGGCGGCCAGCAGCAGATGCTCGCACTGCAGAAGCTGCTGCTCTGCAAGCCGGACCTTTTGCTCCTCGACGAGCCGACCAAGGGGCTCGACGACGCTGCGCGCGCGCGGGTCGTCCATGCCGTCGGCGCCGCCCGCGATGCCGGCGCGACGGTCCTTCTTGCCACGCACGACATGGCGTTCGTTGAGGCCGTCGCCGACCGCGTCTCGCTTCTGTTCGACGGCTGCCTGACCTCGACCGAGACCACGGCGGAGTTCTTCGCGGCGTCGTGGCTCTACGGGAAGGGCTCGCGATGAGGCGCGCTCTCGCTCAGGCGGCCCCGCGCGTGCTCCGCGTGCTCGAGCTGCCCGCCCTTCTTGCCGTGCCCGTCATCATGGTCGCGACCGCCGCGGCGGGGCTCGACGTGACGGCCGGCCTCACGCTCGCGGTGGCCGTGCTCGCAGTTGGGCTCCTCTTTGCGAGCTTCGAGGCGTCGCGGCCGCCGCTGCGGCAGCTCATGCCCACGGCCGTTCTCGCGGCGACGGCAGCCGCCGGGCGCGTGCTCTTCGCGCCGATCCCCGATGTCAAGCCCGTGAGCGCCATCGCCATCGTGGCGGGCGCCGCCCTCGGGCGCCGCTCGGGGTTCGTGGTCGGCGCGGTGGCCGCCCTCGTGTCGAACTTCTTTTTTGGGCAGGGGTCGTGGACACCCTGGCAGATGTACGCGTGGGGGCTCGTCGGCTACCTCGGCGGCGTCCTTTCCGACCACGGCGCGCTCGAGCGCGCGTGGGCGCTGTATGCTTGGGGCTTCGTGAGCGCGCTCATGTACGGCGCGATACTCAACGGGTACTACGTGCTCGGCTTCGTGCGTCCGCTCACCTGGCCCTCCGTGGTTGCCGCCTACGCCGCGGGCGCCCCGCTCGACATCGTCCACGGCATCGCGACCGCGGGCTTTCTGGCCGTGATCTGGCTTCCGTGGGGCCGTGCCATTCGCCGCGTCGTCGCCAAGTACGACCTCGCGACCCGCTGACGCACCCGTTTCGGCGCGTTTCCAAGCCGCCGGCTAATGAAGGATGAACGATTGCCTGTATTCTAAGTTGAGAAGCAGCAGGTAGATGACTGTACCTAGCTGACGCTCGGACTTTGGAGGCTTGTGCGGTACGAATCTGGCGCAAACCGTGCCCGATGTTGCCTGGAGGCGCGAAGCCGAGAGCCTCTGTCCTCTCCCGCATAAGAAAAGCGGGGTCCGAAGACCCCGCCGAGATTGTCATTTACTGACTGTTGCGGACCAGCATGTCGTCGTAGCGGGAGGTGCTGTGGGCACGGTCGTAGGCGGCCATGATCTGCTTCGCCGAGGCGCGGGCGTCGGGCTCCTGGAGCTCGTCGGCCCTCCTGTTGACGTATGCCTCGAACGCGGCGCGCATACGCTCGCCCGTGCCGAAGGCGAACAGGTCAGGGTCATCCTCCTCGAGCCCGGCCAGGAAGACCTGCTCCAGACGGTAGCTCACGGCGTCGTAGCGGCGGCGCTCCCTCGCCTCGCGCTCCCTCGCCTCGCGTTCGTCTCGCTGCGCGAGGAAAGCCAGGTAGTCGTCGAGCGAGGCGCGCGAGCGATCGGAGAGGGCCTCGTAGGCCTCCTGCACCCTGCCGCGCAAGCTCGCCACGTCGACGGCCCGCCTGCCCACGATGACGTCGATGGGCACGCCGAAGCGGTCGGCCAGCTGCCAGGCGCTCTTGAGGGGGATTTTCTCGGGGCTGGACTCGTAGCGGGCGTAGGTCGCCTCGGCGATGCCCTCGGCGGCGGCGAAGTCCTTCGCGTTCTTAAACCCCGCCTGCTTCCTCAACTCCAAAAGGGCACTCGCCATAGTTTGCTCCTAATCAATCGCAAATAACGAGATAACCATCAGACAATGATGATTATAGCGGCTTAAAATGATGATAGAAATATCATATATAGATGATTTGCAACTGATTGGTGATAGCATACCAACAATTCGTTCGGCAAGTTTCTACGGAATTGGTGTTGTCAAAAAATATTAGTAAAGCTAATATTTACTGCGAAGGGAATGCGGATGACTAAGCGTAGGGATTTGGTTCGCGAACTCGAGCGGGCTGGCTATGTGAGGGTCAAGAGCGGCTCGACAGCCAGCCATGACAAGTTCAGGCGAGGTGGCCGTGCTGTCATGGTGCCAAGGCATGCCGAGATAAAAGACCGTATGGCGGACATCATCCGCAGGCAAGCTGGCCTTCTGTAGCTAAAGCGGAGAAGAGAGAGGTCGCAATGCTATTCGTCAGAGAGTTCGAGATTGTGGCAGACGAGGGCGGCTACCTCGCCATTCCCTTCGACATGGAGGGCGGTACGGAGGGCGAGACGCGCGAGGGAGCGGTTGCCATGGCCGCCGACTGGCTGCGCGCGGCCGCTCTCGACTCGCTGCTGCACGGCTACGTCCTTCCCGGAGGTTCCGTTTGCCACGCTCCGCGAGAGGGCGGATGGGTCGTTGCCGTTGCGGTCGACGTTGACGTCTCCGATGCCCCGGCAGTGACGTCCGCCGAGGCCGCGAGGGCGCTTGGCGTATCGACCGCTCGCGTCGCGCAGATGTGCTCGTCCGGCCAGCTCGCCTCGTGGAAGGTCGGCTCCACGCGTATGGTCGCGGAGGAAAGCATCGAGGAGCGCCTTGCGATCGCCCCACAGCCCGGAAGGCCGTCCACGCGGATTCGAGAGATCGTGACTGCGTAGGTGATTGAAATGACCCGCGGGGTCTGAGATGGGGTTGAGCCGCGGACTGCCATGGCGAGCGGTATGAACTGATTGCTCTCGAGCGCGACCATGAAGCCCGCTCACCATCTCGGCATATACTAAGAGACGGTCGAGGAAAGAAGGTCCAGATGGGTAAAAAGATCAAGTGCCCCAGCTGTGGCAGCCTTAACTTCGAGGCTGTGGCCAGCAGCAAGAAATCCCTGTCACTAGGCAAGGCGGCCGTTGGAGGCGTGCTGCTTGGTCCTCTGGGCGCTGTGGGTGGCGCCATGCTGGGCAAGAAGGGCAAGACCATGTTCGCCTGCCACGATTGCGGCAATACCTGGCAGGTCAAGCTATAAACAAGGGGTGATTCGCCTGCACGGAGGTTTTCCGCATGTCCAAGCTCATCATCGATCAGAAGACGATCAGGTTGCTTCTGACCGACAAGCACTCCGGCTTCCTCATCCCCGACTACCAGTGTCCCTACGCCTGGGGCGAGGACGAGTGCGCGACGCTGTGGGACGACCTGTTCTCCTTCGCGTTCCCCAACGACGACTGCGACGCCTTCGACAGCTCGACCGACGAGTACTTCCTCGGCCCCATCGTCACCTTCAAGAACGCCGTCGGCCAGCTCGAGATCATCGACGGCCAGCAGAGACTCACGACCATCATGCTTCTGCTCCGCACCTTCTACGACAAGTTCGCCAGCATGAAGGATAAGCAGTCTGTGAAGGTGCGCGAGTCCATCGCCGGCTGCGTCTGGAAGACCGACGAGTTCGACGAGCCCGACATGGGCGCCCTCAAGATCGACTCCGAGGTGGCGAGCGACGCTGACAAGGGCGAGTTCCTCGACATCCTGCGCCACGGCACGGTAGCCGCAGGCGTCGTTGGCGGCGGCGAGCTCGACGCCAAGATGAGCGAGCTCGAGAACCAGGGGGCTCGCTTTGAGTTCAGCCTGCGCGGCAGCAAGGCGACCGGCGGCCGCTCCGCCTGGTGGCTCAAGGGATACCCCGAGATGACGGCTCCCGAGTGGACCGAGCCCCGGCCGTCACTCAGGAGAAGCTCGACGCCCTGGAGCCGGGAGACACCGTCTTCCACAAGGCCTTTGGCTACGGCGAGGTCGTGGATATCGACCGCGAACGCGGAACCATCGAGGTCGTCATCGGGCTTGACAAGAAGGGTAAGCCAAAGCACCGCAAGTTCCTGTTCCCGAACGTTTTCGAGCAGGGCTTGCTGACGGTCTAATACGATAAGGAGAAGCTTGGACAATCGCAAAATCGAGCAGAACGCGGTCAACGCCGTCAAACAGGCTTTTGGCGACGTTGCCTGCGTCTATGCGTATATCGACGAGAACGACAAGACCGAGTGTACCGATGGACACTTGCAGGTCTATTCGTCTTCCTCCTTCTCGGTCGACACCATCGAAGGCCAGCTGCCAGTTCAGGTGAAGGGGACCACTTCGAAAAGGAAGTCGGATCGACCCAAGCGGCAAGTTCGGGTTTCAGACCTCAGACACTACCTCAATATTGCTGGAGGCTGCATTTACTTTTATGTTTACTGTGGGAGCGAGGCTCGCTCCGCAGAGGTGTTTTACAGGCTTTTGCTTCCTTATGACCTAAAGAAGATACTGGCTGATGTCCCGGAGCATCAGGGGCGCGTCTCTTTGCGTTTCGACTGTCTCCCATCGGATGCGGCGGAGTTAACGCGGCTCGTCAAAAGGGCGGTCAAGGACAGAGCAAAGCAGCGAGTTGTCGCCGGAATCGCCCCCAAGACCATCGAGGAGTTCAAGGACGTCGGTCTTTGCTTCGATGAGTGCGAGTTTGGAATCGAGCTGCTCGAAGGCGAGTCTCTTGCAAGCTTAGCCCCGTACAAGAACGGGCTATATATCTACGGGAAGAGCCCTTGGGGAGAGCTTTACCCCTTGGATAAGCTTGAAAACATAGTTGGAGTTGCGATTGGGTCTCGGCATGTCGTCAGCTCCGGGAATGTCTCCCTGGATGCGATGGTTATGACCGGGGAAAACGAGAAAGGCGAGCACGTCTTCTTCAGGGGTTTCGACATAAACCTCTCCACCAACAAGATCACCCTCAACGAAGCCGGAACCTTGACGGAACGTGTAGAGGACTTGGCCCTCATGCGCGCAATGATGCAAACCGGCGAACTATCCATAGATGGAAACGGCTTCGCTCGCGGGTGCAAGTTGGGCGAAGGCGACCTTGCCCCCCCCTTGAGAACCGAATGCAGTCGCTAGAGATTATCAAACGGGTTATCGATACCCTTCATTACAAGCCGGAGGTCGATGTCAGTGCGCTGTCCCCTCAAGATTTGAGGAACATAGAGATAATTCACAAGGGGCTGGTTGAGGGCGAGCTTCTTCACTACAAGAATCGGCAAAACGGATTCGGATATATCACCCTGGCGGGCCATCCCGTTAAGCTCGTCTTTTATCAAGTGTCGGATGGCATGTACCGCATGGCTGACGGGCTTCGTCTTGATGACCTGACGGTCTCGGTGTTCTCCCGGGGCGAAGAGGAGGCTCCCGTAGTTGTGGCGCCCCTTTTTGTCCAAACGATGCAAGACTATGTGAACCTCGCCAATATTAATGCCGAGGTGTTTGCCGCAACGTTGCGACAGTATCCGGTCACTGAAGCTAGCTCCGCATACGTCAACGATAAGATGCTTGAAATGCTATTCGCCTACGATCAAGATGCGTGCTGCGCGGAAGAGTTGTTGAAGTGTTGCGAGGTGACCGTGGGCGCCCTAGAGGCATTCACGGATCGAGAGGTGACGCTGATAAATCGATTCCAAATTGCCGCTCGTAAGCGAGACCTTACTTGCGAGGAGAAATCTGAGCTAATGGCTATCCAGCTGAATTCCGATAGTGTTCTGTCAAAAGCATGCGCAGCGGCTTTGCGTGGAGACTCAGACATGGCCTCTGCGCTCAGGGCATCTCTTGACGAGGGAACTCGGACAACGCTCGACTCCTGGCCGGTCAGCCGTTTCTTCACGCAAAACCGTTTGTAGACATCTTGGGGCAGCGACATGAAGCTACTTATCGAATCAATCCGAAGCGCAATTGAGAAGGACTGCCTCATCCCAGCCCTTATGTCTTCCCTTACCATTCCCGACGCCATGGGCCAGTGTCTCTATCCCGATCTCGTTCTTGGTAATGGGAAGAGAGTGGCGGGACGGCAGTACGCGAAGTGGTTCGACAGGTGGGCGGCGAACGACTTTCTGTTTTCGGGCGGCCCCTCGAACGAAGACGAGACTATCCCAAGTCAAATTTTCAATGGGAAGATGTGTTGGAAGCTCCGGTGCTCCCTGCTGCATTCGGGCGATTACGACGTGCCGGTCGATGCCCCAGGGAAAGACGAGAGGTTCGACTACGACTACAAGTTCGAGCTCGTCCTCCACGGATGCAACGCCCTCTGCTCTTCCTGGCCATCGCCCGAGTCCGGAGAACGTTCGACCAAGAGCGTGGTGTTCTGTGTCAATGTGGCATCGCTTGTAAGCACACTGTGCGATGCCGCAGAGATTTGCCTGAAGGAAACCGGAGATCGGGTCAGCTATCCGGACCTAGAGGTATTCGATGTGGCCGCATGGGCAAATAGGTTCAGCGTTCGCTGAACCGTCTCTCCGAGTTTCATTTGTGACGCACCAATAGCCTGTTCCCGACGTGGGATTGAACTGCGCCCCAAATCTTGGACGCACTAATTAAAGCGCGCGGCTATGCCGCCA
>UQIF01000012.1 GCA_900540955.1 uncultured Olsenella sp.
GGGGGATTTTGTCCCAAATTGTGGAGCCGCTCCACGTTTTGGGACAAAATCCCCCGTCCCTTTTGTCCCAGGGCGTGCCATACTGGAGCGCGTTGGCTCCGCGCGCGTTTGGAGATGGGCATATGTACATGTTCGAGAGCGGTATTTACCTAGCGGACTGATCCGGTCCCTCCGCCCCTGCCCGTACTCTGCCTTTTTTCGGAGCCCAAACCATGAGATTTCTCTCTACCCCCACGCGGCGGATCGTCGCGATGAACTTCTTTTCCATGCTCGCGTTCCAGGCCACCTACTTCGTCGGCGTCATCGGATGCGCGACCTACGTGCTCGGCCTCGGCGCCATCGAGGTGTCGGCGCTCGTCTTTTTGCTCAACGTCGTGCTCGTCGCCGGCAATCTTGCCTCGGGCCCCGTCATCGACACCATTGGCCCGAGGCGCACGCTGATCGCGGTACTCGCGGCTACCTCCGCCCTCGGCGCCGTCGCCTGGCTCGCGCTCGTGAGTTATCCCGAACTCGTGCTCGTGGCGATGGCGCTCGGCCTCTTGTTCGGTATCTCCACGACCGCGATCGACGCCTACCCGCGCTATTTCTCCGAGGACTCCGGCGAGCTCGCGCGCATGAACAGCCTGAACCAGGTGGCCACCGGCGCGAGCGTGGTCATCGGCCCCGCGTTGGCGGGCTGGATCACCACGTGGGCGCCCGTGCAGTGCGTGTTCTCGCTGCTCATGCTCGCGCCCGTGCCCGCCGTTGCGCTCGCGTGGGCGACGCGCGAGGAGCTTTCGGCGGCAAGAAGCGCCGCAGGCGACGACACCGACGCCGAGCCCCAAGCGGGCGGCCTGCGCGGGTTTCTTTCCAACGCCGCCGAGGGCGTGCGCATCGTGTTCGGCCGCGAGGACCTGCGCGTGCTCTTCCTCCTTGGCTTCCTCGGCTTTTTTGCCTACGGCGCGTTCGACTCGCTCGAGTCGCTCTTCTACCGAGACGTGCTGCGCGTGGGCGCCGACTGGATGGGCTGGCTCTCGGCCGTCTCGGGCGTGGGCGGCGTCGCGGGCTCGTTGCTCGTCCTCAAGATCCCCAAGCAAAGCCTTTCCACGCGCCTGCTCGCCCTCATCCTCACGCTCGTCGGCGTGGGGTCGATGATCTACACGGGGACGCCCCTCGTCGCCGTCGCCGCCGTGGGCCAGGTCGTCACGGGCATCGGCTTCGGCGCGCTTGCGCCCGTGCGCACGACGCTCACGCAGCAGCGCTGCGAACCCGGCAACGTGGGCCGCGTCTCGTCGATCATGCGCATGGGGATGAACTCGGCGGGCACCCTGCCGCTGCTCGTCTCGCCCGCGCTCGCCGACGCCTTCGGCCCGCAGGCCGTCCTCTTCGGCGCCTCGACCCTGGCCGCCCTCATCGGCCTCGCCTTCGCTCTCCGCGCGCAAGACGGCAAGAAGGGCGCCGGCCGCAGCGCCTAGGGTCCGGGGCGCCCTTCTTTCTGGCGCTTCTTTTCGCTGCGGTTCGCGCGTTTCGATTCCGCGACAAAGAAGGGCAATCTCGGTGACGCTGCCGCGCCGGCCATACGATGGCGTCGTTCATCGTTGCGTCGATGGGGGGCGCCCGCCTTGGATTCGTGGAAGTCGTTCGGCAAGTTCATCGGTTCTCACCTTGCCTTCATTGCTCCTGCGTGTGTGGTTGTGGGCGTGCTCTTTCCTGAGCAGGTCGGCGTCCTCAAGCCCCTCGTCACGGCGCTCTTCGCCTTCATGACGTTCCAAGGCGCCCTCGGGAACAACTTCGCCAACCTCGCCCATACCTTTCGCCACCCCGCCCCCATGCTCGTCACGCTGCTCATCTCGTCGGTGGCCATGCCCGTCGTTGCCTACGCGCTCGGGTCGCTCTTTTTCGGCGACGACCCGAGCCTCGTGTGCGGCATCGTGCTCGAGTACTCGGTGCCGGTGGCCGTCGTCTCGGCCATGTGGGTCTCGATGTTCGGCGGCGACGTGGCCCAGGCGCTCGCGACGCTGCTCGTCTCGACGGTCCTCTCGCCCGTGACCATCCCGCTCACCTTGCAGCTGCTGCTGGGGCGGTCGGTCCAGGTGGACGCAGCTGGCATGATGGTCGACATGCTCTTCCAGATCGCGCTGCCGGCGCTTGCGGGCATGGCGGTCAACGACCTTACGCACGGCTGGGGCAAGAAAACCCTCGCGCCGGTCCTGGGCCCCGCGGCCAAGGTCGCCCTCGTGCTCGTGATCCTCTCGAACTCGACGGGCGTCTCTCCCTACATGAGGCACCTGACGCCGCGGCTCGTGGGCGTGATGGTGTTCATCGCGGTCTTCGCGACGTCGGGCTATTTCTGGGGGCTCATCGTGTCGCGCCTGTGCCGCCGCCCGCGCGCCGTGCAGGTCACGATGACCTACCAAACCGGTATGCGCAACATCTCGGCGGGAGCGGTGCTCGCCGCGCAGTACTTCCCGGGCGAGGTCATGTTCCCGGTGATCATCGGCACGCTCTTCCAGCAGGTTCTCGCCGCCTGCTTCGGCACCTTCATGACCTGGCTCCTCGCCCGCGAGGACCATTTGGGACAAAAGGGACGGGGGATTTTGTCCCAAAATGTGGAGAAGCGCTGATTTGCCTGCTTTGGCAAGAAGGGCTGCCGGCCTGCCCTGTGCGGCGGCGCGGGAATCCTAGACCGTCGGTAACCAAGAGCCCGTTGTGCGCCGGAATAGGGGAGTGTCGGTAATTCCGCGACGACTGTGCGCCAAATGCCGTGACCGTCTGTACCGACGGTCACGGTTTCTGGTGAGAAGTGCCCTTCTTGCCGTCCCTTTTGTCCCAGGCCGTTTGCCGGCGGCGGTCTACCGTTCGGCGTGAAATATGCGGTTAACAATGTGAAGACCAGAAGCTCCGCCAGATGTCGTTATGTGTTTCCGGTGGTGCCATTTCGGCGAAGGCAAGTTAACCGACGTTGCAGGCTCTCGGGGGCGTTTGCCATTCGCCTCATACGTTCCAAATTATCAAAATATAAATAAACCAATTCTGAGCACTTTGTAAAACAAAGCGCACCAGTCAGTGATTTTGCGCTAAGAAAATGTACGGGGGGAGTATATTTCCTCATACAATATGCAGGCTAGCCTTGGTGTGCCGGGGGTACGTCTGCGCAAGTTTCGCGCGTCTTGGCTTTGATGGGTACGACAATGAACAATAAACGCAACCGGTCCGTACGCTTCGTCCTGTGCGCGGTTCTCGCCGTCATCGCGGCGCTTTGCCTGCGGGGCATCGCTTCGCCTGTGCACGCCGAGGAGGCGCCGGAGACTCCGACGCCGATTCAGATTAACGGGGATACCGCGAACGTCACAGTCGATCTCTATACCGACGAGAACCACACACAACCTCTTGACGGGCCCACGACGTCTACTTCGAATTTCTACGGGGCCTTCTCGGCGAATTTCAAGTCCGACAAGGCGCCTTCGCCTGGGCACAACGTCGCCGTCTACGAGTTCCCCGACACCATCGTCGTCGACAACAACGATGGCGGCGACCTTATGGCGGGGTCGGGCACCGACGCCAAAAAAGCCGGCACATGGAAGATCGAGGACAATAAGGCCATCTTTACGTTTGACGAGGACTGGCTTGCGTCGAACCCCTCGGGCATCTATGTCGCGGCAAATTTCTCGTTCCAGCTTGCAAACACGGGCACCGGTTCAGGCGGCAGCGCGTCCGTCGAGTTCCCCGGTGCGGGGTCGATTGATATCCTCACCAAAGACGGTAACGTCACGGGGACGAAGGCGGGGGCCTTCTCCCAAGGCGCCGACGGCGTGGCCAAGGTTACGTGGACCGTCAAGCTTACCGTCGAATCGTATGCAACGAACGTCAATTTCACCGATACGCTGGGCGCTAACTTCGACTTTGTGGATGGCAGCTTCACGCTCGATGGCAAGAAGCTCGACCCGCAGCCGACGATCGACGGCCAGGTCGCGACCCTCGAGAACCTGGGCAACCTTACCCAGGGCGATCACACGATCACGTACGAAACGGTGCTGAAGAGCGGCGTCTCCGCGAACAACGGCGAGTACATCAACGACCAGGAAGCCTCCAAAAACACGACAACGTGGGAGTGGGGCGGCCCTGACGACCGCAGGAGCAACTCGGTCACTGCCGCTCCCGCCAGCTTTCGCTACGACATGATTAACAAGTCCAACGGCTCGGGCACGCCGTCCGACATCACGTGGACGGTCACGCTCAACCGAGGCGAGCTCAAGGCCGACATGAGCGGCTACGTGTTTACCGACACCTTGGACGACAAGCAGTCGTATATCGGAAGCTACACGGTATACAAGGGCGGCTCGGGCTCGGATGTCCTCGCGACCGGTGTGCTCGACCCGGCGCAGGGCTTCTTTACCTATACATTTCCGACCGACCTTGCCGATAAGTACGCGACCTATCGCATCGTCTATCACACAAAGATGAACGACACGGGCTCCTACGACACCGTGCGCAACGGCGCGACCATCGAGCGCGGGGGCTCCGTTTCCGGCGCCGGCGAAGGCGCGTTCACGCCGCAACTGGTCGGTACGCCGATTACTAAGAAGCTCGTGAACTCCGATGAGGCCGCGACGACGGGCAGGGCGACGTGGGGGACGCAGGTCGCGCTGAAGGCTATCGTCAATGCGGTCCATCCGGATACGGTGACGGTGAAGGATACGTTTCAGTCAGCGTGGTCGCAGGATCTCGGTGTCGACGTAGGCTCCATTACCATCAAAATTGGCGAAACCGAGCTGGTACGGGATACCGACTGGCGCCTGACGGGAAACTGGTCGGTCGGCGGAACAAAGAGAAATTTCAACCTTGATATCATCGTTAACGACAAAGTGAAGGCCGCCCTCGAGAACGAGGATTACGCTGTCATCACTTACACCACCACATCCGAAGCACTTTCGGGCTGGTACTCGAACTTCGCAGCGGTCGAAGCGCCGGGCCTGAATCTTCAGTGGAAGTACACCGACCCCGTCATGTACGTTGTCAACAAAGAAACGACGCCGGCGGTCGAGAAGCCGGAGACGGAGTCGAAGGTGACTTGGGACGAGGACTTCGACTGGAACGCCGTCGACGGCTCGAACGAGAAAGGCGCCTGGGTCGTCGACTGGACGGTGTACGCGAACCGCCAGAAGGGCAATAAGGTCGCAAATGGCGAGTTCGAATACTATGGAGCCGGAAAGCTGGGCGGCGTACCGCTGAACATAGTCGATACCCTCCCGGACGGCATGAGCTATGTTGCGGGCTCCGCGAAGTACACGCTCGTGCAGAACCCCTACGGCCAGCATACGGGGCTTGGGCGCGGGAGCGAGAGCAAGACGGTCGTTTCGGACCAGCAGCTTGCCGCCGACAACGTGAACAGCGTCGGCAACGCCGTCACCTTCTCCATCCCCACGACGGCGCTCGGCGGCTACGCCGGCTACGCCAAGCTCACGTACAAGACGGCGGTCAAGCGCAGCGAGCTCAACACCTCCACGAACGAGGTGAAGTTCACCAACTCTGCCAGCGCCGAGTCGGGAAACAAGAAGTTCGACTCCGGCAGCGGCACTGTCACCATCAAGAACAACGTGATCCAGAAGACCAGCGAGCAGCTGGGCAACAGCAACCGCATCAAGTACACCATCCTGGTCAACGAGTCGGCCGTCGACCTGATGGCTACATGCGACTTCCTCGAGCTCGTCGACACCATGGATGCCAAATGCACGCTGGCACCGTCGACGCTCAAGGTCTACGAGCAGGGGGACGTCGTTTGGAAGGACCTTCCCAAGGGCGAGTACTCGTCGAAGATGGAACAGGTCGAAGGTGCCGCCGGCACGCAAACGCGGCTGACGCTCACCGTGCCCGACGGCAAGTATCTTAAGGTCGAGTACGAGGTCATCCCGAGCGGAAATCCCGGCGACGAGGTTTCACTTTCCAATACCGCCAGGCTCACAGGTGTGACGGAGGGCTTGGCGACCGATGAGAAAATATGGACCGTGAAGAATGCCTCCGCAACCGCGGGTGGCAATGGCTACGGCATTACGATGACCAAGTACGACGCCCAGCAGGTCGGCGCGACGCTCGAGGGCGCCGAGTTCACGCTTTACAAGGTGGATGTGGACCGGGCCGCCACAGATGGCGTCGAGAACGCCAGAACGTGGTTCCAGACCGCCAAGACCGATGCCAACGGCAAGATCTCATTCGGCACGAGCGACAAGGCAATGGCCGATTGCGTGCTCTATCAGCTCGTGGAGACGGGGGCGCCTGAGGGCTATGCCGCGGCCGAGCCCACCTGGATCATGCTCAAGGGCAATGCGAGCGACGATGCTTACCAAGAAGCGCTTACCAAGGCAAAGAACATCGTCGGCGACGTGGAAATCGTCGACGACGCAAAGAAGGACGCGATCTTGATCTACGACAACCGCATGACGGGCGCGGCCGACATCCTTGCGAAGAAGGTGCTCGAGGGCGGCGTGCTCAAGGCGGGGCAGTTCTCGTTCGAGCTCAAGGATTCTGGCGGCAAGGTGCTCCAGACGGCGACCAATGACGCCAAGGGCAACGTATCCTTCAACGTCGAGTACAACAAGGCCGGAACCTACACCTACACCATCTCCGAGGTCGTCCCCGAGGGTGCCGAGGACAACGTCAAGGACCACATCACCTACGACACAACCGTGCACAACGTCCTAGTCACGGTGAAAAACGGTGATGGGAAACTCGATGCCGCCGTCACCTACGACAACGACTCCACAACCCCGCCGACCTTTACCAACAAGTACTCGACCACCCTGCCCGCCGCCGGCGGGTCGGGGACGACGGCGACATACCTGGCCGGCGCCGCGCTTCTTGCCATCGCCGCTGCCCGGATGCACCTGTATCGCACCGGTGCAAAGAAGGGAGGGGAGAGCCGTGAGTAACCGCAACCTCGCGCCTCGCGCCTGGGGGCTCGTCACCCTTTTGTGTGCGCTTGTGCTCACGCTTGTGCCGATGCTCGCGAAGGCGGCCCCTGCCTCCTCAGCGCCTGCGCGCAGCGTCGCTACGGGCACCCTTACGGTGTCGGGCACGGTCGCGGACGCCTACGAGGCGTACCGGCTCTTTGACGCCAAGGTCGCAGACGGCGATTCGGGGAACAAGGTTGCCTCCGGCGTGACGTGGGCGAGCGACGCCGCGCGCGACGCCGCGCTCCCCGTGCTGCGCGAGGCCGGCATGGACACTGCCGGCGCCGTCGCCCAGGACGTCGCCGAGTGGCTCGACATCGACGGGTACATGACGCCCTCGCTCGCCACGGGGCTCGCTCGTGCGATCCGCGCGGCCGGCGCGGAGCCCGTCGCGATCTCTGCCGGCGCCTCGGCGGAGCTTTCCGCCGGATATTGGCTCGTCGTCGCCGACGACGGCGCCATCGGCGTGTCCCAGGCGGGCACGGCGCCGATATTTACGCTGGTGGGAGGAGCCCCGGTCACCGTCGCGCCCAAGGCCGCGACGCCGGAGGTCTGCAAGCACGTGCTCGAGGACTCGGACGGCACATGGAGGAAGGCCGCCGATGCCACCGTGGGCGACGACCTGTACTGGCGTCTCGGTGCCACGATCCCCGCGGGGCTTCTTGGCTACGACACGTACACGGTCGAGTTCGCCGACTCCATGAGCGCGGGGCTCGATCCCGCGAGGGTCGCCTCGAGCGCGCGCGTCTACGTGGCCGCGGGAACCGACGGCGGCCTCGACGCGGTCGCCGTCGCGGGCGGCTCTGTGGGCACCGAGCCCGCGGTTGGCTGGAGGGACATCACCTCCGGGTGCGACGTCGCGGTCGATGCCGCGGCCAACACCTTCACCGTGCGGACGTCCGACCTCATCGACGCGCTCGGCGGCGTGGAGAAGTTCACTGCCGGGGCCCGCGTGGTCGTCGTCTACAGCGCGCCCTTGGGCGCAGGCGCCAACCGCGGCGCGGAGAAGGGCAATCCCAACGAGGTGTACCTGCGCTATCCGCGCTCGCCCTTCTCCGGCCAGGGCGGGGAGGGCGGCTTTACCCGTACCCCGAGCGACGACGCCACCGCCTACACCTGGGACCTCGCGCTCACCAAGCGCGCAAGCGAGGACCAGGCGCCGCTTTCGGGCGCAGTGCTGCGCATTACCGATGACCGCGGTCGCCGGCTTGCCGCCGACGGAACGTGGGTCGAGGGCGACGCGACCGTTACCACCGGCGCCGACGGGCGCGTGACGGTCGGCGGCGTGGACTCCGGCGTGCTCACGGTCGAGGAGGTCGCGGCGCCCGAGGGCTATGCAGGTTTTGCGGGCGCGAGGAGGCTTACCCTCACGGTCGAGGGGCTCGACGTCCAGCAGATCGCCGCTGCGAGGCCCACGCTCACCGTGTCCGCAGCCGAGCCGCTGCGCGTCGATGGGGCGGATGCCGCCTCGGGCACCGCGGAGGCGACGGTCCTGAACTCTCGCAAGCCCTCGAGTCCGAGCGAGTGGCTCGGCGGGCTTCTTCCTAAGACCGGTGAGGGTCGCCTCGTTGCCGCGTTGACGCTCGCCGCCGCCGGCGTCCTGCTCGCGGTCGCGTCGCGCCTCTTTGGGCGGGAAGGGGACAGCCGTGATGAGTAGCCGCTTCCCGTCGCCTGCCGCGTTTTCTCCTCCGTAGTCGCGCCAAAGGCATCCGTTCCGATCAAACGCTCGGCTTAAAAGGCGGCCTTCAGGCTGCTCGAATCCATAAGCAACCCTCACAGAAAGAGAAACCAAATATGAAGACCGGCAAGAACTTCGCTCGCGTTGCCGTAACGGCGGGCCTCACCGCGGCGATGGCCCTTGGCAATG
This sequence comes from uncultured Olsenella sp., assembly GCA_900540955.1. Lineage (GTDB taxonomy): Bacteria > Actinomycetota > Coriobacteriia > Coriobacteriales > Atopobiaceae > Paratractidigestivibacter. The sequence continues at coordinate 8,794 of UQIF01000012.1, forward strand.
TCGTCGCGCCTGCGGCCATGGCGTTCGCGGCGGACGCGGGGTCCACCGTCACGTTTGAGGACGGCGATTACGCGACATCCACGACCTATAAGGGCATCCAGATCTTCAAGGCGACGGTCACGACGACCGACGGGGCCAAGACGGTGAGCAACATCGATTGGGCAAGCAACGACGTCGAGGCGGCCGTGGTGGACGCCATCAAGGCGAAGGATGACTCTTACACCAGTGAGAACGCGCAGGATGCCGCCGATTGGCTGAACGCCCACGCTGAGGTTACCGGGGCCGACTCGAAGGTCGCGAGCGACAACGTCCTGAGCTTGATCGCCGACAACCTGGATAGCGTGTCCGGCTGGCAGACGACGACCGCGGGCAGCCCGTCCTTTTCTGGCCTCGCTGCCGGCTACTGGCTGTTCCTCACCGCTGCCGCCGGCACTCCTGACGGCAGCTCGACCGATGCGTTCACCTCTCCCGTCTACGCCGTGATCGACGGCACCAGCACGACGACCGTCACTCCCAAGAAGGGCGTGCCCACGGTCGAGAAGAAGATCCTCGACGATGCGGATGCCTCCGGCGCCGACATCAAGGTCTCCGATAAATGGAAGGACGTCGCTGACTCCCAGATCGGCCAAGAGGTCAACTATAAGCTCACCGGCACCATCGCCAGCAACTACGCCACCTTCAGCACCTATGCCTACAAGTTCACGGACGTGCTTTCCGGCGGCCTTGACTACGTCAACGACTCGGTTGAGGTGTACGCGGTGAACCATGGCGCCTATACCAAGATCGATGCGAGTAAGTACGACGTTGCTTGGGCCAACAACACGCTGACGGTGGACTTCAAGGTCGACGGTATCAAGAAGGGCCTCAAGGACGTTGCGGGTGTGGACGCAGACACCCAGATCGTCGTCTTCTACAAGGCCAGGCTCAACGGCAAAGCCGTGATCGGTAACTCCACTGATGGCAGCAAGGGCGGCAACCCTAACACCGTTACGCTCACGTACTCCAACAATCCGTATGCCCAGGGCACGGGCGAGACGATCGAGGACACCGTCGCCGACTTCGCGTTCAAGCTCAACCTCAACAAGGTCGACCAGGGCACCGAGAAGGGCCTCGCGGGCGCCGTCTTCACCATCCAGTCCGATGACTCGAACACCGCGGGACAGTACGTCGCTTCGAAGGACGCTGCGGGCGTTGTCGCGGGCCAGCTCGTGACCTGGCCCGACGCCAACAACCTTCCCGATTACGTGAAATTCACATCCAACAACGACGGCAAGATCGCCGTCTCCGGCCTCGACGCCGGCTCCTACAAGGTGACCGAGGTCCAGGCCCCCGGCGATGCCTACACCAAGGCCAAACCCTTCACCTTCACCATCAAAGCGGACTATGAGGACAAGACGGCGATGAAGGTGACGAGCCTTACGGCGGCGGTTTCCGAGTCCGAAAAGGGCCGCACCGACATCGCCTTCGGCACGCTTGACGGCAAAGCCGGCGACCACACGCTGACCGGCGTGGAGGGCACCGGCACCGACGCCGACGCCGGCGAGGTCACCATCAATGTCGGCAACGCCAAGTCCGTGGGCCTTCCCACCACCGGCCTTGACGGCGTGACGCTCACCTGGGTCGCCGGCGGCGCCGTGCTCGTCATCGGTGTGGCGCACCTCATCCGCAGCCGCCGCGAGGAGTTCGAGGAGTAAGCTTCTCCTCGACATTCCGCTGTATTGAGCGGGCTTCTTGCTGTTTTGCGAGGCGAGGCCCCGCGGCTTCGATCCGCGGGGCCTCGCTCTTTGGGCGACGGCGTGCCTCCTGCCCGACGCGCGCCGTCGCCTGCGCGTCAGCACCACCCACATGTCCCCAGCGACCGACGTCGGAGGCGCCGATCCGATGAAACACCAAGACAAGCGCAACTCGACGGGAGTCCCCGCCCCAAGCAGCAAGAAGGGCCGTAGGCGCCTGCCGCGCTGGGCCGACCGGCTCATCACCATGGCCGTCATCCTCGTCGGCGTCGGCCTCATGGTATGGCCCTGGGTTCTCGACCGGCTCGAGACGTCGGGCGTCTTCAACCAGATCAGCGCCGTGTCCAGCACGGTGGATGCCCTTCCCGAGGAGGAGCGGGAGCGGATTTTGCTTCAGGCGCGCTCATATAACGAGCTGCTCGCCGGCGAGAGCCCCGAGCTTCCCGCCGATGAGGTCGAATCCTACGACAGGCAGCTCATATTCGACCGCGACCCCATGATGAGCTGGGCCGAGATCCCCTCCATCAACGTGAGCATGCCCATCTACCACGGCACGAGCGAAGAAGTGCTCATGGCGGGCGTCGGCCACCTGGAGGGAACGAGCCTGCCCGTGGGCGGGGCATCCACGCACTGCGTGCTCACGGCCCACTCCGGCATGCGCAACCTCAGCATGTTCGATGACATTCATGCGTTGAAAGAGGGCGACCTTGTCCTTCTTCACACCTTGAACCAGACGCTCGCGTACAAGGTGACGGGTTCTGAGGTCGTGTGGCCCGATGAGGTCGGGTCACTCGGCATCGAGCCGGGGGCCGACAAGCTTACGCTCGTGACCTGCACGCCCTACGGCATGAACGACCACCGACTGCTCGTGCACTGCGAGCGCACCGAGTACGTCGAGCAGGAGGTGGCCGAGCAGAAGAGCCTCTCGGCGCGGCACTGGGGCAAGCGCGAGGTCGCCGCCCTCGTCGTCGCTGCCGCCTTGGCGCTAGTCGCCCTGGACGTCGTCATCCACCGGCTCCGCCGACGTCGCCGGCGGAGCCGAGACGGCTCTACCAGCGGTGGCCGGTGAAGCGGCCGTCGTCGAGGATGACGGCGAGTCCGACGATGGCGACGACGGCGATGAACAGGAGCTTCTTCATGGCGGGCCTCCCTTGGGCGGGGTAGTTCTTATGACAACAAGAGCATCCCTCGCGGGCGGGCCTGGTGCCATCTGTCTGCCTTACTTCTTCCTTTCAACTCCGTAAGCCACCGCCTGGGACAAAAGGGACGGGGGATTTTGTCCCAAAACGTGGAGCGCCTCCATAAGTTGGGACAAAATCCCCCGTCCCTTTTGTCCCAGGGTTTCGAGTCCGTAAGGTAACGCACGGCATGCCCGCGCGCCCGCGCCCGCGCACCTCGCCTTACAATATCCGGGTTCACACGCTAGACAGGAGGACCATATGGCTCTTCGAAAGGAAGACGTCGCGGGCATCGCCGACTACGCGCGCATCGCCCTGACCGACGCCGAGCTCGACGAGATGACCACGTACATGAACGAGGCCGTCGATCTGCTCGAGCCCATCCGCGAATACGACCTCGAGGGCGTCGAGCCCACGTTCCACCCCATCGGAGACCTCTCCAACGTCATGGGCGCCGACGTCGCGGACGACCCGCGCGCCCTGCCCATCGACGTCGCCCTGAAGAACGCCGGCGCCTCGCGCGAACGCTATTTCCGCGTCCCGTCCATCCTGGGCACCGAGGGGGGCGACCGCTAATGGCGAACCTCGACACGCTTTCCGCCGCCCAGATCGCCGCCGGCGTCGCCGCGGGCGAGTTCAGCGCCGAGGACGTGGCCCGCGCCTCCCTCGCCGCCATCGAGGCGCGCGAGCCTGAGGTCCAGGCCTTCCTGGAGGTCTCCTCCGAGCTCGCCCTCGCCGCCGCCCGCGCCACCGACGCCGCCCGCGCGGCGGGCAAGGCCCTCGGCCCGCTCGCCGGCGTGCCCGTGGCCTTCAAGGACAACATGCACCTCGTGGGCACCCGCACCACCTGCGCCTCCCGCATGCTCGAGAACTACGAGTCCACCTTCACGGCCACCTGCGTCCAGCGCATGCTCGATGCGGGCGCCACGCCCATGGGCAAGGCCAACATGGACGAGTTCGCCTTCGGCTCCTCCACGGAGTCCTCGGCCTTCCACCGCACGAACAACCCCTGGGACACCGAGCGCGTCCCCGGCGGCTCCTCGGGCGGCTCGGCCGCGGCCGTGGCCGCCGGCGAGGTCACGCTCTCGCTCGGCTCGGACACCGGCGGCTCTATCCGCCAGCCCGCGAGCCTGTGCGGCGTCGTCGGCATGAAGCCCACCTACGGCGCGGTCTCCCGTTACGGCGTCGTGGCCTTCGGCAGCTCGCTCGACCAGGTCGGCCCCTTCGGCCGCCGCGTCGAGGACGTCGCCCTTGCCATGAACGCGCTCGTGGCCGCCGGCCGCGACCCCTACGACTCCACCTCGCAGGACTGCCCGGTCGACTTCCTCGAGCACCTCGAGGACTCCGTCGAGGGCAAGAAGGTCGGCGTCGTGCCGGCCCTCATGGAGGCCGCCGGCCTCACCGGCGAGGTCAAGGCCGCCGTTGAGTCCGCCGCCCGTGCGCTCGCCGACCAGGGGGCCCAGATCGTCGAGGTCGAGCTTCCCAACATCGCCTCTGCCATCGCCGCCTACTACGTCATCGCCCCGTGCGAGGCGTTCTCCAACCTCGCCCGCTTCGACGGCGTGCGCTACGGCTACCAGGAGCCCGGCTGCGCGAACCTCGCCGAGCAGACCTCGAAGAGCCGCGCCCACGGCTTCGGCGAGGAGGCCAAGCGCCGCCAGATGCTCGGCGCCTATCTGCTCTCCTCGGGCACCTACGACAAGTACTACTACCCGGCCCAGCAGGTTCGCACCCTCATCACGCAGGACTACGCGCGCGCCTACGAGCAGTGCGACGTCATCCTCATGCCCGCCTCGCCGCGCACCGCGTTCAAGTTCGGCGAGATCTCGGACCCCACGCAGATGTACGCGTCCGACATGTTCACGATCTCGAACAACATCGCCGGCAACGGCGGCATCTCGGTCCCGCTGGGCCTGGGCGCCGACTACGGCCTGCCCGTCTCGGCGCAGCTGCAGGGCCCCGCGTTCAAGGACCGCTCGCTTCTGCAGTTCGCCCGCGCCATCGAGCGCGGCTTCACCGCCGCCGGCGCCGTCGCGCCCGACTTCGCCGGGAAGGGGGGTGAGCTCTAGTGAAGAAGCTCGCCGAGGTCCTCAAGGACTGGGAGGCCGTCATCGGCCTCGAGGTGCACACCGAGCTCACCGCGCTCGACACGAAGATGTTCTGCAACTGCCGCCTGTCGCACGACGACGAGCCGAACACCAACGTCTGCCCCGTGTGCCTGGGCATGCCGGGTGCCCTGCCCGTGCCCAACCGCCGCGCCATCGAGTCCATCGTCATGGCGGGCCTGGCCACGAACTGCCAGATCCAGAAGCACTCGATGTTCTACCGCAAGCACTACTTCTATCCCGACATGGCCAAGAACTTCCAGACCACGCAGGGCCCCGTCGCGTTCGCCATGTACGGCCACCTCGACCTCGAGGTTTCCGGCCAGGGCGCCGACGAGCGCCCCGACCACGTCGAGACGGGCAACGTCGCCCCCGGCGGCATGGAGGCCGCTGCCCCCGTCGTCATCGACAAGAACGCCGACGGCTCCTACACCACGCCCATCCGCATCTTCCGCATCCACATGGAGGAGGACGCCGCAAAGATGGTGCACGTGGGCGGCGAGGAGGGCCGCATCGGCGGCGCGGCCGAGTCCCTCATCGACTACAACCGTTGCGGCACCCCGCTGATCGAGCTCGTCACCGAGCCCGACCTGCGCACGCCCGAGGAGGCGCGCCTCTTTATGGAGAAGCTGCGCCAGACGTTCCTCACGCTCGGGATCTCGGACTGCTCGCTCGAGAACGGCTCCATGCGCTGCGACGGCAACGTGAGCCTGCGCCGCCGCGGCACCACCGCGCTCGGCACCAAGACCGAGATGAAGAACATCAACTCCTTCAAGAGCCTCCACGACGCGCTTGAGTACGAGATCTGCCGACAGGCGGAGGTGCTCGAGGAGGGCGGCATCATCTACCAAGAAACCCGCCACTGGGAGCCGTCGCGCCGCCGCACCATCGTCATGCGCGTCAAGGAGACCGCCGACGACTACCGCCTGTTCCCCGACCCGGACCTCGCGCCCTTCGACCTCACCGACGAGTTCATCGAGGCCGCCCGCGCCCGCATCCCGGAGCTGCCGGACGCCAAGCGCGACCGCTATATGGCGGAGTTCGGCCTGAAGCGCGCCGACGCCGCCCAGCTCGCGGGCGACCCCGCGGTCGCTGCATTCTTTGAGGAGGCTGTCGCGGGCGCCGACGCGAAGGCCGTGCCCACCGTGGGCAACGTCATGGTCAACCTCGTGCCCAGCTACGACGCGCTGACCCCCGCGCAGGTGCGCTCGATCTCGGCGCTTCTTGCCACCGACGCCATCACCTTCGCGCAGGCCCGCGAGGTCCTCGACGCCGTCAACGGCACCGACGAGGACCCCGAGCGCGTCGTCGATGAGCGCGGCATGCGCCAGGTCACCGACACCGGCGCGCTCGAGCCCATCGTCGACGAGGTGCTCGCCCGCTGCGCCGACCAGGCCCAGCAGTACCGCGACGGCAACAAGAAGGTCATCGGCTTCCTCGTCGGCCAGTGCATGAAGGCGGCCAAGGGCTCCGGCAACCCGAAGCTCTTCAACCAGCTGCTGGCGCAGAAGCTCTCCTAGGGGCGGCGCTCGGCGCGCTAAGAAACGCGCAGTTCCAGCCCCGTCGACCCACGCCGCGCTAAGATACGCGCAGTTCCAGCCCCGCTGGGCGTTGATTTGCGAAGAAACCCCGGGTTCCAGCCCTGTTTGAGCGGCTGGAACCCGGGGTTTCTTCGCGCTTGCGATCTCTGCGCGGCTAGGACCACGCGCATCTTGGCGCCTCACGTGCCGGGGTTCCCGATACCCCGGCATCAAGGCGGTGAGCAGCGTAGGGGGAGGAGCGCCGGCGCTTTTGCCCTTGAATATTGTTGACAATGTGTCAACATAGGAGCTGACGGAATGAACGCCAGGCCAGGCACGCGATGTCGCTCGCCTGACGAACGAAAAGGGGCAGTGTATGGAAGACGTGCGGGTGCTGGAGATCAAACAAAGCGTGTTTGCGAACAACGATGCCCATGCCGATGAGCTGCGCGAGCGCTTGCGCGCGCAGGGGACATTCCTGCTCAACCTGATGTCGAGCCCGGGCTCGGGCAAGACCACGACGCTCACGCGCACGATCGAGGCCCTGCGCGACAAGATGTCCCTGGCTGTCATGGAGGCGGATATCGATTCGGACGTCGACGCACAGACGATCGCCAAGACCGGCGCCCGCGCCATCCAGCTTCATACCGGCGGCATGTGCCACCTGGACGCTTACATGACGGAACAGGGCCTGGATGCGCTTCTCGGCGAGGATTCCGAGCACGTTGACCTGGCGATTCTCGAGAACGTTGGCAACTTGGTCTGCCCCGCGGAGTTCGACACGGGGGCCTGCGCCAACGCGATGATCCTCTCGGTGCCCGAGGGCGACGATAAGCCGCTCAAGTACCCGCTCATGTTCTCGATCTGCGACGTTGTGCTTATCAACAAGATCGACGCGCTGCCGATATTCGACACCTTTAGCATGGAGCGCGCGCGTGAGAACATCCTTATGCGCAATCCCGACGCCACCATCATTCCCATCTGCGCGAAGACGGGCGAGGGAATCGATCAGTGGACCCAATGGCTTCGCGACCGCGTGGCCGCATGGAAAGCCGGCGCGTAGACTGCGGAGATTGACACATTCGATGCAAAGAGCCCAGGAAAGCGGAGTTGCTTTCCTGGGCTCTTCTCAAGGTTGCCTGGCAATTCGCTGCCGGCCTTGCGCGGGCGAGGCCCTAGTCCATATGGGCGTAATCGACCTTCGCGCGGCGCGCGGTTGCGATCTCCCAGTCGCGGGTGCCCTCAAAGACATCCTGCTTGTAGGGATTGCGGCCGAGCTTCTTGGCGCGGTAGGCGATGTAGAGGATCGCGGCGATGTTGGCGATCAGCGCAACGATCGAAACCGCGAGCGCGGCACTCGGGTCGAGCGTGGAGTGCGTCACAAAGACGGACTCCTCCTGGAAGTACGGGAACACCTGCGCGAACATGCACCAGATGGCCAGCGTGAAGGCGCGGTTCTGGATCCAGCCGCCCTTGTTCCAAGCGAAGGCCGCCACGGTGGGGGCGAGCAGCAGGGCAAAGCCGCAGAACCAGGAGTGGGTGGGCAGGCAGTTGTAGGTGTAGCAGAAGTTCCAGATGTCGTAGGCGATGATGTAGACCCAGGTCATGTCGGGCCACAGCATATCGGTCTTATCCTCGGAGGCGTAGACGCTCCACCAGCCGGTCATACAGAAGATGTTGATGATGCCCGCGATGCCGTTGAACACGTTGTTCCAGCCGGCAAGCTGCGTGGCGCCCTCGGAGGTGACCCAAGTGGTCTCGCCCAGGGCAAAGAAGTGATACGCGCTCTCAAAGTCGGACACGACGGCGATCATGATATTGATGGCCACGATGACAAACGGCCATGCGCGGAACCACTTGGCCTTGCCGATCTTTCCCCACTGGTACTTGATGGCGATGAAGCCCCAGCAACCGGCGAGCGCGGCATAGACCTTTGCGTAGTGGAACCAGCTGTTCTGGTACACGTGCGTGGGGTTGGTAAGCGCCCACTCGGCGCCCTGCGAAACGCCCACGGCGATGGCGACGCAATAGATGGTCATGGCAAGGGGCGCCACGCCAAAGATGATGGCGGCGCCAGCCTTGGTGCGGCGACCGGCCTCGTTGAGCGCAATAAGGCCGACAAAGACCATGGCCCAGCCGAGCCAATGGATTGCGGTATTGCTCCCCCAAACATCAAACAACATGCCCTTCTCCTTTCCTTAAGCCCGTCTTTCCTTCTTCTTTACGACGGGCGTAAATAAACAACTGGCGCGGCCTCCTACGTGGCCGGGCGTCGCTCCGGGTACTTGGCGGTGTAGCCCTCGATGTGCAGCGTCGAGGCGATAATGTCCTTCACGGTCTCGTCGGGCACATCCGGATGCGTGCGTATATACATGAGCAGGCCCATGACAAGCGTGTAGAACGTCTCGTAGACGTGGTCGATGCGCAGGTCGTGGCGGGCGATGAAGTCGGCTACGGTCGTTTCGCACAGATAGCGTGTCACGCGTTCGACCGCATGGTGCAGAAAACCGCCGTAGAGGGCGCCGCTTCCCGAGGTGAGCGTGGCGGGAAGCTCGTGCCCGTCGGCAACCAAACGCTTGAACAGCGGCGCCACGGAGTCGAGCGCGCCCTCGATGTCGCCCACGACGCGGCTGGCGTTCCAGCGCTCGAGCTCGTGAATAAAGCCCTCGATGGCCTCGTCCATAACGGCCTCGACAGCGGCGTCCATATCGGAAAAGTAATGGTAGAAAAGCGATCGCGTGCAGCCCGCCTGCTCGGTCACGGCGGATACCGACAGGTGGGACACTCCGCGCTCGGCGCTGACGATGCGCACCGCCTCGAGGATCCTGCGCCGGCGCTCGTCTCCGGGGAGGCGCTTAGGAGCAACGGCCACAGGGGCGCATCCATCCGGCAGGATTTCAATTTGTTTCGGGGCAGCATCGCGAGTTGGATTCGATGCCGCACTGCGGGTGCTCATCCGTTCGCCGCCTTTCTGATGCTTCTGCCCTGTGGTTCACCTCCTAGTCTTGAATAATGTTGACAGTTCGTCAATACTGTTTTTGACGGTATGTCAACTTTGCGGGTTGAGCGTGCAGGGGCGCGCTCACCTTGCAAAAAAGAAGGACCGCAGCTCGCGCGATCGACGCGCGGCAAGGGAGGGGACGCCATGATTCTCAATGGACCGGGGATTAGCTTTACCGAGCCCGATATCGGCGCGGAGTTCGTTCCGCCGCTGCCCGAGCATCCGCGCGAGAAGATCGTGAAGCTGTGCGAGCACTGCACGAATCGCCTGCTTCACCGCGACGAGCTGTTGGGCTACGAGTACTGGTCGTTTGCCGAGGCGGCGACCGACGAGCAGGCGGACGTCCTGCTCAAGATGAAGATGCGCCGGCCCTACACCCTCGCCGAGATGGCCAAGTTGACGGGCATGCCCGCGGCGAAGATCGAGAAGATGCTCGACGACATGAGCTACACCGGCCTGCTTGAGTACAACTGGGAAAACCCGACGCGCACCAAGCAGTGGGTGCTTCCCATGCTCGTGCCCGGATCGGCCGAGTTCCTCAACATGCGCTTGGGCCAGCTGGACGAGCACCCGGTGTTCGCGAAGTTCTTCGAGCAGGCATCCAAGGGCCCGCTGTCCCGCGCGACGCCGATGGTCCCGCCCGGAGGCGCCGGCATCGGCATGCACGTTATCCCCGTCGAGCAGGCCATCGACGCCTCGAGCACCTCGGTGCCCATCGAGCACATCGAGCACTGGCTGGACAAGTACGACGGCAAGTACGCCGCATCCACCTGCAGCTGCCGTGCCAGCCGTAAGGTTTTGGGCGAGGGCTGCGGCGACGACCCGCACGATTGGTGCATCGCTGTGGGCGACATGGCCGATTACGTGGCCGAGACCGACCGAGGCCGCTACATCACGCGTGATGAGGTCTATGACATCCTGCGCGCCGCCGAGGACAACGGCTTTGTGCACCAGATCACGAACATCGACGGCGAGAACAAGATCTTCGCCATCTGCAACTGCAACGTGAACGTATGCTACGCGCTGCGCACCTCGCAGCTGTTCAACACGCCCAACCTGTCGCGCTCCGCTTATGTCGCGCACACGGAGGCCGATAAATGCGTGGCGTGCGGCCGCTGCGTGGAAGTGTGCCCCGCAGGCGCCGTCAAGCTGGGCCAGAAACTCTGCAGCAAGGCGACGGGCAAGGTCCCCGAGTACCCGCGCCAGGAGCTGCCCGACGCCGTGAAGTGGGGGCCGGAGAAGTGGTCGCCCAACTACCGCAACGACAATCGCGTCGAGACGCACGAGGCGGGAACCGCGCCCTGCAAGACCGCCTGCCCGGCGCACATCGCCGTCCAGGGCTACCTCAAGCTCGCGGCTCAGGGCCGCTATGACGAGGCGCTCGCGCTCATCAAGCGCGAGAACCCGCTGCCCGCCGTGTGCGGCCGCATCTGCAACCGCCGCTGCGAGGACGCGTGCACGCGCGGCAGGGTCGACGCCGCCGTCGCCATCGACGAGGTGAAGAAGTTCATCGCCCAGCGCGACCTGGACGCCGCGACGCGCTATATCCCGCCGGTGGTCACGCCCACGCGCGCGGGCGGATTCGACCAGAAGGTCGCCATCATCGGCGCCGGCCCCGCGGGCCTTTCGTGCGCGTTCTATCTGGCCGAGAAGGGCTACAAGCCGGTCGTGTTCGAGAGGATGCCGCGCCCCGGCGGCATGCTCACCTACGGCATCCCTTCCTTCAAGCTGGAAAAAGACGTCATCGAGGCGGAGGTCGAGGTCATCCGCGAGATGGGCGCCGAGTTCCGCTATGGCGTCGAGGTGGGCCGCGACGTGACGCTCGCCGAGCTGCGCGAGCAGGGCTTCGCCGCCTTCTATGTCGCCATCGGCTGCCAGGGCGGTCGCCTGCCCGGCGTTGACGGGCAGGACGCGAAGGGCGTTCGGACCGCCGTCGACTTCCTGGCCGAGTACACCGACCAGACCGCAGGTGCCGCCCCCGCGATGGGCCGCACCGTGGTCGTGGGCGGCGGCAACGTTGCCATCGACGCCGCGCGCGTGGCGGCCCGCACCCAGGCCCCCGAGGTCACGATGCTGTGCCTCGAGTCTGCCGAAGAGATGCCCGCAAGCGACGAGGAAGTCGCCGAGGCCCGCGAGGACGGCGTGGACATCCGCTGCGGCTGGGGCCCTGAGGAAGTTCTTGCCAACGAGGCCGGCGAGGTGCGCGGCATCGTGCTCAAGCGCTGCACGCGCGTGTTCGACGATGACGGCCGCTTTGCTCCCGAATACGACGAGGGCGATCTCGTGACCATCGAGTGCGACCAGGTTGTCTTCGCTATCGGCCAGAGCATCGAGTGGGGCAAACTGCTGGAGGGCTCCGCCGTCGAGCTCGGCCGCGGCCAGGGCGCCGTCGCCGATCCGCAGACGTATCAGACCGCCGAGCCCGACATCTTCGTGGGTGGCGACGTCTACACCGGCCCCAAGTTCGCCATCGACGCCATCGCCGCCGGCCACGAGGCCGCCGTGTCGATCCATCGTTTTGTCCAGCACGGAACGCTCACCATTGGCCGCAACCAGCGCAAGTACGTTGAGCTCGACAAAGACGATGCCGACCTTTCGAGCTACGACACCGCCCAGCGCGAGGTTCCCGCTGCCAAGGATGCCGCTGCCGCCAAGGCAGCGCCTTTCCGCGAGTACGTGGAGACGCTTACCGAGGAGCAGGTGCGCGCCGAGACCGCCCGCTGCCTGGGCTGCGGCGCCTCGGTCGTCGACCCCAACAAGTGCATCGGCTGCGGCCTGTGCACGACCAAGTGCGCGTTCGACGCCATCCACCTTACGCGCGAGCGCCCCGAGTGCTCCAACATGGTCAAGTACGAGAAGAAGGTCCCTTCGCTTGCGAAGTACGCCCTCAAGCGCGAGATCAAGATTCGTTTTGGCAAGAAGAAGTAACGTGGCGAGCCTGAGGTTTTAACCGCTGCGCTGAATGGGCGGGGCCGACGCATCGCCGGCCTCGCCTTTTGGATAAGAGGTTGATGTCATGCATGAGCTGGGCATCGTGTTCCATATCATAAGGACGGTCGAGGACGCGTGTCGCGACAACGCGATCTCGCGCGTGTCTTCGGTGACGCTGCAGCTCGGCGAGGTCTCGGGCGTGGTGCCGCATTACCTTGAGGACGCCTGGCGCTGGGCGAGCAACAAGAACCCGCTGGTGGCGGGCGCCGAGCTCAAAGTCGAGGAGATTCCCGCGGTCACGTATTGCGAGGATTGCAAGAAGACGTACGAGACGGTGGCGCACGGCAAGACCTGCCCGCACTGCGGAGGCACGCGCACTTATTTGGTGCAGGGCCAAGAGGTGATGGTAAAGGAGATAGAGACCCCCGACGAGCAGCATTCGCGCGGCGGGGCGGCGCGCGAAGCACCGCCGGATCCGGTGGATGCCGCCAACCCGCTGATTATCGAGTAGAGCGGGGCGACGCGCGAAGAAACGCCGGGTTCCAGCCCCGCCGAACGCTGATTTGCGAAGAAACGCCGGGTTCCAGCCCCGGCGCTGCCCCGCGCGCCCGCCGCCGACACTCCGCCGTATGGGGCTTCTCTCGAATAACGAAACACGGTTGAAATAATTCCCGACACGTGTCAGACTGACGCGCAGGCTCAAGGCTACGCGTGAAAGAAGGCACTGTGGAGGAGAAGACCGCCTACGAGGGGGACCCGCTCTCTCCGATCTGCGAGGACCAGACCGACGAGGAGGGCCGGCGCGCCGACGAGGTGTCCGACCGTCGCACCGCCGGCTACGGGAAGCTGCCGTTCTTCGGCATGCTCAACCTCGGCCTCGTTCTCACGGCGTTCGCCATCGTCGTCTTCAAGACGCCCAACCACCTGGCCTTCGGCGGTACCTCGGGCGTCGCCGTCGTGCTCTCGACGCTCTTTCCGCAACTGCCCGTCTCGGCGTTCATGTGGGTTTTGAACCTCCTCCTCGTGGTGCTCGGCTTCGTGTTCCTCGACCGCCGCGCCGTCCTGTGGAGCGCGTTCGCCTCGATCGCGCTTTCCGCCTATGTCTCGCTGTTCGAGTGGCTCATTCCCATCCAGTCGTCCGTCACGGGCGACCTCGCGCTCGACGTGTGCTTCGCGGTCCTTCTTCCCGCGCTCGGCAGCGCGCTCGTCTTCGACATCGGCGCGTCGACGGGCGGCACCGACATCCTCGCCATGATTCTGCGCCGCCGCACCGACATCGAGATCGGCAAGGCGCTCTTTGCCGTCGACATCGCCATCGTCTGCGCGGCCGCCGTGCTCTACGGCCCGCGCACCGGCCTGTGGTGCATCCTCGGCCTCGTGGCAAAGACGTTCGTCGTGGACGTCGCCATCGAGTCCATCCGCCAGCGAAAAGTCTGCCAGGTCATCTGCAGGTACCCGCACGACGTCGAGGAGTTCATCGTTCGCACGCTCGGCCGCACCGCCACCGTGATGACCGGCTGGGGCGCCTACTCCGGCAAGAAGGTCATCATCTTGAACACCGTGCTCACCCGCCGCGAGGCAATGGAGCTGCGCCTGTACGTGCGCAGCATCGACCCGGGCGCGTTCATCACCATCACGAGCAGCTCCGAGATCATCGGCCGCGGCTTCCGCGGGGTGAACTAGCTGCGGCGGGCCCCGGGCCGCTGTGCCTGCCGTCTGCGAAGAAATGCCCACGTCTGGGCTCGGCAACGCCCTTCTTGCTAAGAAACGCACACGTCTGGGCGCAATCGCGGCCCGTGCGTTAAAAAACAGCGACCTCTGGGCGCGCGAAAGCCCAGAGGTCGCGATTTCTTAGCGCTCGTTCCCGTCGGGGGCACCCGCCTTGGCAAGAAGGACCGCGGAGCCCGTCCCGCGCTATCCCGCGAGCCCGGCGGTCGGGTTCTCGGACTCGTCGGCGTAGGGGGCAAGCCCGGCGTCCACGCGCTGCATCATCGTCGCCCACGCGTCGGTCTTTACCTTCTCATACCAAACGCCGCCCTCGTAGACGCCCTCGGTCGGCTCGAGGCCGGACATCAGGTCGCGGCTCATGTCGAAGCCCGCGAAGCGCGCGCCGAGCGCCATGAGCTCGATGCCCGAGATGTCGGTGCTCACGCTCCCGGCCGCGGCGTTGAGGCCTCGCGCGAGCATGATCGGGTTGCCGCTGAGGGTCTTCTTGAGGATCGCGCCGAGGACCATGCGCTGGTTGGCGGTGCGGTAGTAGTCGCCCGCGCCGTAGGCGTCGTAGGCGTGGCGCGCGCGGCACAGGCCGAGCGCCTGCGCGCCGTCGATGGTCTGGGGCCCTGCCGCCAGGTGCACGCCGGCGAGGTCGTCGTCGATGTCGATGGGCACGTTCACGTCGATGCCCCCGAGGTCGTCGACGACCGAGGTGAAGCTGTCGAAGTCGATCTCGGCGTAGTGCGAGATCTTGACGCCCGCGAGGTCCGAGACGGCGTCGATGAGCAGGGGAGCCCCGCCCAAGGTATAAGCGGCGTTGATCTTCTGCTTGCCGTAGTTGCCGCCCAGGTCGACGAGGGTGTCTCGCTGGATCGAGACGAGCGTGAGCTTGGCGGCCACCGGGTCGACGCGCGCGAGCATGATGGAGTCGGTGCGGAAGGTGCCTCCCGTCGAGTTGTCCTCTACGCGCTGCTCGGACTTGTCGGTGCCCACGAGCAGCATGTAGAAGGGCTGGCCGGGCAGAACGGGCGAGAGCGCCGCGCGCGTCTCGAGCGAGACGCCCGAGCCGAGGCGCACCGTGAGCACGACCGAGAAGGCAAGAAGGGCCGCGAGCACGCCGACGAGCACCCGCTTGGCGGTTCTAGCCCAGTTGCGCGGCTTTGCCGGACGCGGCGCGCGACGGCTTTGGCGCGGCTGGGCCGCATAAGCGCCGACGTCCTTGCGCCCGCCCCGCGCGGGCGAGAAGCCCTGTCTGCGGTACTCGCCGCTCTCGCGCAGGCCGCCGCCCACGCCGTCTGCGCCCTCCAGCCTGCGCCCGACCTCATGGCCGGCGCGGCGCACGGGGTTGGCGTTCTCGCGCTCCTGCCGCATGCGGCGGTAACGGTCGACGTCGCTCGCCTCGCGGCGCGATACGTTGGGCCGGCGGTCGGCGTTGGTCATGGGATGCTCCTTTTGCGCTGGTTGCTATCTGTGCCTGATGGTACCCACATGGGGCAGGCCGGCGGCTACCTGCCGAGGAGGCTCCCCAGACTGCCCAAAAGCCCGCCGAGCCCAAGCCTCGAGAGGTCGAGCTTGGCGATGTCGATGTTCAGCCTGCTCGCGGCGTCCTGAAGCGCGATCAGGTCGAGCTTGGTGAGATCGAGCTGCGAGAGGTCGAGCTTGGAGACGTCGACGTCGCTGAAGTCGAGCCCGAGCTCGGCCGCGCGGGCGAGGGTGCCCTGGACGACGGCGTTGATGTCGAAGTCGGTGGCCCCGCAGATGGAGGCGACGGCGCCCCTGGGGTCGGCGATCAGCTCCTGGGCCTTCTCGGGCGCCTGCTGCACGGCGGCGATGATCCGGTTGACGATCTCGGTGGTCTGCATGGCTTCCTCTTTCCGTCGGGTGGCTCGTTGCCCCTACTTTACGCCTGTGCTCGCGTGCCCATGGCCGGCCCTTCTTGCCCCGCGCTAAGAAACCGCAGGTCCCAGCCCCGACTGATGACTGTGCGCTAAGAATCCCCAAGTTCCAGCCCTTCTTTCCGGGCTGGAACCCGCGATTCCTTAGCGCTCGGCGCCCTCTGGCGGCTGGAACCCGGGGTTTCTTAGCAAGAAGGGCGCACCGGAGGCTGGAACCCGCGATTTCTGAGCGCCCTCGCCGCCCGCCGCTCGCCGCCATGTTTCCGAACGTGGGCAAATCCGCTGCCCCGCGCGGCCATCGGCTAAGCTAGACCGCACGTGACCCTCGCGATAGGAGTGAGCATGCGCCACATCAAGACGATCGACGACATCACCAAGGACGGCAAGGTCGAGTTCGGCGAGGGGTATGACTTCGTGTCCGACGCCGCCGACGCCGACGCCATCCTCATGCGATCGACCGACCTGCACGGCTACGAGCTTCCCGGATCCATCCGCGCCATCGCCCGCTGCGGCGCCGGCGTGAACAACATCCCCGTCGAGGAGTACGCAAAGAAGGGCGTCGTCGTCTTCAACTCCCCGGGCGCGAACTCCAACGCCGTCAAGGAGATCGTCATCGCCATGCTCATCCTCTCGTCGCGCGGCGTCGTGCAGTCCATGGACTGGGTGCGCGCCCACGCCGACGACCCCAACATCCTCGTCAACGCCGAGAAGGCAAAGAAGGCCTTCGTCGGCCACGAGCTCAAGGGCAAGCGCATCGGCGTCGTGGGCTTGGGCAACGTCGGCTCCAAGGTCGCCAACGCCTGCGTCGACCTCGGGATGGACGTCTACGGCTACGACCCCTTCATTTCGGTCGAGCACGCCTGGGTGCTCTCCCGCGACGTCCAGCGCGTGGGCACGCTCGAGGACCTTTGCCGCAACTGCGACTACCTCACGCTCCACGTGCCGTCCAAGTCCGACACCGTCGGCATGATCGGCGCCGACCAGCTCGGCCTGCTCAAGCCGGGCGCGGTCCTGATCAACTACGCCCGCGAGACGATCATCGACGAGGACGCCGTCGACGCGGCGCTGCGCGGCGGCCGCCTCGCGTGGTTCTCCTGCGACTTCGCCACGCCCAAGACCGTGAAGATGCCCAACACCTTCATCACCACGCACTCCGGCGCCGGCACCGGCGAGGCCGAGGCCAACTGCGCCGACATGGCCATCTCGGAACTCAAGGACTACCTGGAGAACGGCAACATCGTCCACTCCGTCAACTACCCCGCCTGCTCTATGGGCAAGGCCCGCGCAGCGAGCCGCATCGTCTGCCTGCACGCCAACGTGCCCAACATGATCGGCCAGATCACGGCCATCCTCGCGCACGACAACGCCAACGTCCAGCGCATGGTCAACGAGTCCGCCGGCGAGAACGCCTACACCATGTTCGACACCGACGAGCACCTGGACGACGCGACCATCGAGTCCTTGAAGCGGATCCCCGCCGTCTACCGCGTTCGCGTGATCAAGTAGGCGGCCTTTGCGCCCTTCTTTATAAAGAAGCCCTAAAAGCTAGCCCCCGTCGCGCATGCGCGTGGCGGGGGCTCGCTTGGGGGCGTTATGCGAGCGGGCGGGGGAGAGCGCAAACCCGGGCAAGAAGGGCGAGGGGAGGGTGCCTTCGGCCCGGATCAAGCCCCTGCGCGGGGAGCGCCCCCAGCCTTAGGCGAGGCTCACCTCGCGGCCGGAGACGAACTTGCGCGCGATGCGCCCGCCCTCCTCGGCGAGGTAGACGTAGCGCTCGACGCGCTCCCACACCCCGAGGTCGCGCGGGGTGCGGATGGCCGAGTCGTCGAGCACGAGCGCGTCGAACTCGTAGCCTGCCGCAAGCGAGCCGACGCGGCCGAAGAACGAGCCGCCGCCCGCGGTGGCGAGCCACAGGGCCTCCTGCGTGGTCAGCGGGGCGAGCCCCTCGTCGACGAGGCGCCAGCGCAGCTTCGAGACGGCCACGGCGTCGGCCATGCAGCGGAACATGGATAGGTTCGCGCCGCCCGCGACGTCGGTGCCGAGTCCCACGTTCATGCCGAGGTCGAGGTAGCGGCGCACGGGAGCGATGCCGCTGGAGAGCTGGGCGTTGCTCTGCGGGCAGTGGGCCACGTAGGTGCCCGTGCGGCGCAGGAGCTCGGTCTCGGTCTTGTCGGAGTAGACGCAGTGGGCCATGACGGTACGCTCGCCGAGCATGCCGAAATGGTCGTACACGTCGCCGTAGCAGGTTGACCAGGGGCAGAGCTCCTTGACCCAGCCGCACTCGGAGGGGTTCTCGGAGAGGTGGCTCTGAACGGGCAGGTTAAACTCGTCGCGGATGGAGGCGAGCTCGGCCATGAGCTCGTCGGTGACGCTCGGCGTGAAGCGCGGGGTGACGATGGGCGCCGTGCGCTCGTAGCGGCCGGCGACGTCGGCGAGCCAGCGGCGGGTGTCGGCCGCGGACTGGGCGGTCTTCTCCTCGAGGTTCTCGCCGCCGTTGCGGTCCATGTTCACCTTGCCCACGTAGGTGGAGACGCCGGTGGCCTCGAGCTTGTCCATGAGCAGCTCAGTGGCCTCGACGTGCAGCGTGCCGAACACGACGGCGCGCGTGGTGGCGCTGCGGCGCAGGTCGTCGGCGAAGATGTCGTAGGCACGGCCGGCGTAGTCGAGGTCGGCGTAGTGGGCCTCCTCGGGGAAGGTGTGGGTGTTCAGCCAATCGAGCAGCTCGAGGTCCATGCCGAGGCCGCGGAAGGCGTACTGCGGGGCGTGGATATGGATGTCGCTCATGCCGGGGATGATCAGGTTGTCGCCGCAGTCGATGAGGGGAAGGGCGGCGTAGGCCTCGGGGAGCTCGCCGTACACGCCGGCCGAGACGCCACCGACGCACACGGCGTATCCGTTGGGCGTGCAGGAGACCTCCTGCGGGGTGGTGTTGTAGCAGATGTTGCCCTTAAGGACGAACGACTTGGTCTCGTTGGTTTCCATGGCTCGGTTCCTTTCCGGCTAGATGAGGATGTACTTGACGATGAACACGACGGCGAGTACGTACATCATGGGGCTGATCTTCTTCGCGTTGCCCGCGAGCAGGTTGATCACCACATAGGAAATGATGCCCAAAGAGATGCCCTCGACGATGCTGTAGCAAAACGGCATGCCCACGAAGCAGAGGAACGCGGGGATGGACTCGGTGGGGTCGCCAAAGTCGATGCTCAGAACCGAGCTTGCCATGAGGGAGCCCACGATGACGAGGGCGGGCGCCGTCGCGAAGGAGGGGATGGCGAGGAAGAACGGCGAGAGGAACATCGAGAGCAGGAACAGCACGCCGGTGGTGAGCGCCATGAGGCCCGTGCGGCCGCCCTCGGCGATGCCGGCGGCGCACTCGACCGAGCAGCAGGTGGCGGAGTTGCCGAGCGCGCCGGCGATCATCGTGGCCACCGACTCGGCGCCCATGGCGCGGCCGACGCCGGGCATGTTACCGTCCTCGTCGAGGAGCTCGGCCTTGGCGCCCAGGCCGATGAGCGAGCCCACGGTGTCAAAGAGGCTCGTGAGCAGGAAGGCGAAGGCGACCACGATGAAGCCGAGGTCGGCGATGCGCGAGAAATCCATCTTCATGAACGTGGGGGCAAGCGAGGGGATGGCCAGGCCGTTCGAGAAGTCGGGCAAAAGGCTCATGTAGCCGGCGGCGGGGTCGGGCACGTAGATGCCGCAAAGCTCGCAGATGATGCCGAGCACCCAGGTGATGATGATGCCGACGAGGATGTTGCCCTTGACGTTGCATGCCATGAGCACGCCCGTGATCATGAGGCCCGCGACGAACAGGACGACGCTGATGCCGGCGGTGCTGAAGGTGCCCTCCGCCAGGCTTCCCGAGAACGAGAAGACCGAGACGAGCGTCGTGGGGCTGCTCACCACGAGACCGGAGTTCTTGAGGCCGATGATCGTGATGAAGAGGCCGATGCCTGTGCTAATGGCGTACTTGAGGTTCAGGGGGATCGCATCGAAGATCTTGTCCCGCAGGCTTGTGAGCGAGATGAGCGCGAACACGATGCCCTCGACGAAGATGGCCGCCAGCGCGACCTCCCAGCTGTAGCCCATGCCCAAGACCACGGTATAGGCGAAGTAGGCGTTGAGGCCCATGCTCGGCACGAGCACGAACGGGTAGTTGGTAAGAAGTGCCATGGCGAGCGTGCCGAGGAAGCACACGAGGGCCGTGGCGGTAAAGACGGCGCCGGTGTCCATTCCGGTGGCGCCCATGACGGAGGGGTTCACGGCCAGGACGTACGCCGCCGTGACGAAGGTGGTGAGGCCTGCGAGCGCCTCGGTCTTTACCGTGGTGCCGTGCTCCTTGAGGTGGAACAGCCTGTCGAGCTTCTCTTCCATTGATGTCTCCCTTAAGACCGCTGCGGGCCTTTCGCCCACATGCCGAGCGGGCATGGCGCCCGCGATGTGCCGCAGAGTCGCTGCGGCTTCAGCCCCGGCACCGCGACGGGAGGGCGTCCCGTACGGAAATAAAACGCCGCCGTTGTGTTTTAGCGTGCCGTTGGTCACGGGTCGGCCCAGGTCCCTCGCGAAAGGAGTGGCCGACCCGCATCGGGTGAGACGATTATTATTTATTACTATTACTAATAATAAATTCTTACTTTAAATGGTCGATTTGATTCCGCGAGCGGTATCTATGCGCCTTTAGCCCTGACGGCGGACCTGCTGGAGATAGCGGTAGACGCTGGGAACGGAAACGCACAGGACGTTCGCGACCTCGGAGGCCGCGCCTTTGATGAGGAAGGTACCCGCCGACTCGAGCCTGCGGATGACCTCGATGCGGCCTGCCTGGTCGAGCTCGCTCGCGGTCTTCCCGAGCGCGCCCAGAAGGGAGCGCACCTGCTCCGCCACGCCGGTGTCCGCGCCGCCGATCGAGAGCGTCTCGATGCTCGACTCGCGGTACGCGGCGCGCACGGCCTCGAGGTTCGTGTCGCGGTACTCTTCGGAGCCGCCGTGGCGGTAGGCCTCCATGAAGGCGTTGATGCTGTCCTCGAGCGTGCGGAACGGCTGCGGGTCGATGTTGACGCACAGGATGCCGACGATCTTTCCCTCGTCGCGGATGAAGTACGAGGAGCTCTGCATCGGCCTGCCGTCCGCCGTCGTCGCGACGTAGTCGCTCACGAAGCTGTCGCCGGAGTGCTCGAGCTGCTCGGCCATCTTGAGCGCGAAGTCTGTTGCCGGCGCTCCCACGGCGCGGCCCGAGACCTCGCCGTTGACGATCCTGACGACGGAGTGCTCGGGGTCCTCAAGGTCGTGCAGCACGACCTCGGTTGAGGCACCCAGCGCGCGGCCGAGGAAGTCCACGAGCGGGACGAGCTCTTCCACCTTCTTGTTCATGCGGGCCCCTTTCTGTGCCGCGGACTTCAACCTTTTAAGTATAAATCCGAACGCTGCCAACGTCGTGCGGCGTCACGCCGACGTTGCTCGAGGAAACCGCGTGCGTGCGGCGAGTCGGGGAGCGGGGCCGGTAAAGACGAAGCGGGCGCAGGGGTGGATGCCCCTGCGCCCGCTTCTTGCCATCAGGATGCGGTTCGCGCCAATGATCTGTTCTTCTTGCCTAGGAGTCGTCGTCCGTGCTCATCGACCTGGCCTCGCCGAGGTAGCTGTAGAGCGTGTACTTCGAGATGCCGAAGTACTTGCACACCTTCGGCCCGCTTTTGGTGATGAGGAATGCGCCCGCGTCGTTGAGGTAGCGGATGGCGCGGACCTTGTCGTCCTTGGTCATGAGCGAGACGGGCGTGCCCACGAGCTCGACCGACTGCGCGAGCAAATTGTCGAGCAGGTCGGCGATGTTGCGCACGATGGGCTCGGGCTCGCTGGGCGCCGCCGGCTCCACGCCGCAGAGCCACTGGATCGTGCCCTGCGCCGCGCGCAGCATAGTGATGTCGAAGTTGATGGCAAAGATTCCGGAGATCTCGCCCGTGGAGTCGCGCAGAAAGACAGTCGAGGACTTGAGGATCTTTCCGCTGGCGGTCTTGGTGAGGTAGGAGAGCCTGTCGGCAAGCTCGCCGGATCCGGCGTGGAGCGCCTCGAGCACGACGTGGGAGGGGCCGTCGCCCACCTTGCGGCCGGTCACGTGGCCGTTTTCGATCCACACGATCGAGTGGTCGGGGTCCTTGACCTTGAGGTCGTGGATGACGACCTCGCAGCCCTCGCCGAACTGCAGGGCGATGGCGTGTCCCAGGCGCTTGTAGAAGTCGAGATGGTTGTCCTGCATGCGTTTTTCTCCGTCAAATCTTTGGGCGGTAGGGTACAGGTGTGTACCCCTGCTGGTAGCTTGCGAAATTTTACATCACGAATAGAACGATGCGAAACGCCTAACAAACAGTTTGTTTGGTGACTGTAACAAAGAAGCACGTGAGCGGCTCGACGTTTGCCGCCGACAACTACCGTTTACCGATTTGCAAACAGGGGGTAACTTGCTCTCCTTGCGTCATAAACCTGCAGATATAACAATTAGTTTGTGCTAAAAACAGATTGTTTGCAGCATCTCGCGCTTGGCGAAACCTACTCGCGCGCTCTTGCGTGCGCGTGCAGAATCTGTAGGCAACACGTGAAGTTTACGAGAGGGGAAACACACGATGTCTCAGTCTGAGGAGTCGATCGGCTCACCGAAGCTTTTCCAGCGTGATGGCATTCCGCCCATACAAGACCTTCTGCCGACGTCCTTGCAGCACGTTCTCGCGTGCTTCGCGGGCGCCATCGCACCGGCGATGATGATTGCCTCCACCTGCAACTTCACGCCCGAGCAGGAGCAGGCCATCATCCAGGTCGCTCTTATCCTCACCGCCCTCGACACGCTGCTCCAGCAGTTCCCGATCTTCGGGCGCATCGGCTCCAACCTGCCCATCATCACCGGCGTCTCGTTCGCCTTCCTGCCCGCGTTCCAGGCCATCGGCTTCGAGTTCGGCTTCGGCACGCTGCTGGGCGCCGAGCTCGTCGGCGGCGTGGTCGCCATTCTGTTCGGCCTGTTCTTCAAGAACGTCCGCAAGCTCTTCCCGCCGCTGGTCACCGGTACCGTCATCTTCACCATCGGCGTCTCGCTGTACCCGACGGCCATCAAGTACATGGCGGGCGGCGCCGGCTCGCCGATCTTCGGCTCTTTCCAGAGCTGGGTCGTGGGCCTGATCACCTTCGCCATCGTGTTCGGACTCTCGAACTTCGGCAAGGGCGTCATCAAGCTCGGCGCGATCTTCTTCGGCATGATCGCCGGCTGCCTGATCTCCATCCCGCTCGGAATGATCGACCCCTCCGGCATCGCCGACGCCGCCTGGTTCGCCCTCCCGCAGCCTATGCCCTTCAAGATCGAGTTCAACGGCGCCGCGTGCCTCACCATCGCCGTCGTCTACATCATGGCCAACGTCCAGCTCATCGGCGACCTCTCGGCCGCCACGCTCGGCGCGCTCGACCGCCTGCCCGAGGAGAAGGAGCTCTCCGGCGCCATCATGGCCCAGGGCACCGTCTCGATCGTCTCGTCCTTCTTCGGCGGCATGCCCACCTCGGCCTTCGGCCAGAACGTCGGTATCATCGTCTCGAACAAGGTCGTCAACCGCTGGGTCTTCGCCTTCGCGGCAGCCATCTTCGCCGTCGCCGGCTTCGTGCCCAAGGTCGCGGGCGTCCTCACCATGATCCCGCAGCCCGTCATCGGCGGCGCGACCATCTCGGTCTTCGGCACCATCACCTTGAACGGCATCCGCATGCTGGTCCGCGACGGCCTCACCCCGCGCTCCTGCACCGTCTTCGGCGTCTCGGTCGCCTTCGGCCTCGGCATCGCCCAGGTCTCCGGCTGCCTGTCCGGCGCCGGCATGCCCGACTGGGTGTCCACCATCTTCGCCACCTCGGCCATCACGCCCTGCGCCATCATGGCCATCATCCTGAACAACGTCCTGCCCCCGGAGGAGGTCCCCATGCCCTCCGACACCAACGGCCCCAACGACCTGCGCGTCGAGGCGGCCGCCGCGGTCGACGCCCAGGACGTCGACGTGGACACCCTCGAGGTCGTCTCCCGCGACGGCGAGGAGATCGGCGAGGTCGGCGTCATGTTCGACGCTGCCGAGCGCATGGCCACTTACGAGGACAAAAGCTCCGATGACGGCGACGACCGCGCATCGGTGAAGAACTAGCAAGAAGTACGGGAACACTAAACCGCAAGAGGTGTCGCGGCCGGGTCCGCGACCGCAGGAGAGGAGACTCAATGATTCTCGTCGGCAACGGGCGCGTCATCACGCGCGATGCGGCAAACCCCTACATCGAGGACGGCGCGGTCCTTATCGAGGGCGACTCCATCGTCGCCGTCGGCAAGGAGTCCGAGCTGCGCGCCCGCGCGGTCGGCGCCTCCTTCGTCGACGCCCACGGCGGCGTCATCATGCCGGGCCTCGTCAACTGCCACACCCACATCTACTCCGGCCTTGCCCGCGGCCTGTCCATCAAGGGCTGCAACCCCACCAACTTCCTCGAGAACCTCGAGCAGCAGTGGTGGAAGATCGACGACAACCTCACCCTTGACGGCACCCGCGCCTCCGCCTACGCCACGATCCTCGACTCGCTGCGCGACGGCGTGACCACGATCTTCGACCACCACGCGAGCTTCTGCGAGATCCCCGGCTCGCTTTTTGCCATCAAGGACGTCGCCGAGGAGCTCGGCATCCGCTCCTGCCTGTGCTACGAGACCTCCGATCGCCGCGGCCCCCAGAAGCGCGACCAGTCCATCAAGGAGAACGCCGAGTTCGCTCGCTGGGCGGCCGACGCCCGCAAGGACGGCAACCACATGGTCGCCGCCATGTTCGGCGGCCACGCCACCTTCACCCTCTCCGACGAGACGATGGACATGATGGCCGAGGCCAACAACGGCCTCACCGGCTTCCACATCCACGTCTGCGAGGGCATGAACGACGTTTGGGACTCCCGCCGAAACCGCGGCGGCATCAGCCCGATCGAGCGCCTGCTCCAGCACAACCTGCTCGGGCCCGACACCATGCTCGGCCACTGCATCCACGTGACCCCCGCCGAGATGGACATGATCCGCGAGTCCGGCACCTGGCTCGTCAACAACCCCGAGTCCAACATGGGCAACGCCGTTGGCTGCGCGCCCGTCCTCGAGTTCTTCCGCCGCGGCATCCCCGTGTGCATGGGCACCGACGCCTACACCCACGACATGCTCGAGAGCCTCAAGGTCTTCCTCATCATCCAGCGCCACAACGCCGCCATGCCCAACGTCGGCTGGTGCGAGGACATGGACATGCTCTTCAAGAACAACCCGGCCATGGCCACCAAGTACTTCGGCCGCGAGATCGGCAAGCTCGCCCCGGGCGCCGCTGCCGATGTCATCGTCATGGACTACAACCCGTTCACGCCCTTCTCGGACGAGAACATCGACGGCCACATGCTCTTCGGCATGATGGGCAAGAACTGCCGCACCACCATCGTCAACGGCAAGGTCCTCTACAAGGACCGCGAGTTCGTCGCCTTCGATGAGGAGAAGATCAACGCGTGGACCATGGGCGAGGCAAAGAAGCTCTGGGGCACGCTGAACGAGCGCGAGTACTAAGAATCGCAAACCGTCTACCCGCCGGCGGCCGAGGTCTTCGGTCGTCGGCATCGCGGCCTCCGCGGGGCCGCAGTCGCCGTGTCTAGGGGACGCGGCACTAAACCCGCCCTTCCGCGCGGTCTCGGAGGGGCAAGGAGAGGAGCTCGTATGAGCGACATCATGAGGCCGATCCCGTTCGCGCAGCTTATGGACTGGATCCTCACCGAGCACGCCGAGAAGAACAGCATCTTCGGCGTCCGCAAGATCGTGAAGCACGAGGGCGACGCCGACCCGATCTTCGCCGAGAAGATCGAGACCCCGTTCGGCCCCGCCGCCGGCCCCAACAGCCAGCTCGCCCAGAACATCGTCGCCTCCTACGTGGCCGGCGCGCGTTTCTTCGAGCTCAAGACCGTCCAGATCATGGACGGCGAGGAGCTGTCGAAGTGCGTCGCCAAGCCCTGTATCGTGGCTGAGGACGAGTGCTACAACTGCGAGTGGTCCACGGAGCTCACCGTCCCGCAGGCCATGAGCGAGTACATCAAGGCCTGGTGGGCCTGCAAGCTGCTCGCCCGCGAGCTCGGTCTGGGCGACCCGGACGGCTTCGTCTTCAACATGTCGGTCGGCTACGACCTCGAGGGCATCAAGAGCCCGAAGGTCGACGCCTACATCGAGGGCATGAAGGACGCCTCCGGCACCGACGTGTGGGCCGAGTGCCTCGAGTGGGCCCGCGCCAACGTCGAGCGCTTCGCCAACGTCGACGCCGCCTTCGTCGAGTCCGTGAGCCCGCGCGTCTCGTCGTCCGTGACCGAGTCCACGCTCCACGGCTGCCCGCCCGACGAGATCGAGCGCATCGCCACCTACCTCATCACCGAGAAGGGCCTGAACACCTACATCAAGTGCAACCCGACCCTGCTCGGCTACGACTACGCCCGCGAACGCCTTGACGGCCTCGGATTCGACTACATCGCCTTCGACGACAAGCACTTCCGCGAGGACCTTCAGTGGGCCGACGCCGTGCCGATGTTCGAGCGCCTGATCAAGCTCACCTCTGAGCGCGGCCTCTCGTTCGGCGTCAAGCTCACCAACACCTTCCCCGTCGACGTCACCCGCAAGGAGCTCCCGAGCGAAGAGATGTACATGAGCGGCCGCTCGCTGTTCCCGCTCACCATCCACCTTGCCCGCCGCATCTCCGAGCAGTTCGACGGCAAGCTGCGCATCTCCTACTCCGGCGGCGCCGACGCCCAGAACATCCGCGACCTCTACGGCGCGGGCATCTGGCCGATCACTATGGCCACCACCGTCCTGAAGCCCGGCGGCTACGAGCGCTTCAGCCAGATCGCCGGCGTGCTCAAGGGCGCCGCGCGCAAGGACGACGTCGACGTCGCCGCCGTCGCCGCCCTCGACGACGCCGTGGCCGAGGCCCCCAAATACAAGAAGCCCGTCAAGCCCGTGCCCTCGCACAAGCTCGACTGGCCGCTGCCCCTGACCAGCTGCTTCACCTCGCCCTGCCGCAACGGCTGCCCCATCGAGCAGGACATCCCTGCCTACCTCGCCGCAGTCGACGAGGGCCGTCTGGATGACGCCCTGGCCATCATCGCCGAGCGCAACGCCCTGCCCTTCATCACCGGCAACCTCTGCCCGCACCCGTGCGGCACCAAGTGCATGCGCGCGTTCTACGAGCCCGAGGGCGCGTCCATCCGCGCGAGCAAGCTCACGGCCGCCCGCGGCGGCATCGATGCCCTTCTTGCCGCCATCAAGAAGGACGGCGCGAAGGCTGTGGACGGCGCCGCCGGCCACAAGGTCGCCGTCATCGGCGGCGGCCCCGCCGGCCTTGCCTGCGCGTTCTTCCTGTCCCGCGCCGGCGCCGACGTCACGATCTACGAGCGCAAGGACACCCTGGGCGGCGTCGCCCGCCACATCATCCCGGCGTTCCGCATCTCCGACGAGGACATCGACCGCGACGTCGAGCTTTGCCTCGCCTACGGCGCCAAGGCCCAGACCGGCGTCGAGGCCAAGTCCGTGTCCGAGCTCAAGGCCGAGGGCTACACCGACGTCGTCGTCGCCTGTGGCGCCTGGGCGCCCGGTCACGTCGGCCTGGAGTACGGCGACGAGATCGACGTCCTCGAGTTCCTCGGCGCCGCAAAGAGGGGAGAGGACCTCTCCGCTCTCGGCACCGACGTCGTGATCGTGGGCGCCGGCAACACCGCCATGGACGCCGCCCGCGTCGCCAAGCGCCTGCCGGGCGTCGAGAACGTCCGCATCGTCTACCGCCGCACCAAGCGCTACATGCCCGCCGACGAGGAGGAGCTGGCCGAGGCGCTCGCCGAGGGCGTCGAGCTCTGTGAGCTTCTTGCCCCCAAGGGTGTCCGCGACGGCATCCTGGCCTGCGACAAGATGGTCCTGGGCGAGTCCGACGAGTCCGGCCGCCGCAGCCCCGTGGCCACCGGCGAGACCGTCGAGGTTCCCGCCACCGCCGTCATCTGCGCGGTCGGCGAGCACATCGAGGGCGAGCTCTACGAGGGCGCCGGCGTCGAGGTAGACCGCCGCGGCCGTCCCGCCGGCTGCGCCACCGGCGTCGAGGGCGTCTGGGCCGCCGGCGACTGCCGCCGCGGTCCCGCGCGCTTCGTCGACGCGATCGCCGACGCGCAGGAGGTAGCCAAGGCGATGCTCGGCGTCGACTTCTCGGCCTACGCCGCCGCCAACGTCCGCACCGGTCACGAGGACGTCTGCTACGGCCGCAAGGGCGATCTGCGCCTCGGCTGCGCCTCCTGCTCCAAGGACTCCGGCTGCCTCGGCTGCGCCACCGTCTGCGAGGCCTGCTGCGACGTCTGCCCGAACCGCGCCAACGTCTCCATCGTGGTGCCGGGCCTCGTCCAGCACCAGGTCGTCCACGTCGACGGCATGTGCAACGAGTGCGGCAACTGCGCCGTGTTCTGCCCGTGGAGCGGACGTCCCTTCAAGGACAAGCTCACCCTCTTCTGGAGCGCCGAGGACATGGGCAACTCCGAGAACCAGGGCTTCCTGCCCCAGGCCGACGGCACCTTCCTTGTTCGCCTGGAGGGCAAGACCGCCGCGTTCGACGTCGACGACGCCGCCTGCGGCCTGCCCGAGGAGGTGCGCCTGACCATCAAGGCCGTGCGCGACTCCTACGGGTACCTGCTCGCCAAGTAGCAATCACGGACTAGGGGATAATCCTTAGCCCGCGCCGATCGCCGGGCTTGCGGGGGACGAGGTTCCCCGCAAGCCCGGATATCGCGCAAAATCGTTGTTCTGTATTCGGCTAACGGTTAGAAAGGACGTGCCGTGGCCACAGAGAATAAACCCAAGGCATCCCGCAAGCCCCGTCCCGTCGCAGTTGTCATGTGCAACGGCGGCTGCACGGGCGTCGGGTTCTGCGAGCAGGGCTGCGTCGGTTGCGGCGCCTGCGTCGCCTCTTGCCGCAAGGGCGCCATCGAGCTCGACGAGCGCGGCGTCGCCCACGTGAACGAGGAAGCCTGCATCGGCTGCGGCCTGTGCGTGCGCGCCTGCCCGCAAGACATCATCAAGCTCATCGAGAAGCGCTTCAACATCACTTCTCGCTGCTCGAACACCGACGCCGGCCCCGTCGCGCGCAAGATGTGCGCCAGCAGCTGCATCGCCTGCGGCGCCTGCGAGCGCGCCTGCCCTGCCGGCGCCATCCACGTGGTCGAAAACCACGCTGTCATCGACTTCGAGAAGTGCATCGCGTGCGGCATGTGCGCCACCAAGTGCCCGCGCGGCGTGATCCGCGACGCCTTCGGCATCCTGGCCGAAAGCTAGTAGGGGAGGAGACACAGCAATGGCAGAGGAATACCGCCTCCTCATCAACGGCGAGGAGCACGTCACCAGCGAGAACAAGTCCATCCTGCGCTACCTGCGCGACGACCTCCACCTCACGAGCGTGAAGGACGGCTGCTCCGAGGGCGCCTGCGGCACCTGCACCGTCATCGTCGACGACCGCGCCGTCAAGTCCTGCGTCCTCACCACTAAGCTCGCGGTCGGCCACGCGATCACGACGATCGAGGGCCTGAGCGAGGATGAGCGCGAGGCGTTCGTCTACGCCTTCGGCACCGCCGGCGCCGTCCAGTGCGGCTTCTGCATCCCGGGCATGGTGCTCGCGGGCGCGGCGCTCATCCGCCGCTGCCCCGACCCGACCTCCACGCAGATCGCCGAGGCCATCCGCGGCAACGTGTGCCGCTGCACGGGCTATAAGCGCATCATCGTCGGCATAAAAAAGGCCGCGGCCGTCCTGCGCGGCGAGGAGGCCATCGATCCCGCCATCGAGGCCGGCGAGAGCTACGGCGTCGGCGAGCAGATCTTCCGCACCGACGTCCGCGCGAAGGTCTTGGGCACCGGGCAGTACCCCGACGACCTCGACGAGCGCGAGTTCCCGGGGCTCACCGTCGCCTCGGCCGTCCGCTCCAAGTACCCGCGCGCCCGCGTCCTGTCCATCGACGCCGAGAAAGCCCGCGCGCTTCCCGGCGTCGTGGGCGTCCTCACCGCCGCCGACGTGCCCGTCAACCAGGTGGGCCACCTCATCTACGACTGGGACGTCATGATCGCCGAGGGCGACATCACCCGCTGCGTCGGCGACGCCATCGCGCTTGTGGTCGCCAAGGACCGCAAGACCCTCGAGCGCGCGAAGAAGCTCGTCAAGGTCGAGTACGAGGAGCTTACGCCCGTCCGCAACATCGACGAGGCCGCCGCCCCCGACGCCCCGATCATCCACGAGTCGTTCAACGCCTTCGGCAACCACGTGGTGCTCAAGAACAACATCTGCCAGCAGCGCCACGTCACCCGCGGCGATGCCAAGGCGGCCCTCGCCGCCTCGGCCTACACCGTCACCGACACCTTCGTCACGCCCTTCACCGAGCACGCCTTCCTGGAGCCCGAGTGCGCTGTGGCTGCCCCGTACAAGAATGGCGTGAAGGTCTGGTCCACCGACCAGGGCGCCTACGACACCCGCAAGGAGTGCGCGCACATGCTCGGCTGGGACGCCGAGCCCGAGCGCGTGGTCGTCCAGACCATGTTCGTCGGCGGCGGCTTCGGCGGCAAGGAGGACGTCTCGGTCCAGCACCTCGCGGCGCTCGCGGCCTACAAGCTCAACGTGCCCGTCAAGTGCTTCCTCACCCGCGAGGAGTCCCTCGCTTTCCACCCCAAGCGCCACTACATGCGCGGCACCTTTACCCTGGGCTGCGACGAGTCCGGCCACTTCACCGGCATGGACTGCGAGATCAACTTCGACACGGGCGCCTATGCGAGCCTGTGCGGCCCGGTCCTCGAGCGCGCCTGCACGCACTCCGTCGGCCCCTACAAGTACCAGAACACCGACATCCGCGGCTACGGCTACTACACGAACAACCCGCCGGCGGGCGCCTTCCGCGGCTTCGGCGTGTGCCAGTCCGAGTTCGCCCTCGAGTCGCTCATCGACGTGCTCGCCGAGAAGGTCGGCATCGATCCCTGGCAGATCCGCTACATCAACGCCATCGAGCCCGGCGCCGTGCTGCCCAACGGCCAGGTCGCCGACTGCTCGACGGCGCTCAAGGAGACCCTCGAGGCCGTCAAGGACGCCTACTACGCCCACCCCGGCCGAGCCGGCATCGCCTGCGCCATGAAGAACGCCGGCGTCGGCGTCGGCCTGCCCGACAAGGGCCGCTGCAACATCCGTGTCGAGAACGGCGTGGCCGTCATCTACGCCGCCACCTCCGACATCGGTCAGGGCTGCAACACCGTCTTTACCCAGGACGTGGCCGAGGCCTGCGGCCTGCCGCGCCGCTGCATCGCCAACGGCGAGTGCTCGACCGAGAACGCGCCCGACTCCGGCACCACCTCCGGCTCCCGCCAGACGGTCGTCACGGGCGAGGCCGTCCGCGGCGCCGCCTTCCTGCTGCGCGACGCCATGCTCGCCCACGAGCGCGGCGAAGAAGTGCCTGAGGGCCAGATTCGCGCCGGCGGCGACGGAAAGACCTTCCGCTTCGAGGACGGCCGCGAGTACACCGTGCCCGCCGAGGAGCTCACTCCGGGCCACGCCCGCGTGGCCTCGGACCCCGTCGCGGCTCTCGCCGCGCTCGAGGGGCGCGAGTTCTACTACGAGTACTTCGAGCCCACCGACAAGCTCGGCGCCGATGTGCCCAACGCAAAGAGCCACATCTGCTACGGCTTCGCCACGCACGTGTGCATCCTCGACGACGAGGGGCGCCCCGCCGAGTTCTACGCGGCGCACGACTCCGGCCGCGTGATCAACCCCATCGCCATCCAGGGCCAGATCGAGGGCGGCGTGCTCATGGGCATGGGCTACGCGCTCACTGAGGACTTCCCGCTCAAGGATTGCGTGCCGCAGGCCAAGTACGGCGAGCTCGGCCTGTTCCGCGCCGACGCCATCCCCGAGATCCACGCCATCTATGTCGAGCGCGACGAGCAACTTCCCGTCGCCTACGGCGGCAAGGGCATCGGCGAGATCGCCACGATCCCGGCTGCCCCCGCGGTCCAGAACGCCTACCACGCCTTCGACGGCAAGCTCCGCCGCGAGCTGCCCATGCGCGACACGTTCTACACCAGAAAGTAGCCGCTTTTTGGACAGGCCTGCGCGCCGCGCCTTGGGGCGCCGGCGCGCAGGCCTTTTTTGTGGAGCCCTACGTTAAATCGATTCGCGGGGACGTTATAATTTTTCAAGTGCAACGACCTGCGGTTTTTTGACCGCTTACCGTCCAAAATGACCACCCGCGGCGGGAACTAGCGCCGCGGGCTTGATAATTTTAGAATGATTTCCATGCAACACACGTCGTTTGCACCCCGCTCTACCAGCTAGTTCAAAAAATGAGTTAGTACGTCTGCAATTTTGGCTTTACGCGCTCGTCATGTTAGGAAACCAGGGCGTCACGTTATGTGATTACGCTTGGTCATACGCTCGCATGTCAAACGAGGAGAGGAGGATGACGTGGCAGAACTGCTGAGGATGGAAAACGTCAGCAAGTGCTTCGGCTCGTTCTACGCCAACCAGGACGTGAACCTTACCGTCGGAGAGGGGGAGGTACACACCCTCCTGGGCGAGAACGGCGCCGGCAAGTCCACGCTCATGAACGTCCTTATCGGCTTGTACCAGCCGACCGAGGGCAAGATTTATATGCACGGCGAGGAGGTGCACATCTCCAGCCCGGGCATCGCCGTCGAGCACGGCATCGGCATGGTCCACCAGCACTTCATGCTGATCGAGGACATGACCGGACTCGAGAACATCATCCTGGGCGATAAGCGCCACAAGTCGCCGCTGCTCCAGGTCGCCGACGACCGCAAGACGGTCGAGGAGCTCATGGAGCGCTACGGCATGGACATCGATCTCGACGAGAAGGTCGGCGACATGTCGATCGGCATGCAGCAGCGCGTCGAGATCATGAAGGTGCTCTTCCGTGGCGCGGACCTCGTCATCCTCGACGAGCCGACCGCCGTCCTCACTGACCTCGAGGTCGAGGGCCTGTTCGACATCATGCACTCGCTCACCGACGAGGGCAAGTCGATCATCTTCATCTCGCACAAGATGCGCGAGGTCATGCACATCTCCGACTACGTCACGGTCCTGCGCCGCGGCAAGTCCGTCGAGACGGTCAAGATCGCCGACACCACCGAGCAGGAACTCGCCGACCTCATGATCGGTCAGAAGTTCACCGAGAACACCTACCAGAAGGTCACCGAGCCCGGCGAGGCCGCCTTCGAGCTCAAGGGCATCAGCTATCGCCCCGAGGTCAAGCACGGCGGCCTCAAGGACGTCTCGCTTACTATCCACAAGGGCGAGATCTTGGGCGTCGCGGGCATCGACGGCAATGGCCAGTCCGAGCTCGCGGCCCTCGTCACGGGCCTCATCAAGCCCGAGGGCGGCGACGTCGTGGGCATCGACGGCAACAAGATCGCGCTCTTCTCGCCGTCGAACTTCATCGAGGCCGGCTTGGGCAACATCCCCGAGGACCGCAACAAGATGGGCCTCGTCGGCGACATGACCATCGCCGAGAACCTCGTCTTGAAGCAGACCGAGTCCGACCGCTTCTCCGTCGGCCACGGCGCCTGGCTCAAGCTCGACGCTATCCATGAGTACGCCGACAAGCTGCGCGAGGAGAACGACATCCGCTGCACCTCCGTCAACCAGACGGCCCGCTCGCTTTCCGGCGGCAACCAGCAGAAGGTCATCCTCGCCCGCGAGCTCGACTGCGACCCCAAGCTCCTCGTCGCCGTCTACCCGACGCGCGGCCTGGACATCGGCGCGACCGAGTTCATCCACGACCAGATCATCGCCCAGCGCGACGCCGGCTGCGCCGTGCTGCTGATCTCGGCGGACTTCGACGAGGTCCTTAAGCTGTCTGACCGTATC
Organism: uncultured Olsenella sp.; assembly: GCA_900540955.1. Taxonomy (GTDB): domain Bacteria; phylum Actinomycetota; class Coriobacteriia; order Coriobacteriales; family Atopobiaceae; genus Paratractidigestivibacter. The sequence continues at coordinate 42,806 of UQIF01000012.1, forward strand.
ACGGTCCTCTTTGAGGGCCAGATCATGGGCACCTATCCCGGCGCGAACCCTCCGATCAAGGAGATCTCGCTCGCCATGGCCGGAAAGTAGGAGGGGAGGAACAGTGGCAAACGCAAAGAGAAGGCTCACTCCCGAGCAGCAGCGCGAGAAGATGCTCTCGATCCTCACGCCGGTCGTCTCGGTCCTTCTTGCCCTCATTGTGGGCGCGATCATCATCGCGTTCCTGGGCAAGAACCCCGTGCAGGGCTACGGCGCCATGCTGCAGGGCTCGCTGGGCGACATCAACAAGATCGGCAAGACGCTCGAGCGCGCCTGCCCGCTCATCTTCACGTCGCTTGCCGCGGTCTTCGCGTATAAGTGCGGCGTCTTTAACCTGGGCGGCGAGGGCCAGTTCATCATGGGCGCCTCCGCGGCCGCCTACATCGTGATCACCCTCGGCCTCACGGGTGTGCCCGCCTTGCTCATCGCCCTCGTCGCCGGTATCGTGTTCGGCGGCCTGTGGGCGCTGCTCCCGGGCATCCTGAAGATCACCCGCGGGCTCAACGAGATGATCACGACGATCATGTTCAACTACATCGCCCTGTACTTCATGGAGTTCCTCTACAAGAACGTCTACTCCGACCAGGGCCTGCCGCAGACCCCCGCGATGCCCAAGTCCGCGCACCTCATGGACATCGGCCCCGCGCACCTCGGCGTCCTTCTTGCCATCATCTTGGGCCTGCTCGTCTGGTACGTCATCTTCCGCACGAGCTTCGGCTTCAAGATCCGCGCCGTCGGCATGAGCCCCACCGCCTCGCGCGTCAACGGCTTCCCCGTGCGCATGCTCACCCTGCTCGCCTTCGTCATCTCCGGCGCCATCGCCGGCATGGGCGGCATGATCGAGCTCTTCGGCAAGACCCCGTACCGCCTGGCCGACGGCTTCGGCTCCGGCTTCGGCTTCGACGGCGTCGCCATCGCGCTGATCGCGCAGCTCAACCCCGTCGGCGCCCTCGTCGTCGCCCTTCTGTTCGGCATCCTGTCCACCGGCGGCACGATGATGCAGTCCGTCATCGGCGTGCCCACCGCCATCGTCGACATCATCCGCGGCATGATCATCATCTTCGCCGTCGCCGGCATGGCCATGGTCAAGCTTCCCAAGGTCAAGGCGCTTCTTTCCGGCCTTGGCTCCAAGAACAAGAAAGCTGAGGTGACCGCGTAATGGACTTCATGGTAGCACTCCCTACCATCATCAGGGCGATGGCCATGGGCGCCGTGCCCATCCTGCTCGCGTCCCTGGGCGAGGTCTTCTCTGAGCGCGCCGGCCTCGTGAACATCGGCCTCGAGGGCATCATGGCCGTCGGCGCCTTCACGGCCTTCGCCGTCGGCAAGGTCACCGGCAACCTCTGGGTCGGCCTTCTGGCAGGTATGGCCGCCGGCGTCGTCGTCAACATGATCTACGCCTTCTGCACCGTCACGCTGTGCTCGGACCAGGTGGTCACCTCCATGGCCATCAACATCCTGGCGCCGGCCGTTGCGTTGTTCGGCTACAACCTGTTCGTCGGCTCCAACCCCGACAACGCCACGGGCGCCCAGATGCCGAGCATCGCCATCCCGGGCCTCTCTGACATCCCCATCATCGGAAACGGCCTCTTTAACCAGTCGCTGCTGGCCTATCTCGCGTTCCTGCTCGTGCCCGTCGTCTGGTTCTTCTTCAAGCGCTTCCGCGCGGGCCTCTCGTTCCGCTCCGTCGGCGAGAACCCGCAGGCGGCCGAGACCCTGGGCATCAACGTCGTGCGCGTCAAGTACGTCGCGTGCATCGTGTGCGGCGCCCTCGCGGCTGCCGGCGGCGCGTTCCTCACCATCTGCTACACCCCGATCTACACCGACGGCATCGTCGCCGGCCGCGGCTTCATCGCCCTGGCCACCGTCATCTTCGGCCGCTGGAGCGCCGTGGGCGTCATGCTCGCCAGCCTGCTCTTTGGCTTCTTCGACGGTCTGAACGTGGCCCTGCAGGCGTCCTTCCAGTCCGCGCCGGTCATGTTCTTCAAGATGATCCCGTACATCTTCACCATCGTGGCGCTTATGTTCTTCGGCTCCAAGCACGGCGGCCCCAAGGCCAACGGCAAGCCGTACTTCCGTGAGTCTCGCTAGCTCTGCGCACTGTGCCCGCCGGCTATTCGGCAACCCTTGACCGGCGGGCGGTTTTGTTTAGTCTCTTATCTGTTTTGGGTACAAGTTCGACTAGGGAAAACGCGGTCGCACACCGTGGCCGCACATAGTGAAGGGAAGAACTATGTCCAAGCACAATCTCGACCGTCGTCAGTTCATCGGCCTTTCCGGCGCCGCTGCCGCCACCCTCGGCCTTGCCGCCTGCGGCGGGTCCACCGACTCCGGCGACGACAAGAAGGCCGAGGGCGACTCCGGCGAGAAGAAGTCCTCCTACAAGGTCGCCATGATCATGAGCGGCATCATCACCGACGGCGGCTGGGACCAGGCCCACTACGAGTCCCTCAAGCGCGCCATCGAGAAGCACCCCAACTGGGAGATGCTCGAGCCCAAGGAGAACACCGCCAACGCCGACGCCGCCACCGCCGCCGAGTCCTACGTCGACCAGGACGTCGACCTCATTGTCGGCAACGGCAACCAGTTCGCTTCCACGTGGGCCGAGGTCGCTTCCTCTGCCGCCGAGTCCCACCCGAACGTGCACTTCCTGATCACCAACACCAACCCCGATCAGGAGCTCGGCGATTACGAGAGCACCGACAACGTCGAGACCGTTCTTCCTGACTTCACGCAGCTCGGTGCCCTCGCGGGCGTCATCGCCGGCCTGATGACCCAGACCAAGGCCATCGGCTTCATCGGCGGCATGAAGCTTCCCTCCACCCTGAGCAAGTACTCCGCCTACCTGGCGGCCGCCCAGAAGATGGATCCCTCCATCAAGGGCTTCTACAACTTCGAGGCCGGTTTCTCCGATGCCGCCAAGGGCACCCAGCTCACCGAGCAGTGGATCAACTCCAACAACGTCGACGTCATGTGGGGCGACGCTTCCGCGGTCGACAACGGCTCCCGCAAGGCCCTCGAGGCCGCCGGCGCCGACAGCCACTTCGACATCGCGCAGCCGATCGACATCCTCGGCGACAACCAGCCGACCGTCATCGCCTCCACGGTGACCGACTGGAAGATCGACCAGGCCATGGACGAGATCGAGAAGGGCGAGTTCGGCGGCGGCAAGGCCATCACCGCAAACATGGACAACGGCGGCGTCACCCTCGGCAAGCTCTCCGACAAGATCCCTGCCGACGTCCAGACCAAGATCAACGAGTACGTCGACCAGATCAAGGCCGGCACCCTGCTGACCGACGACGAGATCGAGGCCGTCAAGGGCACGCTCGGCTAGTATTCGGAACGCTCGCCGAATAGCTGCCCGATATCGTCGAATTGCTAACTGGCTTTAAGTAACCTTAGGGTAAGCGCGGGGGCGGCGCGCAGGATTGCGTGCCGCCCCCGAATTATGTCAATTTGCCCGTCACGACGGGCAAGAAAGGGGAGAGACCATGAACATCACTCGTCGCGACGCCATCAAGCTCGGCGGCGGCACCCTCGGCGTCGCCTCCATGCTCGGCCTTGCCGCCTGTGGCGGTTCCTCGGACGACAAGGGTTCCGCCGACGGCGGCTCCGAGAAGGAGAAGTCCAGCTATAAGGTCGCTCTGGTCAACTCCGGCCCCATGATGGACGGCGGCTGGGGCCAGGGCCACCTCGACTCCCTCAAGAAGGCCCTCGAGGCCCACACCAACTGGGAGATGCTCGAGCCCAAGGAGAACACCGCCTCCGCCGATTCCCCGACCGCTGCCCAGTCCTACGTCGACCAGGGCGTCGACCTGATCATCGGCTGCGGCAACGAGTTCGGCTCCGCCTGGATTGACGTCGTCGCCGAGGCCGCCGAGAGCAACCCGGACGTCAAGTTCCTTCTTACCAACACCGATCCTGAGGTCGACCTCGCTGACTACGAGACCCTTGAGAACGTCGAGTGCGTCCAGGTCAACCTCAAGCAGACCGGCGCCCTCGCGGGCGTCGTCGCCGGCCTCATGACCCAGTCCAACTCCATCGGCTTCATCGGCGGCATGAAGCTGCCGACCACCCTCACCAAGTACTCCGCCTACCTCGCGGCCGCCCAGAAGGTGAATCCCGAGGTCAAGGGCTCCTACAACTTCGAGGCCGGCTTCATCGACGCCTCCTTCGGCGCCAAGATCACCGAGCAGTGGATCGCTTCCACCGGCCTCGACGTCATGTGGGGCGACGCCTCCGCGGTCGACAACGGTGCCCGCCAGGCCCTCGAGGCCGCCGGCGCCGACACCCACTTCGACATCGCCCAGCCGATCGACGCCGTGGGCGACGCCCAGCCGACCGTCATCACTTCCACCGTCACCGACTGGATGTTCGGCGAGGCCATGGACCAGGTCGAGAAGGGCGAGTTCGGCGACGGCAAGGTCATCGAGGCCAACATCGACAACGGCGGCGTGCACCTCGGCTCTTTCTCGAGCAAGGTCCCCGAGGACGTCCAGAAGATGGTCGAGGAGTACACCGAGCAGATCAAGGCCGACACCCTCATCACCGACGCCGAGGTTGATGCCATTAAGGCCACACTTTAAGGCAGCTCACCGAACTTATTGTTAGGTTAGCGAGCTATCGGGGGTAAACTCAGCTCAAACGTGAGGGCGGGACGCCAGCTGCGTCCCGCCCTTCTTGCAAACTAGCGCGAAGCCGGGAAGGGGCAGACAATGAGGATGAACGCAGCTCTCTCGAGGAGGCAGGCCGTGAAGATGGGCGCCGCCGCGACCATCGCGGCGGGCTTGGCCGGGTGTTCCTCCGCCGGCGACTCGACCGGCTCCGACTACCCGCAGGACAAGCGGATCCGCAAGGTCGCGCTCGTGATCAGCGGCCCTGCTCAGGACGGTGGCTGGGCCCAGTCGCACTACGACGCGATCAAGGCCGCCTGCAACGAGCTCGGCGGCTGGCAGTTCCTCGAGCCGCAGGAGAACACCACCGCCGCGGCGTCGGCCGACCTCGCCCAATCTTACGCCGACCAGGGCGTCGACCTTATCGTGGCGGCCGGCACCCAGTTCGCCTCCGCGTGGGGCGACGTCGTCGCGAAGGTCGCCAAGCAGCGCCCCGACTGCAAGTTCCTCTTTACCAACGCCGACCCGAAACGCGACCTTTCCGGGTACACCACGCTCGACAACGTCGAGGCGGTCGAGGTCGACTACGGCCAGATCGGCTCGCTTGCCGGCGTGGTCGCGGGCCTCATGACGCAGACGAACAGCATCGGCTTCGTCGGCGGCGACAGTCTGAGCTCGACGGAGGCCAAGTACGAGGCCTACGTCGCCGCGGCGCAGAAGGTCAATCCTCAGGTCGAGGGTCACGCCGACTTCAGCGCGGGCTTTACCGAGGCATCCGAGGGCCGTCGTGTGGCCAAGTCGCTCATCAGCGCGCACAACGTCGACGTCATGTGGTCGGACGCCTCGGCCGCCGACAACGGCGTGCGCCAGGCGCTCGAGGACGCGGGGGCCGACGCGCACTTCGACATCGCGCAGCCCCGTGACCTCATGGGCACCGCCACCGTGATCGCCTCCACGGTGATCAACTGGCCGGTGAGGGACGCCTTGGAGCGCGTGGTCAAGGAGGTCTACGGCAAGGGCGCCTCTATCGCCGCCAACATGGTCAACGGCGGCATCGCCTTAGGCGAGCTCTCGGACAAGATCCCCGCCGACGTGCAAAAGAAAATCGCCGACTACGCCGACCAGATCGCCGCGGGCACGTTTTAGGCCGCCTGCGCTAAGAAACCGCAAGTTCCAGCGCCGGCAGGCTCGCCCGCGCTAAGAATACCCCGGTTCCAGCCCCGCAATGAGGCTGGAACCGGGGTATTTTTAGCTCCGAGGCCGTTTCACGGGGCTGGGACCCGCGGTTTCTTAGCGCGAACATTCCTGTTGGGGCTAGGACTCGCGGTTTCTGAGCGCAAAGAAGGACGCTACGGCTGGATCCGCCGGTTTCTTCGCAACGTAAGCGCGCCGCCACCCCCATGCCCTTCTTGCCAAGAAGTACCATGAAAATGTGTCTGCCGCGGCACTCGATTTCAGCCTGGTTTTGCCTGCGTAAAACCCTCCCGCCGTTGTGTTTCCAAATATTGAACGCGCAGGTCAAGCGGGGTGTCCGCTGGGCGGCGCTTCTTGCACGCTCACCGTATAATAATTAGTTCTTACGGTGGAATATCTTAAAATGAGTTTGTCTGCAAGACCTTTTTATAGGGAGGGAGTCATGCAGGAGCTCAAGGAAGTCGGTCGTCCGGTCGTGCGCGTCGATGCCGCCGATAAGGTGACGGGCCGAGCGAAGTTCACTGACGATCTGTGCCCGAAGCCGTGCCTGGAGGCCAAGCTTCTCCATTCGACCATCGCCAACGGCCGCGTCGTCTCGATCGACACCTCCGAGGCGCTCGAGGTCCCCGGCGTCGTCGCCGTGTTCACGTGCTTTGACGTGCCGGACATTGCCTACCCCGTCGCCGGCCACCCGTGGTACGCGGACTCCGCGGCAGCGAAGCGCGACCAGGCAGACCGCAAGCTGCTCGACGACCGCGTGCGCATCTACGGCGACAACATCGCCGTCGTCGTCGGCGAGGACACCGTCGCCTGCGACCGCGCCCTGCGCAAGATCCACGTGGAGTACGAGGAGTACCCTGTGGTCTACGACGCGCTCGAGTCCATGAAGGGCACCGAGGTGCCCGTCCAGGAGCGCAAGCCCGACAACATCGCCGCCCACAGCTGCGCCATCACGCCCGACGACAAGCTCGCCGAGGCGGGGTACAAGACCGTGGACGAGGCCCTGAACGACCCCGCCTACCACCATATCGCCATCCACGCCGAGAGCCGCGAGCAGTCGCAGGTCCACATCGAGACCTGCGTGAGCTACTGCTACATGGAGGGCAACAAGATCGTCTGCGTGAGCTCCACGCAGATCCCCCACGTCGTTCGCCGCGTCATCGGCCAGGCGCTCGGCATCCCCTGGGGCGACGTCCGCGTGATCAAGCCCTACATCGGCGGCGGCTTCGGCACCAAGCAGGACGTCCACTACGAGCCGCTCAACGCCTGGGTCTGCAAGCAGATCGGCGGCCGTTGCGTCAAGATGGAGCTCACCCGCGAGGAGCTCTTCTGGGACACCTCGGGCCGTCAGCCCAAGACCTTCGACATCGAGTGCTCCTACGGCGACGACATGGCCCTCCACGCCCGCAAGATCGTTGCCTACTCCAACACCGGAGGCTACATCCACCACGGCCACGCCCTCGTCCTCAACTCGGTGAACTCCTTCCGTTGGCTGTACCACAACTGCGAGGTCGCCACGCACTCCGAGGCCTACACCATCCACACCAACGGCCCGCACACCGGCGCCATGCGCGCCTACGGCGTGCCCGAGGGCAACTGGGCGGCCGAGTGCCTCATGGGCGACATCGCCTATGACAACGGCTGGGACGGCGTGGAGTTCCGCCTGAAGAACGTCTATACCGACAAGTTCGTCGACGAGTTCACGCCCGGCGGCGTCATCGCCGCTCACACCTGTGCCATTCCCGAGTGCGTCGAGAAGGGCAAGGCCTACATCGAGTGGGACCGCAAAAAGAAGGAATACGCCAACGAGACCGGCCCGATCCGCCACGGCGTGGGCGTCGCGTTCTTCGTGTACAAGACGGCCGTCGCCCCCTTCGCGCTCGAGACCGCCACGGCGCAGGTCACGCTCAACCAGGACGGCTCCGTCCAGCTCCAGATGGGCGCCACCGAGATCGGCCAGGGCGCCGACACGGTCTTCTCCCAGATGGCGGCCGAGGCCATCGGCATCGATACCGAGGACGTGCACATCGTCTCTCAGCAGGACACCGACGTCACGCCCTACGACTCGGGCGCCTACGCCTCGCGCCAGACCTACGTCTCGGGCACCGCGGTAAAGAAGGCCGGCGAGACCCTGCGCAAAAAGATCCTCGACTACGCCCGCTACCTCTCGCCCGAGGCGCCCGGCGAGCTCGACCTGCGCGACCACGCCATCTGGGACGGCGAGGGCAACAAGATCTGGACCCTGCCCGGCCTCGCGCTCGAGGCCTACTACAACCTCAACGCCGCCGACCAGCTCTCCGCGCACGAGACCGTCAACGTCCACACCAACACGATCGCCGGCGGCGTCACCTTCGCCGACGTCACAGTGGACATGCCGCTCGGCCAGGTCACGGTGAACAAGATCATCAATGTCCAGGACTCCGGTCGCCTCATCAACCCGAAGCTCGTGGAGCAGCAGATCCACGGCGGCATGGCGCAGGGCATCGGCTACGGCCTCTACGAGGAGCTCCAGGTGGACCCGAAGACCGCGCGCGTCCTCAACCCGACCCTTCTGGACTACAAGATCCCGACCACGATGGACGTCCCGGACCTCAAGGCGGACTTCGTCGAGAAGCCCTGCCCCACGGGCCCCTACGGCAACAAGGCCGTCGGCGAGACCCCGGTCATCAGCCCGGCGGCGGCAATCCGCGACGCCATCCTGGATGCCACGGGCGTCAAGTTCTACGTCGAGCCCATGACCCCTCAGCGACTGTTCGAGGGCTTTAAGGAAGCGGGGCTGATCTAATGTACGACATCGAATCCCTCTACGAGGCCACGAGCGTGGCCGACGCCTGCAGGGCGCTCGCGGAGGACGAGCGCGCCGAGGTCATCGCCGGCGGCACCGACGCGCTCGTCAAGCTGCGCGAGGGCAAGGGCGCCCCTGCCCATCTCGTCTCGATCCACGGCCTGGGCGATGAGCTCGACGGCGTCCGCCTGCTCGACGACGGCACCGTGTGGGTGGGCCCCATCACCTGGTTCCACCACGTGACCATCTCGCCGATCATCCAGCAGACCGTGCCCGTGCTCGGCGACGCCTGCGACACCCCCGGCGGCCCGCAGCTTCGCGTCTCGGGCACGATCGGCGGCAACGTCTGCTCCGCGGCGACGTCGGCGGACTCCGCCTCCACCCTCTACGCCTACGGTGCCCTTCTTGACGTGGAGTCCGTCCGCGGAAAGAGGACCATCCCCATCGAGGAGTGGTACGCGGGCCCGGGCCGCAGCCACAAGGAGCGCGACGAGGTGCTCACCGGCATCCGCATCCCGCGCGAGAACTATGAGGGCTTCACCGGCCACTACTTCAAGTACGGAAAGCGCCGCGCGCTCGAGATCACCACGATGGGCTGCTGCTGCCTCGTTAAGCTTGGCGAGGACAAGCACACGATCGACGACATCCGCCTCGCCTTCGGCGTCGCGGGCCCCACGCCCATGCGCGCCATCGCGGCCGAGGACGCGGTCCGCGGCACGGACGTGGCCAAGGCCGCCGAGCGCATCGGCGAGCTCGCCTGCGCGTGCACCAACCCGCGCGATTCCTGGCGCGCGAGCAAGGACTTCCGCATCCAGCTCATTAAGGAGATGTCTAAGCGCTCCCTGATCTATGCGGCGCGCAAGGGAGGGGCTGATATTTGATGGACATGAGGATTCTGACCTGCACCGTCAACGGCAAGCGCGTCCAGGTCGGCTACGACCCGCGCGAGAGCCTGCTCGACACCCTGCGCAACCGTCTGAACCTCACGAGCGTCAAGCGCGGTTGCGAGGTGGGGGAGTGCGGCGCCTGCACCGTTCTTATCGACGGCGTGGCAACCGACACCTGCCTGTACCTCACCAGCTGGGCCGAGGGCAAGGATATCGTGACGGTCGAGGGCCTGCAGGCCCCCGACGGCACGCTCAACCCCGTCCAGCAGGCCTTTATCGACCAGTTCGCCGTCCAGTGCGGCTTCTGCATCCCCGGCATCATCATGAGCGCCATGGAGATGGTCAACTCGGGCAAGACCTTTACCCGCGACGAGATCCGCAAGAACCTCTCGGGCCACCTCTGCCGCTGCACCGGCTACCAGAACATCATCGACGGCGTCGAGAAGGCCGTCGAGATCGTCAACGGCCACTGCGGCTCCGAGGACTAGCCTGCGGGCGCCTACCGCCGCTGATTACGCTCAGAAAAGAAGGGGCTCGCCTCGGCGGGTCCCTTCTTTGTGTCGGCGTTTCTTGCCGGGCGAGGCGTCTCGGCGCCCCGCGCTACTCCCAGTTGATGATGATGGTGGAGTCGTCCATCTTTCCGTTGCCCTTGTCGTCGGACTCGCCCACGGAGACGCGGTAGCCGAGGCGCTCGAGGTCGCGGACGAACTTGGCGATCTGCGCCGAGTAGGTGTTGAGCAGGCGCGCCGTCTGGATCGGGCTGATCATGGTCTGCTCACGGCCGTAGATGATGTCGCTGATGGCGTCTGCCACGTAGCTGTTGGAGTTGCCCAAAAGGTCGTTGTAGAACGAGTTGCCCTCGCCGTCGTGGTCGATGTCGCTCGGAGCGAACTTGACGGAGAGCTGTGTGCGCCCGAACTTGGCGTAGGTGCGGATGCGCGAGTCGGTGCGGCCGATGGCGTTCTTCATCGCCCAGTGCAGGGCGGTCTGCGAGAGCGTGTCGTTGGCTGCCATCTCGCGCTCGGGGTCGGCCTCGGCTACGAGCTGCTTTGCTTCCTTCGCACTGATCATATCGAGCATGGTGGCCATGTTGGAGCCCCTTCCGTGTCGCTGTGTTTTCGCTAGCTTATCGCAATCGCGGCTGGCTTTTACCCCCTCGTTGGCGATTAAGCAACCGAAACCGGCGCAAAAGCCCTTCTTGCCATGGTTTTTGCACGGGTTTCGGTTGCCAATCGACGCCTGCGGGCCAGCTCGCGCGGGGCGAGCCCGCCTGCGTGGAAAGAAGCCCGCGCGAGTCCTTCGAAGCCTCATCGAAAACCCGTCAGGCGTTGCGTTCGCGGGGATTAACGCAACGCTCACCCGGGTCTTCAAATCAAGCCTTGAAACCGTCGAAAACCATGCGTATATTTGGAATTACAAACTGATTGTTTGCCGTCCAAACAAAAAGTTGGCACACAATCGGAAGCGCAACGCGAGACGAAGGAGAGGCAACGTGAGCGAGAAGATCCAGTGGGCCGTAAACCATATGCCGAAAAGTGACGACAAGCACCTCGGTATCATGTCCCTCGACAACGTGAAGAAGGCGCGCGCCTTCCACAAGAGCTTCCCGCAGTACACCGTGACCCCGCTCGCCCGCCTTGACGGCCAGGCCGAGCGCCTCGGTCTCGGCAACCTCTGCGTGAAGGACGAGTCCTACCGCTTCGGCCTCAACGCCTTTAAGGTCCTCGGCGGCTCCTTCGCCATGGCCAACTACATCGCCGACGAGACCGGCAAGGACGTTGCCGACTGCACCTACGACTACCTCACCTCCGACGAGCTCGCCCGCGACTTCGGCCAGGCGACCTTCTTTACCGCCACCGACGGCAACCACGGCCGCGGCGTGGCCTGGGCCGCCAACAAACTCGGCCAGAAGGCCGTCGTGCACATGCCCAAGGGCTCCACGAAGCCCCGCTTCGACAACATCGCCGCCGAGGGCGCCACGGTGACCATCGAGGAGGTCAACTACGACGAGTGCGTCCGCATGGCCGCCGCCGAGGCCGACGCGTGCGAGCGCGGCGTCATCGTCCAGGACACCGCCTGGGAGGGCTACGAGAAGATTCCGTCCTGGATCATGGAGGGCTACGGCACCATGGCCTCCGAGGCCGCGGAGCAGCTCCGCTCCATGGCCATCAACCGCCCGACGCACGTCTTTGTCCAGGCCGGCGTCGGCTCCCTTGCGGGTGCCGTCGTGGGCTACTTCACCAACCTCTACCCCGACAACCCGCCGATCTTCGTCGTGGCCGAGTGCGCGCCCGCGGCCTGCCTGTACAAGGGCGCCGCTGCCGGCGACGGCGACCCGCGCATCGTCGACGGCGACATGCCCTCCATCATGGCGGGCCTGTGCTGCGGCGAGCCGAACATCCTCGGCTGGGACATCCTGCGCAACCACGTCCGCGCCTTCGTGAGCTGCCCCGACTGGGTCACCGCCCGCGGCATGCGCATCCTCGGCGCCCCCGAGAAGGGCGACCCGCGCGTGATCTCCGGCGAGTCCGGCGCCGTCACCACGGGCCTCGTCGCCACCCTCATGCAGGACCCCGAGTATGCCGAGCTGCGCGACGCCATCGGCCTGTCCAAAGAGAGCTCGGTGCTGTGCTTCTCGACCGAGGGCGACACCGACCCCGAGCAGTACCGCCGCATCGTCTGGGAGGGCGAGTACCCCACCTGCTAGCGTTTCGTTTGAACAAAAACTTGGCGCCGGCGGTCGAAAACCAGCCGGCGTCCCGCCTGGCCGGGCGTGCGCCCGGGTATCAAATTAGTTAACGGTTGGCCATCGTACAGAAAGGCACGAGCAATGGCTAAGGAACTGGATTTCGAGCTCATCAAGAAGACCGCTGAGGACTACGGCAAGGACATGACCGCGTTCCTGCGCGCCATGATCAGCCACCCCTCCGAGTCCTGCGAGGAGGGCGAGGTCGTCGCCTGCATCAAGGCCGAGATGGAGAAG
>UQIF01000013.1 GCA_900540955.1 uncultured Olsenella sp.
GGGCGCGAAGGCCGCGGCAGGCCTGACTCCGACGACTGTTTTTTCGCCGCGAATCCCCGCGAAAAGTAGATAAACATTTTTTATCGCATGCACCTTCCGACAGCCCCAAAGTCGGAAGCCTCCGATATATTCCAGAAAACACAACGCAGAGCATGTGAGGAAATTAAACAGGCTTCTGACCTGTTGTAAAATCATGTTTTCTTCCAGCACCACATATTGTAAGAAGCGCGACCGAGGAGGACCCGTGCTCAGATTCGAGCAGTATGCTCGCCCAGCCACCGCGAAGGAGGCCTACGACCTTCTGCAAGAAAACCGTCTTGCGACCGTCATAGGCGGAATGATGTGGCTTCGCCTCTCCGACCGAACCATCCCCGCTGGGATCGACCTGTCCGGCTGCGGCCTTGACCAGATCGAGGAGACCGACGACGCCTTCATCATCGGCGCCATGGTCACGCTCGGTCAGCTCGAGAACCACGAGGCGTTCGCGCGTATGACGCGCAACGTCTTCACCGACGGCGTGCACGACATCGTGGGCACGCAGTTCCGCAACCTAGCCACGGTCGGCGGCTCGGCCTATGCGCGCATGGGATTCTCCGACATCGTCGTCGCCCTTCTACCCCTCGACACCTGGGTGGAGTTCACCGGCGCCGGCACCATGCGCTTCGCCGACTTCGTCAACGGCGGCGCGGCGCGCGACGTGCTCGAGCGCATCATCGTGAAGAAGCACGACTACCGCGCGAGCTTCCAGTGCCTCCGCAACTCCGCCACGGACTTCTCGACGCTCAACGTCTGCGCCGCGCTGTGGGACGACGAGTGGCACCTGGCCGTGGGCGCAAGGCCCAAGAAGGCCAAGTTCCTCGAGGGCGACGACCTCGGCCTGCCGCGCGAGTTCACCCCCGACGAGCTCGCGGCGGCCTGCGAGCGCGCCCGCTACCTCAACTACGGCACCGACCGCCGCGCCAGCGCCGACTACCGCGCCGAGCTCGCCGAGATCCTTTCCCGCCGCGCCATCCTTACCGCCGCGAACCAGCTCGACGTCGAGTCCGAGCTCCGCCTGGCCGCCGAGGCCGCCAAGCCCAAGGGGGTCTCCGCATAATGAACGTCACCTTCACGCTCAACGGACGCCAGGTCACCGAGGACGTCGCGCCCGACCAGACCCTCTTTGCGTGGCTTCGCGCCCACCACATCTCGTCCGTCAAGTGCGGCTGCGAGACAAGCAACTGCGGCCTGTGCACCGTGTGGCTCGACGACGAGCCGGTGCTTTCCTGCTCCATGCTCATGGCCCGCGTCGACGGCCGCGCCGTGACCACCCTCGAGGGCGTGGGCGCCGAGCGCGAGCTGTTCGCCCGCTGCCTTGCCGAGGAGGGCGCCGAGCAGTGCGGCTTCTGCTCCCCCGGCCTCGAGATGGACGTGCTCGCCCTCGACCGCAAGCACCCCGACGCCGACGACGAGACCATCCGCCGCTTCCTTTCCGGCAACCTCTGCCGCTGCTCCGGCTACGCCGGCCAGATGCGCGCCATCCGCCGCTTCCTCGGCCGCCACAAGAACCCAGGCGGCAAGCTCTCCGAGCGCTCCGAGTCCGCCGTCGCCATGGAGAAGCAGGTCAAGGCAGCGAGCAAGGGCGTCACGTCCTCCGACCGCGGCAGCTCGCTGTCCCGACCCGTCGTAAAGAAGGACGCCGCCGCGCTTCTTGCCGGCAAGCCCGCCTTCACCGACGACCTCGCGCCCGAGGACGCGCTCATCGTCAAGCTCGTCCGCAGCGGCCAGGCCCACGCCCGTGTGACCAAGGTCGACACCGCCCGCGCCCTCGCCGTCCCCGGCGTCGTCGCCGTCTACACCCCCGAGGACGTGCCCCACAACCGCTTCACCCTGGCAGGCCAGTCCTTCCTCGAGTGCTCCCCCTACGACACCGTGATCCTCGACGACGTGGTTCGCTACGTAGGCGACGAGGTCGCCATGGTCGTGGCCGAGACCGAGGAGGCCGCCGCTGTCGCCGTCAAGCTCGTCAAGGTCACCTACGAGAAGCTGCCCGCCATCCTCAACATGGACGAGGCGCTCGACAACCCGACCGTGATCCACCCCGAGGACGACTGGTCCTACGGCGCCGACCGCACGGGCGACCCCAAGCGCAACCTCGTGGCCCACGACGTCCACGAGCACGGCGACGTCGAGGCGGCGCTCGCCGATTCCGACGTCGTGCTCGAGCGCGAGTACCACACCCAGGCGGCCGAGCAGGCCATGATGGAGACCATGCGCTCCTACGCCTACACCGACGCTTTCGGCCGCCTGACCGTCGTGGCGTCCACGCAGGTGCCCTTCCACATCCGCCGCCAGGTCGCCACCGCCCTCGGCATCCCCAAGAGCCAGGTCCGCGTGGTCAAGCCCCGCGTCGGCGGAGGCTTCGGCGCCAAGCAGACCGGCTGCAACGAGGTCTTCGCGGCCTTCGCCGCCTTGAAGACGGGCCGCCCCTGCAAGTGCATCTACACCCGTGCCGAGACGATGAGCTGCTCGAACTCTCGCCACGAGATGAAGATGCGCGTGAGGATCGGCGCAAAGAAGGACGGCACCATCACCGCCATCGACCTCTACGCGCTCTCCAACGCCGGCGCCTACGGCTACCACGGCACGACCACCATCGGCCTCGTGGGCGCCAAGTCCCTGCCGATCTACAACCGCGCCGCGAGCCGCTTCAGCTACGACGTCGTGTACACGAACATGATGCCCGGCGGCGCGTACCGCGGCTACGGCGCCACGCAGGGCTGCTTCGCCGTCGAGTCCGCCGTCAACGAGCTCGCCGACGAACTCGGCATGGACCCCTGTGAGGTCAGGCTGAAAAACCTCGTCAAGGAGGGCGAGACCCTCTGGCAGCTCGGCGAGGAGCCCCTGCGCAGCTGCCGCATCGACGAGTGCCTCGAGCGCGTCATGCACCTCACCGGCTGGAAGCGCCGCCCGCTCGTCGAGGACCTCGGCGACAAGGTCCGCTCCCGCGGCGTGGCCCTCACCATGCAGGGCTCCGGCATCTCGAACGTCGACATCGCCAACGTCGACATCACCCTCGAGGACGACGGCTTCTACGTGCTCAAGATCGGCGCGACCGACGTGGGTACCGGCGCCGACACCATCCTCGCCCAGATCGCGGCGGAGGTCCTCGGCTGCGACGTCGACCACGTGATCACCAAGGGCGTCGACACCGACACCTCCCCCTTCGACACCGGCGCCTACGCCTCATCGGGCACCTACACGACGGGCGGTGCCGTGGTCTTCGCGGCCAACGACCTCGTCGAGAAGATTCGCGCGCAGGCCGCCACGTGGTGGGGCATCGACGTCGCCGACGTCGAGTTCGACGCCGGCCTCGTCCAGACCGCCGACGGCAAGAACAAGATGACCGTCGCCGAGATGGCCAACCGCGCCATCGGCTTCGGCCTCAACCCGGGCATGCTCTCGGGCCACGGCTCCAACACCCAGCCGCAGTCTCCCCCGCCCTTCATCGCCGCCGTGGCCGAGGTCGAGGTCGACAAGGAGACCGGCAAGTACGAGCTCACCGACTACGCTGCCGTCGTCGACTGCGGCACCGTCATCAACACGAACCTCGCCCGCGTGCAGGTCGAGGGCGGCCTCGTCCAGGGCATAGGCATGGCCATGTGCGAGGACGTGAGCTACGACGCCAAGGGCAAGATGCGCACGGACTCCTTCATGCAGTACAAGATTCCCACCCGCATGGACGTGCCGGACGTCCGCGTCGAGTTCATGCCGAGCTACGAGCCCACCGGCCCCTTCGGGGCGAAGTCCATCGGCGAGGTCGTCATCAACACCCCATCGCCCGCCATCGCGAGCGCCGTCGCGCACGCCACGGGCAACTACGTCCGTTCGCTGCCGATCACGCCCGAGAAGGCGCTCCACGGCGACGCGGCCGGCACCCCCGCCCCGCGCAACGCCGCCAAGCCCGAGTAACGGGCACAACCCTGATTCATTTGCTCACAACGCACCCCGCCGGCAGCCTACGGCGGGGTGCGTTTTTGCGCATGGGCGATCCGCGCGCATCCGGGAAAAGACTCGCCGCCCGCCGATTGCGAGCCCATTCCATAGCTAACGGACCCAGCAAGAAGAACTATGCTCGGGTAACCCCTGTACGCGCATCCGTCAATTCGGACGATCGAAGGAGCCCCTTATGGATGTCAACGAAGCGTATGAGAACCTTGGTTACAAGAAGGTCTTCGCGTCCCTCGACGGCTCCGATTTGCAGTACGACGTCCTGGCGCGCGCCATCGTCATCGCGTCGAACAACCACGCGGAGCTTTACATCGGCCACGCGATCGACGCCACGGTTTTCGAGGGAACCGGAATCAGCGTCGGCTCCGTTGTCCCCAAGCTCGAGCAGGCCTTCCGCGATCAGATCGCGCCACTCATCGAGGACGCCGAGGCAAACCCGCGCATCCCGCACGTCGAGGTGCGAATCAAGGTCGGCCGCATCCGCGAGACGCTCAAGGAAAAGATGATCGACGTGATCGAGCCCGACGTCATCGTCTGCGGCGCGCGCGGGCTCTCGAGCATAAAGTACGCACTTCTGGGATCCATCTCGACGTACCTACTGCGCAGCTGCACCTGCGACATCCTCGTGGTCAAGCGGCCGGCCATCGCCGGGGCGAGCAAGCCGCTCTAGGAGGACGATTCCCGGCTACTGCGCGAGCGCAATCGCCTCGACGTAGCCCGTCTCGTTGGTAACCGACACAAGAATCGAGGAAACGCCCGCGCTCGCGTAGGTCTTTGCGAGCGCGCCGTCCATAACGACCTCAGGCTGACCAGTTGGGGCATCGAGGCATTCGACGCCACGCAGGTCGAAGCCCTCCTGCGTAAGCGGGGCCACGGCCTTGAAGACGGCCTCCTTGACGGCAAAGCGACCGGCGAGGTATTGACAGGCGTCGTGGCGCCCGCGGGCCTGGGCGAGCTCTGCGAGCGTGAAGGTCCGCGCGACGAAGGCGCAAGGAATTGCCTGCGACGCGTCGAACTCCTCGCAGATTCGGCGGAACTCCGCGAGGTCCACCAGGTCTATACCCACACCTAAAACCAAGGCCGTCATCCCTCTTGATCGCGAGCCGACTGGTTAATAATAGCCGCATCCCATAGCTGCCGAGGCGCAGGTTGATCGCAAATCGCGGCCCACCGTGCAGCAACTTGGCCAAAACGATCGCGCGGAGTCAGCTCTTGATCTGAAAACTTGAGCAGCAGGCAATAGCGGGCAGCAAAACCTCAGGTAATGAGGTTTTGCCGCCCGTTGTGCCCGCGATTTCTGAATAGGAAACCGACTTCGCATGTTTTTTCCCTCGAAGCCGGTTGAGCCCGAGCCTACTTCGCGCCCGCGAATGCCAAGGCAAAGGAGCCGGGGCCGCAGTGCGAGGTGATCACGTTGTGCGACTCGTACCAGCGGATCGACTTGAAGCCGAGCTCGCGCGCGTGCTCCTCAGCGGCGCGCTGGATAGAATCGGGCAGGCCCGCGGAATGCAGGAGATAGACGACATCGGTGTCGTAGTCGCCCTGCAGCGCCATGTGGTCCATAAGGCCGATGACGGCCTTCTCCATGTTGCCGCGAAGCTTCTTTGTAGCCACGAGCTTGCCCTCGATCAGCTCGATGATCGGCTTGATGCGAAGCAGGGTTGCCCCGACGAACGCCGCGTTGGAGAGACGGCCGCCCGCGCGCAGGTAGCCAAGGTCACCGGGCACAAACCCCATGCGCACGCGGCTCGCGAGCTCCTCGGACCACGCCATGAGCTCCTCAACCGAGATGTCAGGGTTTTCCGCGAGGTGACGGGCGGTCTGCGTGACGACGAAGCCCTGGCCGATGGTCACGTGACGGGTATCGAACATGTGCACGTAGTCGCGCCCCTCAGCAGCGGTACGGGCGGACTCGTAGGAGCACGTGGTCACGGCAGAGTAGGCGATGTAGAGGATTTGTGCATTCGGGTGCTCGGCGTGGACGCGGTCGAGGACCACAGAGAAGTCGCCCGGGGTGCAGCCGCTCGTGCGCGGGAGCACGCCGAGCTGCCGGCACTCCTCGAGCATCTCGGCGGGCGGAAGCTCGCCGTCGTCGATGGTCTTCTGGCCGATGGAGACGTGCATGGGCACGATCTCGATGCCGAGCTCAGCGGCCTCGGCGGCGGGGACATCGGAGCCGGACTCGGCAATGATGACGATTTCACTCATGATACTTGCCTTTCTGCGCAGGTCATGTATTGTTTTGAACAAAGGTCAGTAATTCTAACCATCGTTTCTGCAGGTAAACGTACAGATGTAATCATACGACCACACTTGTTTCAAAACGTAACTTACACAAGTCCCCACCCGCGCCGCGCATGGAAACAAAACTGGATTTCAGGCAGCGAACCATCGAGCGCCTCATTGGCCCTCGGCCGACCGCCTAGGGGTACGATTGCAGGGGCAGAAAGCCGTCATCAATTCCAGGTCGGAGTCGCATGTTCAAGCTAAGGCGTTATCTGCGCGGTCACTACCTCGAGTGCGTGCTCGCGCCCACGTTCAAGGGCTTGGAGGCCATCCTCCAGCTCATCGTCCCCATCGTCATGTCGCAGGTCATCGACATCGGCATCGCGAGCGGCGACAGCGCCTACATCCTCATGCACGCGGGCTCCCTCGTCCTTCTTGCCTTCTTCTGCTACGCCGTCTCGATCGTGGCGCAGTACTACTCATCGAAGCTCGCGGCGCAGTTCGGCGCCGCCGTGCGCGACGACCTGTTCCGCCACGTGATGACGCTCTCGCGTGAGGACATCGACCGCATCGGCCGAGCCTCCCTCGTCACGCGCATGACCAACGACACCCAGCAGACCCAAGACGGCCTCAACCTGTTCTTCCGCCTGATTCTGCGCTCCCCCTTCATCATCGTCGGCTCGGTGATCGCAGCCTTCCTCGTCGACGGCTGGGAGGGCGCCGTGCTGCTCGTGTCCACGACCGTCACGGTCGCTCTCATCCTCTTTTTCATGGGCATCACCACCAAGCGCTACCGCAAGACCCAGCGTGCCCTCGACGACGTGCAGCTCAAGTGCTCCGAGAACCTCGAGGGCGCCCGCGTGCTGAGGGCTTTTTGCCGGGAGGACTCGGAAATCTCGACCTTCCACGAGGTCTCCGGCACGGTCCGCGACCTACAGCTGTCGGCAGGAGACCTGAGCGTGATGGCCAACCCCCTCACCTACCTCGCCGTGAACCTCGGCCTCATCGCCCTTCTGTGGATGGGTGGGCTGCAGGTCAACGTAGGAAACCTCACCCAAGGCCAGGTCGTGGCGCTCGCGAGCTACGTGAGCCAGGCGCTCGTCGAGCTCCTCAAGCTCACGTGGCTCATCACCACCATCGCCAAGGCCCAAGGCTGCGCCACGCGCATCAACGAGGTGTTCGACACGAAGCCCACGCAAATCGCCGGCAAGCTCGACGCCGCCGCGCCCGCAACCGCCGGCGCCCCGGCGGTTGCCCTCGAGGACGTGAGCTTCGTCTACCCCGACGCCGCGGGCGATTCGCTCTCGCACGTGAGCCTCAAGCTCGAGGACGGCCAGACGCTCGGCGTGATCGGCGGCACCGGCTCCGGCAAGTCGACGCTCGCCTCGCTCCTCATGCGCTTCTACGACGCCACGTCCGGCCGCGTGCTCGTGGGCGGCCAGGACGTGCGCGACCTCACGCAGCAGAGCCTGCGCCAAGAGGTCGCCCTCGTCGAGCAGGGACCACAGCTCTTCTCGGGCACCATCGCCTCGAACCTTCGTTGGGGAGACGCCGACGCGACAGACGACGAGCTCCTGCACGCCGTCCAGACCGCCCAGGCAACCGACGTCGTCGAGGGCAAAGGCGGGCTTGCCGCCGAGGTCGAGCAGTTCGGCCGCAACTTCAGCGGCGGCCAGCGCCAACGCCTCGCCATCGCGCGGACCCTCGCCAGGCGCCCCCGTGTGCTCATCCTCGACGACGCGAGCTCCGCGCTCGACTTCGCCACCGACTCCAAGCTCCGCCGCGCGATCCGCCGCGACTTCGCCGACTCCGCCGTCGTCCTCATCTCGCAGCGCGTGGCGGCTGTCCGCTCCGCCGACCAGATCCTCGTGCTCGACGGCGGCCGCCAGGTCGGCTTGGGGACGCACGAGGAGCTGCTGAAGAGCTGCGAGGTTTACCGTGAGATCTGCGACTCCCAGCTCACGAGCGAGGAGGCCCACCGATGAGCGCAAGGAACACCGCCGCCGCGCACGCCGTGGCTGGAAAGAAGCACCGGGACGACCAGACCATCCGCCGCATGCTCGGCCTCTTTGCGGGCAGGCGCGCCATGCTCGCCGCCCTCATAGCCCTCGTCGTCGTGGTTACCGTGGGTACCCTCACCCTGCCCACGCTCACGGGCAGGGCCGTCGACTGCATTGTCGGCGCGGGCGCCGTCGACTTCATTGCCTTAGCAGACGTCGCCCGCCTCATGGCGCTCACCGTCTGCGTGACCGCCGCCGCCCAGTACGCGCTCGCGCTCGTGACCAACCGCCTCGCCTACGACGCGGCCTTCGACCTGCGCTGCCAGGCCTTCGACCACCTCCAGCGCATGCCCCTGTCCTACATCGACTCCCACGAGCACGGCGAGGTCGTGAGCCGCATCGTCAACGACGCCGACCAGCTCACCAACGGCTTCGTCATGGGTTTCCAGCAGCTCCCCACCGGCGTCTTGACCATCGTGATCACGCTCGTGTTCATGTTCCGCCTGAACCCGCTGATCGCCGGCGTGGTCACCGTGCTCACGCCCTTCTCGGTCTGGATGGCCAAGTTCATCTCGAGCCACGCGAGCAAGCACTTCGCGGGCCAGACCCAGCTGCGCGGCGAGCTCACGGGCCTCGTCGAGGAGATGATCGGCGGCGTGGGCACCATCGAGGCGTTCGGCGTCGCCGACGAGGTCTGCGGCCGGGTGCGTAACATCGACGCGCGCCTTGCGCAGGAGAGCTACAAGGCGGTGTTCTTCTCGTCGCTCGCCAACCCGACCATGCGCTTTATGAACTCGCTCGTCTACGCGGCCATCGGCATCTTCGGCGCGTTCGTCGTGCTCGACGGCGGAATCACCGTGGGCGGTCTTTCCGCCTTCCTCCAGTACGCCGACCAGTACGCCAAGCCCTTCAACGACATCACCGGCGTGGTCACGGAGCTGCAGAACTCCGTCGCCTGCGCGCGCCACCTCTTTGAGCTCATAGACGAGCCGCTCGAGGAGCCCGACGCCGAGGACGCCCTTGAGCTCGGCCGCGTCGAGGGCAGAGTCGCGCTCGACGACGTCACCTTCTCGTACGCGCCCGGCCGCCCGATCCTGGAGCACCTCGACCTTTCCGCCGAGCCCGGGCGCCGCATCGCGCTCGTCGGCCACACCGGCTGCGGAAAGACCACCCTCATCAACCTGCTCATGCGCTTCTACGACGTCGACTCCGGCAGCGTGACGGTAGACGGCCACGACGTGCGCGACCTCACGCGCGCGAGCCTACGCGGCAGCTGGGGCATGGTCTTGCAGGACACCTGGGTAAGGCGCGCGACGGTGCGCGAGAACATCGCCATCGGCCGTCCGGGCGCCACCGACGACGAGATCGTGGCCGCAGCGAAGGCGGCCTACGCCGACGAGTTCATCCGCCGCATGCCCCACGGCTACGACACCGTGCTCGACGGCTCCACGAGCCTGTCCGCCGGCCAGAAGCAGCTGCTGTGCATCGCCCGCGTGATGGTCGCCCGCCCGCAGATGCTCATCCTCGACGAGGCAACGAGCAACATCGACACGCGCACCGAGCTCCTCGTCCAGCGCGCCTTCGACAACCTCATGCGCGGCCGCACGAGCTTCGTCGTGGCGCACCACCTCTCGACCATCCGCGACGCCGACGCGATCTGCGTCGTCGACCACGGCCACATCGCCGAGAAGGGCACGCACGAGGAGCTGCTCGCCCGCGGCGGGATCTACCGCGACATCTACGAGAGCCAGTTCGCGCCGGCGGAGTAGCAGAAAGTACTTCTTTGCAAACGCGGCGCGGAGCACTCTTTCCCGCCGCTGCAGCGCAAGCTCCCTCCTGTTTCGACCATTTTTGCCCGGAAACAGGGCCGCAAATGGGTCAAGCAGGAAGGAGCTTGTTCATTGCCGTGCTCAGGGATTCCACCGTCTGGCAAGAAGGGCCCTTACAGCAAGCCCACCCGCTACTTGCCGCCAGCGTCCTTCTTTGCCGCGGCGGCCTTGCCGGCGGCGATCTTCGCCTCGATGTCCACCTTAGGGGCGGGCGCGGAGGACTTGACCACGGTCTTTGCGCCGCGGGTCGTCACGGTGGCGCCGGCGACGGTGGGCGCGGCGGACCTCTTGCTAGCCTTGGGCTTGACGGTCACGCCGCCCTTAGGCACACGCACCCCGCCCTTGGCCGAAGAGCCGGCCGTGAAGGAGCCTGTGTCGATGAAGGAGCGGATGCCGCCGGTCAGGCCATCCCAGAAGCCGTGCCAGCGGCGGTGGATCGAGACGCCGCCGTTGGAGCGCATGCCCATGCACGGCGCCGCGATGAGGACCGGCAGCAGGTACTCGATGGCTCGCCAGATGATGAAGCCGGCAGCGAGGTGGCTGCCGTACATGTCCTTGAAGAGGTACGCGAAGCCGACCTCGGCGCCGCCCGTGCCGCCCGGCAGCGGCACCGCGTTGACCAGCAGCTCAAGCATGGAGCCCGACGCCGTGCACAGCAGAAGGTCCGCCGGCTCGCCGAACGAGCGCAGCACGAAGTACGGCAGCGCGTACATGCAGCCGAGCTGGAGCAGGGTGACCAACATGGTCAGGCTCATCTCGGGCACGTTGGCAGCCGATTTCTTGAAGTCGCGCGAGAAGACCTCGATCTGCGTGTTTACGAACTTATACCACTCGTTATACTTCTCTTCCTTGATCCAGCGGTGGCGATGCGCCAGCTTGAGCGCCCAGTTGCAGATGGCCATCACGGGCTTAGGCAGCAGGCACATGGCCATGATCGCCGCGAGCTGCACGACCTTGAAACCAAAGAGGAAGATGCCGACGAGGGTCACGTCGCCGAACGTCTCGTAGAAGTAGCTGCCGCAGAAGAGCAGCATGATGGCGGCGAACACGCCCTCGCCGGCCTCGTAGAGCACGAAGCGGGTGAAGTTCAGGGCGCCCGCCTCGCCCACCGAGAGCCCGGCGCGCGTGAGGCGGAAGATCTGGGCCGGCTGAGCGCCCACGCCGGAGGGCGTCATGCGCATAAAAAAGACGCCCGAGGCCTCGACGCTCATGAGGTCGCGGATACCGACGGGCGAGTCGGGGTCGTGGATCACCGACAGCACGTAGGCGAGCACGCCGAAGACGTAGTAGAAGAGGAAGCAGACGACACCCGCGGCGATCCACCTGACGTCGACGCCGGCAAGCGACGTCACGAACTCGTCTACCTGACCAGTAAAGACCAGGTAGACCACATAGGCGATCATCACAAAGAAGAGGAAGACGAGGGTCTTTCGGGCCTGGCCCATCGACTCCTTGTCAGCCTCGTCGCCCTCCATGATCGAGATCTTCTTCTTGGTCGTCCTTCCGCCGGCGACCTTGAGGGCGACCTTCTTCTTTGGCTTTTTGAGCTCGTCTGCCACGCGATGCCCCTCTGTTGCGGTTACGGTACGAATCTAGCCAGGACATTCTATTCTACCCCAGCGGCGCAGCGCCCCATCAAAGGGAGCGTCTCTCCACCGCGGCCCGAGAAACACGGAAAGAAGCCCGGGGACGCACTGACGCGTCCGCCCTTCTTGTCAGCCCTTTCGAATCGAAACCGCGCTACAGCTAAAGGTCGCCGGGAACGAACTCATCAATATGCGCCTCGATAACAGCAGACCCGGCGTCCGACGACAACTGCGGGTAGCTGAACTGGATGCCGTTTATGTTGTCGTCGCCCACATACTGTTTGGCGTAGTACTCGTTGCCACCCTCGACCCACGACGCGACGACCCAGGTGCCGCCCATTGCCTTGTACGAGACATCGTGAGCCGAGGTGTAGGATTCGAGCACAGAGTCGAGCGTCTCGCCGAGGGCGTTGGCGGCGCCCCACACGCGGACCTCGACGCCGGTCGAGGAATCCCTGAACGTCGCCCCGTCGCCGTTGTCGGAAGCGTCGACGAGCTCGTAGTCCGCTGGGAGCACGACTTTGTAGCCGTAGCGGTCGTTCGCGTACGTGAGCTCGCCGGAGGCGACGGCCACGTCGCCTTGCGCGGCTGCGAGCGCGTCGCTTTGGTCGGAGATGGGCTTTTGGGCGGGATCGCCGGAGCCCGCGGCGGAGCCGGATCCGGTCGCCGAGCCGATCGTGCCCGCGCCCGCCGCATCCTGCGATTGCGTGGGCTGCGACTGTAAAGGCAACGTCGAGCTGAGGCATATGAAGGCGAAGGCGCCAACAGCCATGACCACGAAGGCGGCGGCGACCACCTGCACAACACTCGGGCGCCGGGGCGCCGAGGACTGCTGCCGGGTCTTCTCCGTGGAAAGAACGTCCTGCTGCGCGCCGCACTCCGTGCAGAACCGCGCCCCGTCCTCCAGCTCGTGCCCGCACTTCATGCAATACATGGCCGCCTCCGATCCCTTCTTTGCCCGTTCGCTCCAACAGTAGCGCAACCAGGCGTTGGGGGAGACCCCGCAGACAACAACGGCACCCGAACCGTCAAAGTCGGCGCCCCAAGGCGATTAGCAACGGATAGGACGGCAAGAAGGACCGCCCCGGCTACGGGAGGATAATCCCGCCGCCGAGGCACTCGAGGCCGTCGTAGATCACGGCAGACTGCCCGGGGGCCACGCGGCGCTGCGGCGTATCGAAGCGAACGGTCGCCTCAGCGCCGTCTGTCGCCGCCTCGAGCGCGCAAGGCACGAGCTCACCCGTGTGCCGCGTGCGGACGACGTACTCCCCCGCCGCCGGCGGCTCGCCCGCGATCCAGCGGCAGTCGCCGAGCGCAAGCTCGCGTGTGAACAGCGCGGGGCTCATGCGGTCGGCGGTCACATAGACGGTGTTCGTCAGAACGTCCGTGCGCACGACGTAGCGCGCGGGGCCTCCGCCCAGGTCAAGCCCGCGGCGCTGCCCCACGGTAAAGAGGAACGCGCCGTCGTGGTGCCCGAGCACCCGCCCCGTCTCGAGCTCGATGACGTCCCCCGCGCGGCGCTCGAGCGTGTCGAGCAAGAACGTGCGGATGCCCACGGGCCCGATGAAGCAGATGCCGTCGGAGTCGGGCTTTGTCTCCAAGCCGAGACCACGCTCCGCGACCATGCGCCTGACCTCGGCCTTGCTCGGTATGTCGCCGATGGGAAAGAGGGTCTTCGCGAGCACTTCTTTGCCCACGCGCCACAGGAAGTAGGTCTGGTCCTTGTGCTCGTCGGCCGCGCGAAGCAGACGCGTCCGCCCATCGGCGCCCGCATCGACGCGCCCGTAGTGGCCCGTGGCCACAAAGTCCGCGCCCGCCGCGAAGGCCCTGTCGGCGAAGGTGCCGAACTTGACGGTCTGGTTGCACATGACGTCGGGGTTCGGCGTGAGACCATGGGCGTAGGCGTCGACGAGGTAGTCGACGACGGTGGCCTTGTACTCGGCCTCACAGTCCCAGACCTCGAGATCGATGCCCAGGCTCACCGCGACGCGCTCGGCGTCCGCAAGGTCGTCGGCCCAGGCGCACTTGAAGCCCGGCAGATCGCGAGACCAGTTGCGCATATAGACCGCCGTCACGTCGTGGCCTGCCTCGCACAGAAGCGCGCACGCGAGCGCGGAGTCGACGCCGCCGGACAATCCGGCGTAAACCTTGGCCATCAGGCATCGCCCCCCTTCGGGTCATCGGAATCAGACAGGTCGTTTTGGCAGGTGGCGAGGCCTACGCGCGCGGCCTCGGCGCGGACGGCACAGACGATAGCGGCCGCGGCGTAGTCGATGTCGGCCTCGGTCGTCTGGCGGCCGAGCGTCAGGCGCAGGCTGCCCGCCGCGACCTCGGCCGGGGCGCCCATGGCGGCGAGCACGTGGGAAGAGCGCATCTTGCTCGCGGCGCACGCCGATCCCGTGCCCACGCTCACGCCCTCGCGCTCGAGCGCGATCACGAGCCGCCTGGCCTCAAGCCCCGGGAAGCTCACGTGAAGAAGCCCGGGGAGCCGCAGCTTTGCCGCGCGCGGACCGGACACGACGGCCCAGCCGAACTCGCCGCACACCGCGCGCTGCAGCCGGTCGCGAAGCCCCGCGAGACGACGAGCCTCCGCCTGGCGCCGCGCGCCCGCGAGCTCGAGCGCCTTCGCGAAGCCGACGACACCGGCGACGTTCTCGGTGCCTGAGCGGACGCCGCCTTCCTGCCCGCCGCCGAGCACGAGCGGGCGCAGCGTCACGTCATCGGAGGCCCACAGCAGGCCGACCTGCTTGGGCCCGTAGATCTTCGCCGCCGAGATGGTAAGAAGGTCGCACCCCAGCGTGCCGACGTTGACGGCAAGGGCGCCCGCAGCCTGCGACGCATCGGTGTGCAGCCAGATCGGGACCGTCTCCCCCGCCGCCAGGCGACGCTCGCGCTCCGCCGCGACCACGCGCGCGATCTCGCGCACGGGCTGCACGGCGCCGACCTCGCCGTTGGCGAGCTCGACCGAGACGAGCCTCGTGGCAGGCGTGATAGCCGCCGCCACGTCGGCCGCGCGCACGCGCCCGTCCGGGCCGACACCCACGACCGAGCACCCTCCGCCCGCGGCCGCGGCGCACGCAAGGACGCTCTCGTGCTCGGCCGCGTCCACGACCACGTGGGCCCCGTCCCCCGCCGCCGCGAAGGCAAGGTTATTGGCCTCGGTGGCGCCGGCCGTGAAGGTCACGTTGCCGGGACGCGCGCCGATGGCGTGCGCGATGGTCGCGCGCGCGGCGTCGACGTCCGCGCGTACGGCGCGGGCGGCGGCGTAAGGCGCGCTTGGGTTCTCGAATTTCTCGCTGAAGTACGGGAGCATCGCCGCGACGACCTCGGGATCCATGGGCGTCGCGGCAGCATAGTCCAGGTACACAGAGCGGCGGGCACGCCCCTGCCCCGCGACCCGCTCGGAAAGATTCGTCACTTGGGGTCCCTCGCGTCGCCTATCTTCAGGTTCTCGAACCGGCCGGCTATGAAGTCGTCGGTGTAGTTCGTGTCCACCCACCGCTCGAAGGCGTTCGCGGGCGGCGCGCCGAGGTCGCGCGCAGCCTTGCGGTTGAAGCACACGAGCGTCATGCCGATGTCAGCCACCAGGTACAGCGCCACCAGCGTCACAAAGAGGACCTGCCGTCGCGAGGTGGGCATGCCGATCTGATAGAGCAGCTTGGGCATGATGGCGCGCGTCCACACGATGCCGAGCAAGCCCCAGAAAAAGAGGAACCGCCACGCCACCCACTGCGTGATGTGGTCCGGCAGGTGCAAGTAGGTCCACGACTCGGCGTTGAAGAGCACTTCCATGGCCCAACCGGTGATCTGCTCGAGGCCGCCGCCGATCGCCGCGGAGATGAGGAAGACCTGCCACGTCTTTGCCCCGTGGCGGCGCATCTGGAAGCACAGCACGGTAAGAAGGACCGCTCCTGTGCCGTACAGCGGGCTGAAGGGGCCCCACACCAGGCCGACGCGGTTCTCGGTGAGCCCCGCGGTCACGAGCATCCAGACCTCCTCAAGCAGAAGCCCCGCCATGCAGCCGACGAAGAAGATGATAATGACCTGGTACCAGCCGAGGCTCATGTTGTCGAGGTACTCGTCGACGGCGTCGTTGGTGGCCTGCCAGCGGGCAAACACGCGGGCCAGGCCGCGCTTCTGGCTCGCGCGCGCCATCTCGCGCTCGAGCGCGTCGTCGGACTCGACCATCGCGCGCACGGCGGGCTCTAGGCTCTCCTCGTCGATGCTTTGGCCGCGTTGCAGCCACTCGGAGAAGTAAACGATCACGCGCACGAAGCCGCGCACGATCTCGATGAAGAAGACAAGCAGCAGAAGGGTATAGAGCATAGGCTCGGCTCCAACCGACGCGTTTTGCGGACATGTCTATGGTAGCGCAAGCAACGCCGTGGCACGAAAAAGGGCACCCCGAAGGGTGCCCGTCATTTCCTGGAGGCGAAGCCCGGATTCGAACCGGGGGTGAGGGCTTTGCAGGCCCCTGCCTTACCACTTGGCCACTTCGCCATATGAAAGAGGCCGGAGTGACCGGCCTCGGTGCTCACATGGAGCGGGCTACGGGGTTCGAACCCGCGACCTCCACCTTGGCAAGGTGGCGCGCTACCAACTGCGCTAAGCCCGCAAGCGCAAGGGATAATATACGGGAACCGTCGGCCTCGCGCAAGCCCAAATTTCAAATTCGTTAGAAAAAATTTTGGGACCCTGGCCTTTCGCGAGGCGGAACACGGACGATCCGCGCGAATCCGCAGCTTGAGCCCATGTCCCACCTGCGTTGCGGTTGTTCCGGCGATCGCCGCCCCTTGGCAAGAAGCGCAAAGGCCTCGCGCGCAACAAAAAAGCGGCCGACCGATTGGTCGACCGCCTGCAATTCATGGAGCGGGCTACGGGGTTCGAACCCGCGACCTCCACCTTGGCAAGGTGGCGCGCTACCAACTGCGCTAAGCCCGCGTGACGCGAGAAGTAACTATACACGAGCACTCACAGGCGCGCAAGGACTTTTTTCGACTTTCTTTGGCGAGGGCGGAATACGGCAATGATCGCACGTTGCCGCCTTTGCTACGAGTAGGATAGCTGCACCGGCATGTGAGTCAGCAGCTTGTCAATCGCCATGCTTTGGAGGCCGCATATTGAGCACGGGAACAGCCCAAGAGTCTAATCGCACAACGCTTTTGCTGCGGCGAGCCCCATTGCTGCTCGCCATGTGCTTCCCCCTTGTGCCTCACCACTACGCGCTCGTCGAGTTCTCCGTTCACGTCGTGTGCGAACCTTTGGCATTCTCTCCGATCGCCGTCGCCTTTGCCTTTGCACTTGTGTCCAGCTCAAGAGTCCGGCATTCAGCTCTCCCCAGACTCGGCCCTAAGCTTCTGCTCGCCTCTGTGCTGCTTCTCGCGGGATGCGACATCGCCTATGCCGCCTGGAGGCTCGGCCATGACATCCAGGTACCGATGACATCCCTGCAGCCTTTGGATGTTCTTGCCCAATCGCTTCTTTTGACGACATGCGCTCTTCTATCTGAGCGCCAGCCTGCCGAGGATGACCTCCCTCGCAACTCGAGCCAGAAGGCCAACGCCACGGCCTTCGCGTTCGTCATTGGAGCACTTCTTCCCCGAGCGCTCGGCTTACTCAGTTTTGCGTTTCAAGGCTCAATCCCCGGGCAAATAACTGTGTGCCTCATCTCAGGGGCAATCGGATATTTCCTAGTCACCAGATTCAATCGGGGCGCCGGCAATTCCGGTCCCCAAATCACCGTGCCCCGCCCCGCTTTGCTCGGGCTTTTGTTCTCTTCCTCATTCGACGAGCTCACGCTGACCGCCCTGTGCAGCGCGCAGGTCAATCTCGACTCTCAAAATGCCGCCGCGCTCAGAGGCGCTGCACTCGGCTACGCCATAGCTTTCGTCTCCTATGTCCTGATCATTTTGCTTATGGGCCTCATTCTTTGGCTACTCCCGCGCGTTCGGCCACAGGATATAGGGTCCTCTTCGGGCGAGCCCTCGGCACCCACTCATAACCTCGAATCGCTCAGCGAGCGCCAGCAGCAGGTTTTATCCATGGCCTCCGACGGCCTTTCCGATACCGAAATCGCTCAGTCCCTTGGTCTTGCGCCCGGCACTGTGAGCAACCATAAACGTCGAGGCCTCGAACGACTCGGCCTTGCCGGAGTCGCCGATCTTTGCGAAAACACCCACGCCCAAAACGAGCAGGCACTCACCGAGGTTCCGTTACGGCGCCCCATCGTCAAGGCAATTCCTGTAATCGGCGTCGCGGCGCTCATCTGCATCGCGCCCTTCATCCCCACCGCTCCCGACACCGCATATTGCCTCGCTATTGTGCTTGGACTCCTTACGTGCTTTACCTCAGCCCTACTCCAACCGCAATCGCGCGGGTCCGCAGATCGGCAGAGCAAAGAAGCGCAGGAGCTGCAGTCGAGCATTTGCGCCTTCTCCTTTGTCCTCGGCATCGGGATTGCCTTGTGCTGGTCCTTCCCGAACACGGTCACCGCCATTGCCGTCTGTGCATCGCTTTTTCTCATAGTCAGCGTGTCATTTTCCGGTCGGATTGCGACCAAGGGCGCCTCGAGGTCCCGCAGCAGCGGCCTCCGAATCGCGGACGATACGACCTCGCGCGCAACTCTTGCATTTCTGGCGGCGGGGCTGATCCTTGCCGCGCACGCATCCCAGCTTCTCGGCATGCTGCCCGCCACGGCGTCACGGTGCCATCTTGTGGCCCAGCTATGCATAGTCGTCACAACCGTAAGGTTAACCGGCATTCTGATGCGACTCGGCCAGGCCAACGCCACCGACAAAGCAGCCGGCAGTACCTCGGCGACTAAAGAAGCCTTCCTTAGGTCAAAGGGCGTCGGAGACTTGGAAGCCGAGGTTCTCGCGCTCTCGGCACAGGGTTATACGAGGCCCCAAATCTGTGACCTGCTTCACATCGCCGCAGGCACAGTAAACAGCAGTCGAGCCTCCGCCTACAAGAAACTCGGCATCCACAGCAAAGACGAGCTACTCAGATTACTCGAGGAAATCGCAGGTAAAGACTGTCGTTAAAACCGCATATCCCCTCGACACCCAACGTCACGGCCTCCATAGGTAGACTCCTTCTCGATCGCGCACGCCCAATTGGAGCCCTAAGAGAACGGAGGCGCGATGTTGGTCGAACTCAGGGATTACACGAAGATCATCCAAGGCGTCACGGTGCTGGACAAAGTGAGCCTCACCTTGGAAAGCGGGAAGATCTACGGCGTCAAGGGAAAGAACGGCTCGGGCAAAACGATGCTGTTGCGGGCATTGGCTGGGCTGATCTATCCGACGGCAGGCTCCCTTCTTATTGATCGCACGCCGCTCGAGAAAGGTCATTTTCCCCCGAGCGTTGGCGTGCTCATCGAAACCCCTTCGTTTGTGCCGAACAGAACCGGGCTATCGAACCTCCTGGAGATCTCCGAGATCAAGGGCCTGATATCGGACCAAACAGTGGCCCGGGCGCTTCAAGCCGTCGGTCTCGACCCCAAAGACCCCAGACCGGTCAGAAAGTACTCGCTGGGAATGCGCCAGCGGCTTGGAATAGCCTGCGCGGTCATGGAGCGGCCCTCGCTTCTGCTTCTCGACGAACCGGTAAACGCCCTCGACCCCGCCGGCATCGAGATGGCGTGCCAACTCTTTGACGGCGCAAGGCGCCACGGTGCGATCGTCGTCATCGCCTGTCACGACTCGGAGGAGCTCGAGGGGCTCTTCGACGAGCGCATCGACCTTTCGGACGGCAGGATTGTCGGGAGGCGATGCCCCCATGAATAAGCGCAAGAAGAAAACTAGGGCGGTCCTTGCTGTGCTTCTTGCGGCTTTTGCTGCCCTCCTCTACGTCCGTCGCTTCAAGGAAGTAAACGCCGGGATCAATTACTCGGTCGAGAAGGCCCAAGTCGGAGAGCCCGTCCAAGCTAATCTAAGCGGCGCATCCAGCGACTCGCTTTCAACCATTACGGTCGCAAGTGCTCGCGAGCTCACACCGGACGAGCTCGCCGAACTCTCGGCCCGACCCTCTCTCGAAGGCTATCTGGACGAAGATGCCCACGTCGTGCTTGTCTTCATCGCCACCGATGATGGTGAGGCGAGCACGGCGGAGGCAACGACCGAAATCTACCTCCAATCCGGGGTCACCTCCTGGCAGTGCGACCCGATGATCGGCATCGAGCTGGCAGAGGATCCACCGTCCACGATTGAGTCCGACGGAGCCGCCATCGCTCTGGCGTATTTGGTCTCTCCCGCCCGATCCGGCGGGCAGGCCTGGGCCGGCCTTAACAACAAGGGCTTCTCTTTGGTCACCTCAACGTGGCCTCAGCGGGTGTCCGTCGAGCTTGGGAGGATTGAGCCGTGGTCGCTTACGAGCTAAGGCGTGCTTTTACCGGATATGAGTTCAGGTTCGCCCTGTTCGCCGCGCTCTGCCTTTCGATGTTGCAGCTTTGCTTTGTCCCGCTGCAATACTGCGTTGGAGACGCATGGAGCCAATGGCGATCGGGCGCATACGGCATGCCCCCGTCAGTCTGGGCCTCTTGGATAGGAGGCACCCCACAGTCCATCTGGTCGGCTCTGTTCTACTACCTTGTGCCGCTCCTCAGCTGCGCCCCGTTCGCCTCATCGGCGTGCACGGACCTCAGCGGAGGCCTGGCCCCCGTGCTCGCCTCGCGGTCGAGCGCACGCGAGTACACGCTCTCCAAGATGCTGGCAAGCTGCGCCTCCGGTGTGTTCGTTTTTGTGGTCCCCCAGGTCTTGAACCTACTTGCCACCATGCTGCTCGTACCCTTGATTCCCCCAGACCCCGTTACGCTGTTGTTCCCCATCACCTACCGAGCTGCCGTGGCCGAGCTGTACTATTCCTCTCCCCTGCTCTACACGCTGCTCTTCTTGGCTGTCGGGTCCGCATTCATCTGTCTCCTGAATTGCGCCTGCATCGCCTGCTCGAGTCGATTGCGGTCCCGCCTGCTCATCTCGTTTTTGCCGTTTCTGGGGTGCATGCTGCTGAATTTCCTCCTGAGCACGATCGGCCTGGCGTGCTATTCGCCGGAGAACATCCTGAGCCCCTACCAGCAATACCCGGGGATGAGCATCAGCCTTACGGTCGCACTTCTTGGCCTTTTGCTTGCCACGGTTGTGGGGTACGCGGCAATCAAATCGCAAAGGGTTGATGTCTTGTGAGGTCGCATGGCAAGAAGTGCCCTCCCGGCCTATCGAGGGCTTTGGCACTATCCCGCCACTTTGCGCGACCTGGAAGCATGGCCGCATGCGGGTTCATGGCCGCATTCGTTATCTTCGACTCTGCGGCGATCGCACTGTCATCGAACGCGCGTGGCTATCCCCCGGCATCGCCGCTCGACGCTTTCTTGCTCCTGTACTACGGTGAGCCTGAGCACGCGCCGTCTTCACGCTTTTATGTGACCGTCCCCATAACATGGCTCATGGGCCAGGCCCTGTTCTTTGCCTATATCGCCTGCGCGCTCTTTTGGGCCAACGGCGGTCGAGGGAGGCAATTCCTGCTGCGTGCCGGGTCCTCGAGGGTGTGGTGGTCCTCCCTATGCCTGGCCGTGCTGACGATGACGCTTGTTCGCTTCCTCGCATCCATAGCCGTCTGCACGGCCTTTCCAGCCGTCTCCTATTTGCTAGGGATCAAACCGAGCGCAGTAGGGCCCTTCCCCATTGGCTCTTTAGGACCCTCGCCCCAGGTCGCGCCGCATTTGGCCTTCTCTGTCTTGCTGCCACAGATTCTGCTTGCTCAACTCTTGGCTTTCTTGTCGCTTAACCTGGGGGCATTCTGGTCTTTTGCATGCGTCGCGGCGTTTTCCGCCCTCTCGGCGATCGCGCCGGGAGCTTTGCTCTTCGGCGACTGGAGCATGCTCGCCAGAAACGCGATTTGCCGCCCCGGCGGCGTAAGCCCAGTGGCCATCGAAGCGTTTTCCCTTCTTCTTTGCGCGCTGCTCTGGGCAATTGGCGCCCTCAGGGTGACGTCGCGCGTCGAGCTCATGTAAGCACAGGTCACGACCAATGGAGCCACATGCCATCCCATATAAAGAAACTCACGAGGTCTTTCCATGCAAACCGAGGTCTGCTGCTATCGCTACTGCTCATTTCCATAATCGTCGTTCGGTATAACCAAACGGGATTCGCAAGGTCTCTTCCCGCGGGAACCCAGCCGTCCCCTGTAGACTTCCTGATCTTCGATATGGGTACGGACGGTCAGCTGAGCATCGCTTGGTTCCTTGCCCCGCTTTGCTCGATGGCGCTTGTGACTTTGGCGCTTAGCCCCGAGGCACACGAGATGGCGGTTCTCGGCCACGGCTCGCTGCGAAGTCTATGGCTTTCCGAGCTGGCCGACGCCGCCTTGGCGGCCGCGCACGTATCGGTTGCCGTATTCCTCGTCTCCTTGTTTTGCGGCATTGCCACGGAGAGCGCCCAAGGCGCCGGAACCGCCGGCAGCGTCTGCGCCGTGATGACGGGACAAGAATTCCATCCGAGCGCAAGTCAGGTTTTTGTTGCCCTCGCCTGCTTGGTCCATCTGGTATCCGTGACCTTCTTTGTAACGCTGGCATACCTGGGCACAAGAAGAATCACCGGAAGCCGGCTGGGCTCATTCGCCTTGACCCTTGTGTTTCTGCTTCCGAGCGTCACGAACGGGAACTCGTTCGTGAGCGATCTTTTGCGCAATATCCCCGGCGTCGCATTCATCGAGAACCCCATCCACGCTTTCGTCACGTTCCAGAGCGTCGATTGGCAGCGATGGCTTGGCAACGAGGCCCCGCATCTCTGGTTTTTACCTCTGGTATCCATCTTGTTGGCCGCAATCGTGTACGGTCTCTCGAATCGGCAAGAAGTGTCGTGGCGATAAGGGCCGTCAAAAGCCCTCGCTCCCGCGCAGCCAGTGATGAGGCGCCGACCTAACCGACCGAGGACGAGAGCCGCTCCGCGTCCGCGGGCCGCGCCGAGTACATCTTCACCAACCGGACGACGGTGCCGGAGCCCGAGGTCTTGGGGCCGATGGTCACCGAGTCCGCCAAAAGCCGCATGAGCTTGATCCCGCGCCCGCGCTCGGCAAACGAGTCTCCTTCGGGCTCGGCGGCGGCCCCGCCCCCGCCGGCGCAGCCGCAGTCCCCCGGCAAGAAGCCCTCCCCGCAGTCGGCCACGTCGATCACGACGCGGTCTGCGTACGCCGCCACCGTGACCAGCACCCCGTCGGCGCAGGTGT
Source organism: uncultured Olsenella sp. (assembly GCA_900540955.1). Lineage (GTDB taxonomy): Bacteria > Actinomycetota > Coriobacteriia > Coriobacteriales > Atopobiaceae > Paratractidigestivibacter. The sequence goes on from UQIF01000013.1 coordinate 22,855, forward strand.
GGTCCACGGCGTTGCCCACCGCCTCTCCCGACGCGAGGTTCATGTCAAAGAGGTCATCGTCAGAAAGCGGCAGCTCGGCGATCATGCGCTGCAGGCGATTGCGCGCGCAGTCGAGCTTTTCCTTATCCACCCGAAACGTGGTGCGCCACTCGGGCAAGGTGTTCGCGGGGAGCTCGGGCACATTGGTGGAGTCGCCCGCGCGCGTGACGGGCACGAGGTCCGCCATCCGCATGACGACGAGCGCCCGATACACCCTGTCGGCCACGTTGGTGAGCGAGATGAGCCCGCCCACCTGACGCATGCGGCGCATCTCGCGCAGAATCATCCCGAAGCCGGCCGAGTCGGCATGGGAGGCGTTGGCCATGTTGAGCACGACGCGTCGACAGCCGGAGTCGATGAGCTCATCGACGAGCTCGCGCACCTTGGGCGCCGACCTCACGTCGAGGTCGCCGTCCACGCTCACCTGCGCTATGTTCGTCTTCGTCGTCATACCCAGAGCATGCCCAGCCAGAAACCCCGCTAAACACCCGGATTGCCCAGGGGTCACAAATTGGCCTACCCGAGCGCGTCGAAGCGCAGCGAGACCATGGCCACGTCGTCCTCGAGCTTGTGTCCCGTGAACTCCTCGACAGTGCCCAGCAGGCGGCTCAGGAAGCCCTCATACGGCTTTTGGGGGTCGCTCTCGCGCATGACCATGTCGCGCAGCCCCTGCTCGCCGAAGAAGGCTCCCGAGGGGTCTCGGGCCTCGGTCGTGCCGTCGGTGTACAGCAGCAGCACGTCGCCCTCGCCGATGCCGATCGAGCCGTCGCGGTAGGCGATGTCGTGGAAGGCGCCCACAACGCCCGATTGCACGTCCAGAAGCGTCATCTCCTGGCCGCCCGCACGCACGAGCAGCGCGGGCGGGTGCCCCGCGGAGCAGTACGTGATGGTCGACGACGCGAGGTCGATGATGCCCACGAACAGCGTGGCGAACGTCTCGACGCGTGAGAACCCGAGCAGAAACTCGTTCAGGCTCCGGACCATGCGCGCAGGCGCAAGGCCTTCCCAGGCGTAGGCGCCGAGCGCCGTCTTTACCGCGGCGGAGACCGAGGCGGCCTCGACGCCCTTTCCCGAGACGTCGCCCATGATCACGCAGGCGCGACGGTCGGGCAAACAGATCAGGTCGTAGAAGTCGCCGCCCACGAAGGCGGAGGCCGTGGCGGAAGAGTAGACGCCCTGGGCATCAATGCCCTCGACGTGCTGCAGCTCGTTTTTCATCCCCGACTGGAGGGCCTGCGAGATGCGCCGGTTTTCGTTGCGGGTCTTCTCGCCCTCCAGGACGTCGCGCAGGCACGAGGCCAGGCGCGCGAGGAAGGCGAGGTCGACCTCGTCGAACGGCTCGGCTCCGTCCGGTCGCAGCATGAGGCAGGCGCGCCGCGCGCCTGCCGCCTCGCCGCCGTCCACCAGGACCGCCTCGCACGGCTCCCCGAGTTCGCGCAGGCGCTCGCGCAGTCGATCGCCGGGCATGAGCGGCACGACCGACACGCCGTCGATCGCGTGGCCCTCGCACAGCTCGTCGATGTCGCAGTCGAACTCCTGTCGCCCCGTGAGCGGGAGCGTCGCCGCGAGCTTTCCCGACTCGACCTCCACCTCGGCGAAGGCGGCGTCGAGCTCGCCCGCCGCCTCGCGCAGCATCCCCTCGATGGCGTCGCGCGGGTTCCCGGAGTCGCCCGCGCCGAGAGCCTTCTCGCGGAGCTCGGTCAGAATCTCGTCGAGGCGCGCCGAGCGCTGCGAGCGCATGGCGGCGAAAGCCCCCACGAGCTGGACCGCGAGGTAGTGCGCCACGGAGTCGAGCAGCCGCGCCTCCTCCTTGTCGACCGGGTACTGGCGCTTCCAGCCCACCTCGATGATCGAGATGACCTCGCCGTCGAACCACACGGGCACGGCGATGAAGCTGGTGAAGGGCGGCAGGAGCTTGGACTGGATCTTTATGATCTCGCGCGTGTCCTCGTTGACGACCTCTCGCGATGTCAGGCGCCCCGCGCGCAGGGCGTCGCCGGTCGGCGGCGCAACGCGCAGGCGGACAGCCTTTCCGGCGCGCGTGGCAAGCGTCTCGACCGTGCGCCCGAAGTGCATGAAGCGCGGGACCCGGGCCGCGTCGATGTCGCCCGCGAGTCCGCGCAGGTGAAACCCGTCGGCACCGGCGAGGTACACGATCGTGCCGTCGGCGTCGAGCGTCTGGTAGAGCCGCTCGAGCACGCGCGAGAAGAGCTCGCCGACGTCCGGGGCGTCGAGGGTGTCGAGCACGATGTTGAAGGCGCCAGAGAGGCGCTTGTTCGCTCGCTTGAGGTCGTCGACCGCCCGGTCGTGCTCACGGGCGTCGGCGAGCCCTCCGTCTGCGGCGTGGGCAACGAGCAGGTACGTCTCGCCGGGTGCCGTCACCGACTCGCAGCGAACCGTCACGGCGCGAAGGACGCCGTCAAGCCCGCGACACATGGCGGGAGCCGAGGAGCCGTCGAGCGCAAAGGGCAAGTCCTCCACCGAGGACGCGACACCGGACGCAGCAGGCGCGTCGGCGTCGTCTAGGTCAGGAAAGAGGCCTTGCACATAGAGCCCCGCCACATCGACGCCGTCGGCGGCCAAAAGCTCGGAGGCCTCCTCGTTCGCAAGAAGCACCCTGCCCGCCCCGTCAAATACGAGCACGCAGTCGCTCGTGAGCTGCAAAAGACGCGAGAAGGTGCCCGCGAGGCTCCCCTCCCCGATTCCCTCCACATGGCGCCTGGAGAGCGCCGTCTTCGACCTTGGCATGCGCGCGGCAACCTTTCGTCCGGGACCGCGCGATGGCGTTAGCCGACCTCGTAGAGGTCCTTGGCCTCCAGAAACGCAAGGCCGCTGTCGCGCAGCTTGATCTCCAGCGGCTCACCGGTGGCCTTGATCACGTCCACCGTGCGGTCGCCCATGGAGCAAGTGTAGGCGTATTCGACGTTGAGGTCACACGACGCGAGGCGATCGAGGAGGTGCCCCAGCGCGCCGGGAACATTTTCTACCTCCGCGGCGACCACGCGGGCGCACATGGCGTTGTAGCCGCGCTCCCGCAGCATCTGGGCGGTCGCGCGGGGTTTGTCGCAGATCACGCGGATAATGCCGAAATCCACCGTCTCGGCGACCATGAGGGCATGGATCTGGATGCTCTCCTCGCCGAGCAGGTGGCACATGGCGGCGAGCTTTCCAGGGCCGTCGGGCAAGCAAACGGTGAGCTGGTCGATCATATGAGGCTCCCTTCGTCCGGACTTTCCCTCATCCTAGGACGACGGCAAGAAGGGCTAAAGATTGTGTAACGCGCGGGTTTCGGCTTTGTTCGATTCCAGACACATGCTGCGATTTCTTGTAACAAGAAGGGCCGCGACCATCAACCTATATACCAAAAGAGGGTCTCCGAAGAGACCCTCTCGAATTTCTGGTGTACCACACGAACTCCTCCGGATGAGCCTCTACCCATTTCCTCTCGTCTGCCATACGCTACTCGCCATTCGGGCCTAGACCGGGGTGGGTCATCTGGTTGCTTGGGCTCTCCATCTTCCTCACGTGAACATCCCCTTGGTGATCTCCTCCACCGCGTCCATAGTTGGGATGATCCAGAGCCACAGGATCAGGCCGAAAAGAAGCGCTGCGGCCCTGACGCCCAGAATCGGCCCTTACTTGAAGGGCGTCTGGTTTTCCCACTCTATCCCGACGGGGATGCGCATGGGACGTGTTGCGTCTTGTTTGGCCGGTTGGCATTTCCGGGCGCTCAGACTGTGGTGGCCCGGGGCGCCCGGATAATTCTTTGTCTGGCTGTCTTCATTCCTTTCTGCGTTTCCGCCCATAAACCTTGGTGTCATTAAGGCGTCACGAGTAATTGAATTTATCTTGGCCCCGTACCTTGCGCTGTAGAGCCTTTGGTGCTCGCGTTTCACGCTCCCCTCTCTCCTCACCCCCTCCTTAAGCCCGCGTACCCGCCCTGCTATGCGCTCGTTGCGGTGTTCGAGTGTGCACGCCCGGCACCATCCCGCTTTCGGCGATAAAGACGTGTGGACATGCATCCCGCACTTCGGGCAATGCAACGCCCTACGTAGTGCGAGCCTATAACGCATGGCCTGTGTCTTGGCGGGTTGCATGGAGCGCCCAAGTTGATTGGCTATCACCGCGGCTCCGTCACCGGCTTGGCCTTCGAGGTACTTGATTTTGCGTGTGGTCCACTTCATCGCTACCACCTCTCCGACTTTTCCACCCATTTCCACAGGCGAATACGCCAGAAAAGGTCGAGCGCGAAATGCTTTTCGCAGAAAGGGGCGTGCTTGTTATCGAAAACCTGGCAGCTTGCCGTCGAGGACGTTCGCGAGAACGTACACCTCTTTCCAGCTCAACTCGGTTTCTCCTGACAGCCGATTGTTGAGTGTTGGCGCAGTAACTCCAAGCTCTTTCGCAAGCTGCGCCTTTGTATGGTCGCTTTTCAGAGGCCAGTTGCCAACCTTCTCAGCAATCTTGTTCGTCCTTCCACCTCCTAAGTTGCAAATTAGCAACTTTTTTAACTGACAATTACCTATTGGAAACAGTAAAATTTTGAATTACATGAGATGGAAGAAACATCGATATAACGTTTACCGACGCCACACAGAGGGCTATGCGTGAGCGCTCGATGGACGTCAAAGACCTCGTTAAAAGGAGCGGGATAAATGCTCCATATAAATCGGAGCTGCTAAACTGGGGAATCAAAGAACCAGCTTGGGTAAAAGCGCTCACGATTAACGGCGCGCTGGGAATGGTCATCATTAAATTAAAGAAGTTTCAAATTTCAGAATTGGAGGACACATGAAAGTCCATAGAATCGTTGTTATGGGAATGATTGCTACCGCAATGGGATTTCCTCTCGTTGGGTGCTCAACAAACGGAGCAGCTAATCAAGAACAGGAAGCTAAGGCGGAGTCATCGGTTGGCGATATTTCTGGTGATTTGACCAAAACGGTCGAACTTGGCGGAGTCAAATTTAACGTCGATCCATCCTGGCATGATGAGACCGATAGCCAGACATCGATGAGATTTGATCCGTCAAGTGCATGTGTCGTCGCATCACATGTCTATGCCAACGGCGAAACGGACGACCTCCAATCATTTGAGCAGATTGACGGAGTTTTTTCCGTCGATTACAAAGTCGAAGACAGCTGGAATGAAAACGGAGTGAACTACAACATCATTTCCGGCAAGGCATCGAGCGGTGATTTCTATTCATACATGTTTGGATGCGATCAGGATGGCATCGGCTTCTACGTGTTCTTTAATATGGGGAGCAGCGCCATAACAGATCACAATAAGTCTGTGCGCGATAAATTGTTTGAAAGCGTCTCTTTTACCCCCAGCGAAGCGCTCGCTGCAATACATTCCGCAAATGGCTTGAGCAATAGCAATTCGCAGGAAGAAAGCACTTCATCACCGACCCTGGGCGAATCAAATGCTCTTTCGATGGCCGGTGACTACCTATCAACGATGCCGTTTTCTTATTCTGGACTCATTGAGCAACTTGAGTATGAAGGGTTTACGACTGAGGAGGCGACTTACGCTGCAGATAAATGTGGTGCGGATTGGAACGAACAGGCTGCACTTATGGCACAAAGCTATATTGACACGATGTCCTTTTCTCGAGATGGTTTGATTGAGCAGCTAGAGTACGAGGGGTTCACGAGCGAACAGGCAACATACGGAGTTTCGTCTGTTGGTTACTAACAAAAACGCCCCGGTGCGTCCGCCAAGACACATCACCGGGGCAACAGCACCTCCTCGAATTGGGCAACGCCCAATCGAAGGGAGATAGATAGATTATGACACAGAGGACGACCGTTCCGTAAGCCCATTACTCCAGCGACAAGCAGCGTAAGGCCTATATTGACAACCAGCTGCGCATGCACTGCTTCTACTGCGATGCGAACGGCATAGAGGGCGATGGCGAGTACAAAGTCTACGCCCTGTCAGGGAAGACGGACCGCCAGCTAGAGTTTCAGTACATGATAGCCAACGACCCGGAGAAACACCGTGCGGTCGTCTGCATGTTCGACCGACTCAGCCGCGATCGCTACGACTCGGTAACCTACATGAAGGTGCTCCGTGAGTGCGGCGCGCACGTCATATTGGCCTCAGAAGAGGTTGAGGATACACCGGAGGAGGCCTGCAAGTGTGCATGTTGGAGCTGCTGTCCGAGCACTACGTGAGGGACCCCGCTCGCAAGGTGCGGCGTGTCATGGATGTGACTAGTCAAGTCGATAGGAGCACGAGGAACCCCGGACGTTTTTCCGGACGGAGTTACGCGGCGTAGCCGAGCTCGGCGCGGCGTAGCCCGATAGTCTTCCACCCTAGCGACTTCTTGAGCTTGCCGCGCCGGCACCACTCGACGTAATCGCCGAACCTTCCCGAGAACTCCTCGTGCCTCTCGCCGGTCCAGCCCCCAGTCGAAGAAGTTGCCCTTCGGGTGCCGAAGAACCCCTTGCACCTCGCCTTGCTGGGGCTCCCGGCTTTGCGCAACATGGGCCGAGCGACGTGCCCGCATCGCAGGCCTCGGCCCACTCTCCGCCAATGTAAACCGACCCGCCGTCGGTGTGAACGACGAGCGGTCTGCGAACGTGGGACCGACAACGGCAACCAGGTCGGAGAGCGTGTAGAGCATGGAGCCTTATCAGGGCAGCGGGACAGTCTCCAGCACACCGGCCACCCGTCGAAGCAGTCAATCGTGGGGACAGGTAGGCCCTGATGCTGTCCAGCGCTAACTCGGTCGCGCCGGCGACGGCGGACAAGCCCGGCTCGGAGCCGTGAAGTCGTACGCACCGCCGCAGGGGCGGGTTTACGGGCCTGCGCACGATCTCGCCGCGGTAGGTTGCTTTACCTAGAGCGCCGCGCGTCCTCGGCGGCCTTGCGGGCCGCGAAGCCCTCCACGCCCAGAATCACGCGGACGGCCTTCTCGGAGGCGACGACGAGCGTCGACATGTCGCTTGCGGCCAACTCACGCCAAGGGAGCGGCTCGCCACGCCCGACCTGATGTCGGCCGTCACGCTCTCTGCGCCGTGCCCGCCACCGTTCGCCTCGAACAAGAGCCTCACACGGGCCCTGGGCGCGGCCTTCGGTTCGGGGCGAGAGAGCCTGGCGCGCTGTTCCTCGTAGGTGCCCCTGGGCATCACGAGCGTCTCAGCCACGGCGGCGAGCTGATCGCCGGGTACATCGCCCCGGCCGCCTGCCCCGCGAGGAACTTCTCCGCGTTGGTCAAAGAGCCTGGGCCTGTTGCTTTTTGGACGTCCAACACCGCCAGGGCATCGGCGAGCTTGACCTCGGCCACCCTCGCCCTCTCGGCGGGGTCCTCCAGCAGCTTACGCCCCCCGATCTCGCCAGCCCATCTGCTCGCTGTCTCCCCTGCCGTGCCCCCTCGCGCCGACTCCCGACGTGGCGATTCCATCGCAGCGCGGCGCCGGGCCGGGCAAGCCGGGTTCGCCGTGCGGGCAGTGCACGCGGAACGCTCCGCCCGGCATCTCGCGGGCCTCAAGCTCGCCGGCCGCCTCGAACCTGAGGCAGAGGCCGTGGTTGCTCCCTGTTGGGAACAGCGGGATGGTCTCTCACGCGCGCTTCGCGCTCAGGCCGCTGCGGTGAAGTTCCCACAGAATGCCCTCAAGCTCCTCCTTGGTATACATGGGACTCCTTCCTTGGTCTCAACTTGGTTCGATAATTTGTCTGATGTCCCCGGCGCTCAAAACGCGGTGGTCATTTGGACTAGTTTTAGGTGAACATAAACGCGAAATGGAGGGCAACGACCTAAAGGACAAAGACGACGGGATGCCGAATATTCGGCTACGCCATCAACCCAAAAACGCATAGGTACATCATGAACGCGACCGAGAACGTCTGTGTCCTGGAGATGCCCGCCAGGCACATAGGCGACGAGAGTGTCAACTCCATCACCCAAATAATGGCCGACAGGAGCTGGACCACCTCGACGGGTAAGTCGTGGACTATAACTGGGCGCACCGCATCCTCCACCGCAGGGCATACACGGGGCTCTACTCTTGGAGCGGCATAGAGATAGAGGAAGGTGTGCCGTCCATTATCGATGATGTGACGTCCGAGCGAATCCAGAACGTCATGCTGAAGAAGACGCGCAAGGGAGATGGCTGGGACCCTACAGGCTATCGAAAAGCTCTTCTACGGCCTCTGCGGCATGTCGATGTATGGTCCGCCGGAAGGGGCAAGAGCGGCCGCAGATACCGCTATAACGGCTGCAAGGAAGACGGCAAGCGCGGGCGCTAACGAACGCGCGCAGACGTCCTCGAGAGGTCGATTGCAGACAATGTCCTAGAGGCGTGTTCGGTCGAGGTCAAGATGCGCATGCTCGAGCACAGAATCGTCCTGGATTTCGCAGAGACTGTAAAGGAGCGCGCCGAGGAGGAGGCCGCCGAGGCCCAGATGGCCACCTTGGAGCGAGAGCAGTGCATCATGACCCAGGCCGGCATGAAGGCCTTCGTTCCGGACGAGATGGTATTCTGGAGCGAGGAGTAAAGCTTCAGATGAAAACCCGCGCAATCGCTATGGGATACTCGCCAGCCAGATGTGCGAAAAAAAACAATGATGACATCGCGAAGTACATGAAACACGAGTTCTACATTACGGATGAGGATTTCATCTTCGGGAACGTCGTGCGCAAGGCGTACCTGTTCGATGGCTTCGTGCTCCTCGTGGTAACGCATAATGTCTTTCGCAAATTGAAACCGCATAGCGGAACACGGCCCGCGCCCCTCCATATGTTTCCAGCGGCCAAGCATAAAACCATAGGTGAAAGGGACACAGGCCGTACCTGGGAACATCACATCAGTCGACGAGGAGTCGCTGCGCAAGGATATAAAGAATCACGTCAGGAAGACGGTCGAGGAGACGCCCAACGCGCCGCTCGACGGGGAGGCCTCCGAGCTCGTCGGGGCCGCGAGCTGCGAGAGGATGGCGGGCCGCGAGGCCTACCGCGGCGGACACTACAGGAGGGAGCCTGTCACGACTAGCGGCGAGGTCGAGCCCAGGGCCCCAAGCCGCGCGGCGCGACCTTCCAGACGGTCGTGATCGAGTGCTGCCGCAGGCGCGAAACGAGCGTTGAGGAGGCCATCGTGGAGATGTGCCTGGCCGGGGCCTCCATCAGGCGCATCGAGGATGTCTCCGAGCTCCTTTGGGGCGCGCCGGTCTCCCCGGGAACCGTATCCAACCTCAGCGAGAGGGCCTTCGCCTCCATCGTGGCCTGGAGATCGCGCCTGCTCGAGGGCGAGCACCCCTACCTCTTCGTCGATGGAATCTACCTCAAGCGCAGCTGGGGCGGCTCGTACGAGAACGCGGAAGCCCTAGTCGCCATAGTCGTCAACTCCTCCGGCGAGAGAGATCGTCGGGTGCTCGGAGGGCTACTTGGAGTCCGCGGACTCCTGGAAAGAGTCCTTCTCCTGGCTCAAGGGACGCGGCCTCACCGGCATGCGCCTGGTCACCGGCGACAAGTGTGCCGGCATGCTCGGCGCTACCGAGGAGGCCTTCTCGAAGGCCCGCCACCAGCGCTGCACGGTCCACTCCTACCGCAACGTGCTGGGGAGGGTGCCGGTCATCAAGAGGAAGGAGACCGCGCGCATGCCCGAGGCGATGCACGCCCAGGAGTCCAGGGAGGCCTGCGAGAGGAAGGCGACCGAGGTCGCCGACTCGCTCGACGCGATGCGGCTGGGCGCCGCGGCGGAGTTGGCGCGCGCCGGCGTCGCCGCGGCGCTGGCCTACACGGGCTTCCCGTCGGAGCTCTAGCGGCGCATCCGCACCAACAACGGCGTCGAGCGGGTGAGCTGCGAGGTCAGGAGGCGCACCCGGGTCGTCGGCACCTTCACCGACGGCAACTCGGCCCCCATGCTGGCGACGGCCATGCTCAAGTACATGGCCGAGAACGAGTGGGGAAAGAGGAGGTACCTGAACATATCTAAGTTGGAGGAGATGGGCGAGCTGAGGAAAGCGGAGGAGCAGAAGGAGAAAACAGAGGGCTAGAAGGCGACGTGGCGCGAGCCCGCTAAATCAATTTGCGAAAGATCCTTGACGGTACCCTCCTCGTGTTCAACTTCCGTAACGAGGTCGGGAACCTCACAGAGGTCAGATTCACGCTCGACGCTAAAACAAACAACTTGTATAACAAAAGAGGGTCTCCGAAGAGACCCTCTCGAATTTCTGGTGTCGGAGGCGGGACTTGAACCCGCATGACCTTTAACCAGTCACTAGCACCTCAAGCTAGCGCGTCTGCCAATTCCGCCACTCCGACTTGCTGCGCTTTCGCGCGAGAAAGAATATAACATCCCCTGCAAGTACTATGCAAGCCCCAATTTAAAAAAATTTTGGCTGCATGCAAATTTGGTCCTAACCCAGGAGCATCTCGTAGATCTCGTCCTCGGCGCCGTCGGCGAATCCCCAGTTGCCGTCAGAGTCCTTCTCGACAGAGAGGGTGAACTCGACGTCACGCATCTCGGTGTTGTCGGTGATGACGATGAAAAGCTGGCCGCCCATCTTGAGCAGATCGTCCTCCGTCACGTTCGTGGGGTCGACTTCGGAGAGCTTGGCCTGGAACTGGTCCGCGAAATCGGCCACGATCCGCTCCAGCGACTTGCAGGACGCCTTCATCTGGACCGTGCCGGTGCCCGCGTCCTCGTCGACCTCGATCTCCCCCACCTCATAGTCGAAGCCGGCGAAGTAGCTCTAGAGGTAGTCCTTCATGTCGATGCCGAGCTCGCTGAACGCGGAGGCCTCCTCGCTGTCCATCTCGGAGGTCATCTCGTCGATGAGCGAGTCGTCGAGGTTCTTGATCTTGTCGAACTCTGCTGTCACGCCCTCACGGATAACATCCTCGGCCTTCGGCCCGCCGCAACCGGCGAGCACGAGCACCGCCGCTGCCAGAACCGCCATCAACCCGAACGCAAAGCCCTTCTTTTTCATACGCCTCTCCTCCTATCGAGACTCCATCAAAGGTTGTTTTATATTAACTGAAAGCATTTTAAAAATCGTGGAATAGGCGCTTCCAGCACAATCAAGGCTCGTCATGAGCTCATCGCACGACTCGCTATCAATAAGACCCGCCCCTTTGTCTCTGGCGCAGTTCCGCACGAGCCGGACGCGACTTAACGTCGCGTCCGCGCGAGCAGGACTGTTTGAGCACAGAGACAAAGGGGCAGGTCGCTCAAGCAGGGAAGCCTTACGGGCTACAGCTCGATCGAGCTCTCCTTGATCGGGTTGGGCGCCGCGAAGTGGCAGGCGCAGAAATGGCCAGGCTCGACCTCACGGAACTCAGGGCGCTCGGCGGAGCACTTCTCGCACGCCATGGGGCAGCGCGTGTGGAAGCAGCAGCCGGACGGCGCGTCGATCGGCGAGGGCGGGTCACCCGCGAGGATGATGCGCTTGCGCGTGGCCTGGACGTCCGGGTCGGGCACGGGGACGGCGGAGAGCAGCGACTGGGTGTACGGGTGGTACGGCGTGTCGTAGAGCGTCTTCCAGTCCGAGTACTCCATCATGTTGCCCAGGTACATAACGCCGATGTTGTCGGAGATGTGCTGGACGACCGAGAGGTCGTGGGCGATGAAGAGGTACGCGGTGCCGGTCTCCTCCTGAAGGTCGTTGAGCAGGTTCAGGACCTGGGCCTGGATGGAGACGTCGAGGGCCGAGACGGGCTCGTCGCAGATGATGAGCTTGGGCTTGAGCGCGAAGGCGCGGGCGATGCCGACGCGCTGGCGCTGACCGCCGGAGAACTCGTGCGGGTAGCGGTTGATGTGCTCGGGGTTGAGGCCGACCATGTCAAGAAGCCCGCGGACGTACTTCTCGCGCTCGGCGGGGTCGGTCATGACGCCGTGGATGATGAGCGGCTCGGAGACGATCTCGCCGATAGTCATGCGCGGGTTCAGCGAGGCGTAGGGGTCCTGGAAGATGAACTGCATGTTGCGGCGCATCTCCTTGAGCTCCTTTTTAGACATCTTTGCGACGTCCTTGCCCTCAAACAGAACGGTACCCGAGGTCGGGTGCGTGAGGCGCATGATGCAGCGGCCGGTGGTGGACTTGCCGCAGCCGGACTCGCCGACGAGGCCAAAGGTCTCGCCGGGGTAGATGTCGAAGCTCACGTCGTTGACGGCGTGGACGCTCTTCTTTGAGAAGCGCTTGCCGAAGACGCCGGACTCGACGGGGAACTCCTTGCAGAGGTGCTGCACCGAGAGCAGCGGGGTGCGGGTTTCGGTCATTTAGGCCTCAGCTCCCTTCTTGGTACGGGAGTTCTCGGGGGCGTTCTTCGCGACGAAGGACTCGTCGGCAGCGTAGTGGCAGCGGGAGAAGTGACCCTCGGAAACCTGGACGCGTTCAGGCTTCTCGGCGCGGCACTTGTCCGTGGCGTACGGGCAGCGCGGCGCGAAGGAGCAGCCGGCGGGGACGTTGACGAGCGACGGCGGGTTGCCCTCAATCGGGGTGAGGGGCTTCTTCTCGCCGGTCTCGGCCTTGGGGATCGAGCGCATGAGACCCCAGGTGTAGGGGTGGTGCGGCTCGTAGAAGATCTCGTCGGCGGTGCCCATCTCGACGGGAGAGCCCGCGTACATGACCATGATTTTGTCAGCGACGTCGGCCACAACGCCGAGGTCGTGGGTGATCATGATGATCGCGTTGCCGTTCTTCTCCTGCATCTCCTTCATGAGCTCGACGATCTGGGCCTGGATGGTGACGTCCAGGGCCGTGGTCGGCTCGTCGGCGATGAGGATGTCCGGGTCGCAGGCAAGCGCCATGGCGATCATGACGCGCTGGCGCATGCCGCCGGAGAACTGGTGCGGGTAGTCCTTGACGCGCTGCTCGGGGTTGGGGATGCCCACGAGGCCGAGGAGCTCGATAGCGCGCTGGGTCGCCTGCTCCTTGGTGTAGCCGCGGTGAAGGCGAAGGCCCTCGCCGAGCTGGCGGCCGATGGTGTAGACCGGGTTGAGCGAGGTCATCGGGTCCTGGAAGATCATGGCGATGTCGTTGCCGCGGATCTGCTGCATCTCCTCGTCGGACATCTGGAGAAGCGACTTGCCGCGGTAGCGGACGTCGCCGCCCTCGATGCGGCCCGGGGGCATCTCGATGAGGCCCATGATGGTGAGCGAGGTCACGGACTTGCCGGAGCCGGACTCGCCGACGACGCCCAGGGTCTCGCCGCGGTCGAGCGTGTAGCTCACGCCGTCGACGGCCTTGACCACGCCGTCCTGGGTGTGGAAGTACATCTTGAGGTCATCGACCTCGAGCAGGTGGGAGCCCTCGGGAACCGGCTGGTTCTTGAGGTCCTTGCTCGGATCGTAGGTGGTGTTCTTCTTTCCAAACATGGCTATGCGTCCTTCATCTTGACGTCGAGGGCATCACGCAGGCCGTCGCCCAGAAGCGTGAAAGCGAGGACCGTGGTGAGGATGGCGAGGCCCGGCATGATCATGAGCCACGGCTGGGTGGCCAGATACATCTGGCCGTCCGAGATGAGGTTGCCCCACGACGGGTCGGGCGGGACGACGCCCATGCCCAGGAAGGAAAGCGAGCTCTCCGTAAGGATGGCACCGCCGATGTTCATCGTGGCGTACACGACGATGGAGGCAACGGAGTTGGGGAGGATGTGACGGGCGACGATGCGCAGGTCGGAGGCGCCCATGGCGCGGGCGGCGTCGACGTAGTCGTTCTCCTTGACGGTGAGGATCGCGCTTCGGAAAACGCGGGCGATCGACGGCCAGCCAAGGATGCCGATGGCGATGAAGACGTTCTGGATGCCGTTGCCCAGAACCGCGATCATGGCGATAACAAAGAGGGTGTACGGGAAGGCCATGAAGATATCGGCCAGTCGCATGATGATGGTGTCCCAGATGCCGCCATAGTACGCGGCGATGGCGCCCATGATGAGGCCGAGGACGGTGGAGATGGCGGTGGCCAGCACACCGACGGCCAACGAGACGCGGGCGCCGTAGACCACGCGGCAGAGCACGTCGCGGCCAAGGGTGTCGGTGCCGAAGGGGTGCTCAAGCGACGGGGCCAGGCGCGAGTTGGCGGTCATGGTCGCGGAGTCGGCGGTCGTCGGGTCGCCCAGGACGGACGGGGCCCACAGCGGGGCCGAGACGGCGACGATCAGCATAAAGATAATCCAGATGGCGCCCGCCATGGCGAGCTTGTTCTTCTTCAGGCGCTTCCAGGCGTCGCTCCACAGGGTACGGGAGGGAGCCACCTCAGCCTCTGTGGCGTCGTTATTCTCGACTTCGACGTTGTTGTTCTCAGACATTCAGCGCACCTCCCTACTGCTCGCTCTTGGGCGCGCCGAAGCGGATCCTGGGGTCCAGGAACGCGTAGGACACGTCGACAAGAAGGTTAATGACCATAACAAGGATGACGATGACCGTGACGGAGCCCAGAACGATGGGCCAGTCGCGCTGCGAGATCGCGCGGTACGTCTCGTAGCCGACGCCCGGCCAGTTGAAGACGGTCTCAGTCAGGATCGCGCCGGCCATCATGGCGCCGAAGTCGTTGCCGATGTAGGTGACGACGGGGATGAGGGCGTTCTTGAGCGCGTGGTGCCAAATGACGTCGCGGCGCGAGAGGCCCTTGGCGCGGGCGGTGCGAATGTAGTCCTGGTTCATGACCTCAAGCAGCTGCGAGCGCATGATGCGGGCGGAGTACGCCGTGGAGACGGAGGCGAGGGTAACCGCGGGAAGGATGTAATAGACCCATCCCTGGAACTCGGAGTACGGGCTGAAGTCCGCCGAGATCGGCAGGTAGAACGCGCCGCCGGTGGCGTTCTTGAGGACGACGCCGAAGAACAGCTGCAAAAGCATGCCCAGCCAGAAAGCCGGCATAGCGACGAGGATGGAGGTGATGAGCGTGACGAGCACGTCCCAGAACGAATAGCGCTTGATGGCCGAGACCATACCCGCGCCGATGCCGATCACTGTCTCCAATATGATGGCGACTATTGCCAGCTTAATCGTGTACGGATACTTTGCCGCCAGGATGTCAGAGACCTGCTGGCCCTTACGCTGGTAAGAAGTGCCGAGGTCGCCGTGAAGAAGGCCGTTGATGTAGAGCACGTAACGCTTCCACATCGGCGTCTCGATGGTGTTGCCGTCCTGGTCGTAAATCGGGCTACCATCGTCGTTCGTCTCGATCAGGTGATAGCTGGCCCTCAGCGTGATCTCGGTCTGGGGGTCGAGTTTCTTCTCGCCCGCCATGAGCTTGATCGGGTCGCCGGGAACAATGTTCTCCATCGCAAAAAGGATGAGCGTCACACCGAGAAAGACCGGTATGAACTGGAGAACACGCTTGAGGATGTACTTTCCCATGTTTTCCCCTCTAGATTCCTACAGATACGGGCGCTGTGCCCTCATCCGCTCTTCAAGGCGATTCCCTTAGCGCTTCAGAAGGGTAGATGAGGACGCGGCCCCCAAACACAAGAGACGCACCATGCGGGGCACCGGTTATATATCCGGTGCCCCGCACACGCTTCTCAGGATTCTGGCGTTACGCCTTCATGCGACTAGGCGCGCAGGGAGGCGTGGCCGAGGTCAGCGATGCCCTGAGCGTTGTAGTAGAGCTCGTTGACGCGGTCGGACGCGACGTGCTGGTGAGCGTAGAACATGATCGGGATGACCGGCATGTCGTCGGCGACCATCTGGTTGATCTTGCGGTACGCTTCCTTGCGCTCGTCCTCGTCAGCAATCTTGCGGGCGTCGTCGATGGCGGCGTCGACCTCAGGGTTGTTGTAACGGGAGTAATTGTTGTCCGCGGTGGAGTAGAAGTTCGGGAAGATGAAGTTGTCGAGCGTCGGATAATCGGCGATCCAGCCCATGCGGCCAATCTGAAAGTCGCCGTCGGTCAGGCCCTGGAGGTAGGCGGCCCACTCCTTGGTGTCCTGCTCAACGTTGAGGCCCACGGCGGTGAGGTCAGCCTGGATGCAGGACATGATGTCCTCGTGGCCGCCGCCGGAGTTGTAGCTCAGCTTGATGGTGGTGCCGGCGAGGCCCTTCTCGTCGATGATCTTCTTTGCGGCCTCGGGATCGTACTTGGCGTACTCCCAGCTGCCGCCCTTCTTGTCGATGATCGGCGGGAAGACGTTGTCGGCAGGCTCACGGACGCCCTCGAAGAGGGTGTCGACGATGTTCTGGCGGTTGATGGCCAGGCCGATGGCGTGACGCAGGTCCTTGTTGGCCATGGTCTCGTCCTCGAGGTTGACGGCGAGGTAGTAGACGGAGGCCTCGGCGCCGGCGAGGGTCTGGCGGCTCGGGGAGATGGTGTAGCCGTCGACGGAGGAGCCGTACTTCTCGGTCAGCTCGGCAAAGCGGCCGGTCGGGATCTGGCAGAAGTCCATGTTGCCGGCCTCAAGCTCGCTGTAGGCGGTCTTGGGGTCCTTCTGGATGGAGAAGTTGATGGCGTCGAGGGCGGGCTTGTCACCGTAGTAGTCGTCGAAGCGCTTGACGTTGATGTACTGGCCGGACTCCCACTTGCCGTCCATCATGAAGGGGCCGTTGCCGATCGGGGCGAGCAGGAAGCTCGCGGGATCGTCGAGGGCGGCCTGAGGCGCGGGAGCGAGGCCCGGGTGGCAGCAGACGGCCAGGAAGTCGGCCATCGGCTCCTTGAGGGTGACGACGAAGGTCTTGTCGTCGGGGCAGGTGAGGCCGGTGAGCTCGGTAGCCTCGCCAGCGGCCATCTCGTCGTAGCCGACGACCGGGGCGAGGTGGTAGCCGATCTCGCCGGGGGTGTCCATCGTGGTGTCGACCAGGCGCTGCCAGCCGCGCTTGAAGGACTCAGAGGTCACAGGGTCGCCGTTGTGGAACTTGGCGTCCTTGAGGTGGAAGGTGAAGACGGTGTTGTCGTCGTTGATCTCCCAGGACTCGGCGGCCTTGGCCTTGACATCGCTCTTGTCCCAATCCCACTCGACGAGGGAGTCAAAGAGGACGTGGCCGACCTGGGTGCCCTCGGACTCCTGCAGGTTGTAGTGGTCGATGGCAACGGGGTCGGAGATGTAGTACTTGAAGGTACCGCCCTCGCTTGCCTTGACGGTGCCGCCATTGGCAGACGCGCCGCTGTTGTTCTTGCCGCAGGCAGCAAGAGCTGCGAGGGCGCTGGCCGCGAGGCTGCCCTTCACAAAGGTGCGACGAGAAACACCGCCACCGTTTCTATCCAGAGCCATAAGATTCCTCCTCCTATAAGGCGGGTGGACAACCGATTTGCCCAATATCCCGTATCTTCCCCATAGGCACACCCCTATAAAGGCGCTCCTTAGCTATGAGGTTCGATAAAGGTAAGCTAAAACATTGATGATTTCTTGATGGCAAGTCAATTGTTACGCCTTATTTAACATAAGGTCACCGTTCACATAAGAATAGGAGACGGTCACCCGTCTCCTATTCTTGATTCACAACTATGTGTTATAAGCGCCCGCTAGAACGAGATGGTGCCCGTGGGGAAGGTGAGGGTCATCACGATGACGCACAGGATAAAGACGGTCGTGGTGATCACAGTGAGGCGGTCGAGGTTCTTCTCCCAGATGCCGGAGCCGGAAGCGGCGTTGTAGAGCGAGGACGCGATCATGTCGGAGACGCCGGTGCCCTTGCCGGAGTGCATGAGCACGAGGATCACGGTGAGGACGCCGGAGATGACGAGCAGCGCGAGAAGCACGTAGTTGATCGGGTTCAAAGGGACTCTCCTTTGGCGGTGCGGTTCATACAATTGCTAACTGTACCACAGCCTAGAACTTCTGCGAGCCCTCCCCTCTTGCACACAAAATGGGCAGCCCGGTTCTTCTTGGCACTATACATAGAAAACGCCCGCCGGCATAAGCCGACGGGCGCAGATTCAGGCGAATGCCTTGGCGGAACTAGGCCTCGCAGGCGAGCACGCGGCCCGTCATCTCGGCGGGACGCTCGACACCCATCATGGAAAGAATCGTGGGGGCGATGTCGGAGAGACGGCCGTCCTCCACGCCGGTGAGCTTAACCGGCTTGTCATCGACAACGATCAGCGGCACGCGGTTGGTCGTGTGGGCGGTGAAGGGCTTCTCCTTACCGTCAACGACATCGTACATGTGGTCCGCATTGCCGTGGTCAGCGGTAATGAGGGCAAAACCGCCCTTGGCCAGAATGGCCGGGATGACCTTGGACAGGCCGTCGTCGACAGCCTCGCAGGCCTTGACCGCGGCCTCGACGACGCCCGTGTGGCCCACCATGTCGCAGTTGGCGTAGTTGACCACATAGAAATCAGCAGCATCCTCGTTGATCGCCTCAACGAGCTTCTCGGTGACCTCCGGCTCGCTCATCTCGGGCTTGAGGTCGTACGTGGCGACCTTGGGCGACGGGATGAGGACACGGGTCTCGTTCTTCTTGGGCTCCTCAACACCGCCGTTGAGGAAGAACGTGACGTGCGCGTACTTCTCGGTCTCGGCAGTGTGAAGCTGCTTGAGGCCGTTGTCGGCCAGAACGTCGGCAAGAACGTTGGCGGGCACGGTCTTGGGGAAGGCCACGTGCACGTCGAACGAGTCGTCATACTCGGTCATGGTGACGAAGTCGGCAAGCTCGGGGGTCTTGGAGCGCTCGAAGCCGTCGAAGTCCGCCTGCGTCATAGCGCGAGTCATCTCGCGGGCACGATCGGGACGGAAGTTGAAGAAGATGACAGCGTCGCCGTCGTTGACGCCGGTGGCGTCGAGTACGAAGGGCTTGACGAACTCGTCGCCGCGCGGGTCCTCGGCGTAGTAATCACGGAGACCCTGCTCGGCGCTGGTAGCGCTAACGCCCTTGCCGGAGACGATGGCGTCGTAGGCAAGCTGCTCACGGTCCCAACGGTTATCGCGGTCCATGCCGTAGTAGCGGCCCGCAACCGTCGCGATGGCGGTGTCGTTACCGTACTTCTCGGAAATCTTCTCGCAGAACGCCTGAAGGTCGTGCATGAAGCCCGCGCCGGACTGGGTGGGGACATCACGGCCGTCGGTGAAGGCGTCGATGCGGACGCGGGACAGCCCGCGCTCGCCTGCCATCTCGAGCAGAGCCTCGGCGTGGCCCATCTCGGAGTGAACGCCACCATTGGAGATGAGGCCCATGACGTGAAGCGTAGAGCCATTCGCCTTGACCTTATCCATGGCGGCGACGATGGCCTCGTTCTGCTTGAACGAGCCGTCCTTGATGGCGTTGTTCACCAGCGACAGGGACTGGAACACGATGCGACCGGCGCCAATGTTGAGGTGACCGACCTCGGAGTTGCCCATCTGGCCGTCAGGAAGGCCCACGTCCTCGCCCGAGGCGCCGAGCGTGGTGTGCGGGTACTTCTTGGTAAGCGAGTCAATGAACGGGCGCTTAGCCAAGGAGACGGCGTTCTCGGGGCCGGCAGGCGCCAGTCCGCAACCGTCCATGATGACCAGAAGCGCGGGAACACGAACTGAAGACATTGTGTGCTACTCCCCTGCCTTGATGACCATCTGGGAGAAGTCCTCGGCCTTGAGCGAGGCGCCGCCCACAAGGGCGCCGTCCACGTCGGGCTTGGCGACGAGCTCAGCGATGTTGCCGGGCTTGGCGGAGCCGCCGTAAAGGACGCGGATGCCGTCGGCGGTCTTTTGGCCGAAGATTTGGGCCAGGGTCTCGCGAATAGCGCCGCAGACCTCCTGGGCGTCGTCGGCAGTGGCGGTCTTGCCGGTACCGATGGCCCAGATGGGCTCGTAGGCGATGACGTACTTCGAGGGATCGGTGATCTCGAGGCCCTCGGTGTCGGCCTTGATCTGGTCGACGACGAACTCGACGTGCTTGCCGGCCTCGCGGACCTCAAGCGGCTCGCCGCAGCAGGAGATCGGCACGATGTTGTGGGCCATCAGGGCCTTGGCCTTCTTGTTGATGTCCTCATCGGTCTCGCCGAAGTAGCCGCGGCGCTCGGAGTGGCCGATGACGCAGTAGGTCGCGCCCACGGACTCGAGCATCGAGGGAGCAGTCTCGCCGGTGAAGGCGCCGGACTCCTCGAAGTAGACGTTCTGGGCGCCCAGGGCGAAGGGGGCGGAAGTCTGGTCGATGACCTCGGAGACACCCTTGAGGTCGACGGTCGGCGGACAGACGACGACGTCAACCTTGACCTCGGTGTCCTTGAGCGCGTCGACAAGACCCTGAGCGAGGACGACGCCCTCGGTGTAGGTCTTGTTCATCTTCCAGTTGCCAGCGATCATGAGTTTACGCATCGAGAAGCGCCTCCACTCCGGGAAGAGCCTTACCCTCGACGAGCTCCATGGAGGCGCCGCCGCCAGTGGAGATCCAGCTCATCTTGTCGGCCAGGCCGAACTTGTTGACGGCCGCGACGGAGTCGCCGCCACCGATGATGGACGTGCAGTCGGAGTCGGCCACGGCGCGGCAGACGGCCTCGGTGCCGTGAGCGAAGTTGTCGAACTCGAAAACGCCCATGGGGCCGTTCCAGAAGACGGTCTTGGCGCCCTTGATGGCCTCGGCGTAGAGCTCCTCGGTCTTGGGGCCGATGTCCATGCCCTCGCGGTCATCGGGGATGGCGTCGGAGGCAACGACCTCGGGGACGGCGTCCTCGCCGAAGTGATCGGCGACGCGGTTGTCGACGGGGAGCAGGATCTTGACGCCCTTGGCCTCGGCCTTCTTGAGCATCTCGCCCGCGCGCTCGACCCAGTCCTCCTCCTTGAGGGACTGGCCGACGCTGAGGCCCTGAGCCAGGAAGAAGGTGTAGGCCATGCCGCCGCCGATGATCAGGGTGTCGGCGGAGTCGATAAGGTGATCGAGGACGCCGATCTTGGAGGAAACCTTGGAACCGCCGACGATGGCGACGAAGGGGCGCTCAGGCTCGGCGAAGATGCCGGTCAGGGTGTCGACCTCCTTCTCGAGCAGGAAGCCGGCGTAGGCGGGCAGGTAGGCGGCGGGGCCCACGACGGAGCCCTGGGCACGGTGGGCGGTGCCGAAGGCGTCGAGGACGAAGATGTCGCCGTAGGAAGCGAGGGTCTTGGCGATCTCGGGATCGTTCTTCTTCTCGCGCTTGTCGAAGCGGACGTTCTCGAGAACGAGAATGTCGCCCGGCTCGAGGGCTGCGACGGCCTCGGCGGCCTTCTCGCCATAGGTGTCCTCGACGAACTTGACCTCGTAGCCGGTGAGCTCAGCGAGCTTCTCGGCAGCGGGACGCAGGGAGAGCTCGGGCTGGAAGCCGGTGCCGTCCGGACGGCCGAGGTGGCTCATCAGGATGATCTTGGCGTTGTGCTCCTTGAGGTACTGGATGGTGGGGATGGCGGCGCGAACGCGGGTGTCATCGGTGACGACGCCGTCCTTCAGGGGCACGTTGAAGTCAACGCGCATGAGGACGCGCTTGCCGTCGACGTCGGCGTCACGAACGGTCTTCTTGGTGAAAGCCATGCTCAAACTCCTTTACTAGAAGCTTCAAACAAAAAAGGGGCGCGGCCGCGGCCCGAGAGCTGCGACCGCACCCCCAAGATGCCAATCGAACTAGGCGAGAACTTAGGCGACGAACTTCTCGAAGTACTTGATGGTGCGGACCATCTGAGAGGTGTAGGAGTTCTCGTTGTCGTACCAAGAGGTGACCTGGACGAGGGACTGGCCGTTGCCGAGGTCCTGGACCATGGTCTGGGTGGCGTCGAAGATGGAGCCGTGGGTCTCGCCGACGATGTCGCGGGAGACGATCTCGTCCTCGTTGTAGCCGAAGGTCTCGGGGATGGTCTCGGCGTAGGCCTTCATAGCGGCGTTGACCTCCTCGACGGTGACCTTCTTGTCAACGACGGCGTAGAGGTTGGTGAGGGAGCCGGTCGGCGTCGGAACGCGCTGGGCGGCACCGATAAGCTTGCCGTTGAGCTCGGGGAGAACGAGGCCGATGGCCTTGGCGGCACCGGTGGAGTTCGGGACGATGTTCTCGGAGCAGGCGCGGGAACGACGCTTGTTGCCCTTACGCTGCGGGCCATCGAGCGGCATCTGGTCGCCGGTGAAGGCGTGGATGGTGGTCATGATGCCGGAGACGATGGGGGCGAAGTCGTTCAGGCCCTTAGCCATCGGGGCGAGGCAGTTGGTGGTGCAGGAAGCAGCGGAGATGATGTTGTCATCAGCGGTGAGCTGCTCGTGGTTGACGTTGTAGACGATGGTCGGCAGGTCGTTGCCCGCGGGAGCGGAGATGACGACCTTCTTGGCGCCGGCGTTGATGTGAGCCTGGGCCTTGGCCTTGGAGGTGTAGAAGCCGGTGCACTCGAGCACGACGTCGACGTTCAGCTCGCCCCAGGGGAGGTTGTTGGCGTCGGCCTCCTTGTAGATCTTGATCTCCTTGCCGTCGACGACGATGGAGTCCTCGGTAGCCTCGACCTTGTGGTCGCGAGCGTAGTTGCCCTGCGTGGAGTCATACTTCAGCAGGTACGCGAGCATGTCGGGGGAGGTGAGGTCGTTGATGGCGACGATCTCGGAGCCCTCGTGACCGAACATCTGACGGAAAGCCAGACGGCCGATGCGACCAAAGCCGTTAATAGCAACCTTTACTGCCATGCCTTCTCCTTTCACATGGTCCTTGGGGCGTCTCCCCTTGGGCCTGTTTGCGATTGGCAAAACATTGCCATCTCGGAGTGTACCGCAATCGGGGCCGACTTTATACCGCGCTCAGCAAATTGAATCGCCGATTTCGGGCAAAATCGCTAAAAAATAGCCACAAATTTGCCCGTCTGCCGAGGTTTTCGGGCCTTTGAGCGATTTTTAGGCTACGCGATTTGCGTTTTTGCTTCGCACGCAAGCACTGCGGGCGAAGCGTCCGCGGCGCATCGCGGGCTTG
This sequence comes from uncultured Olsenella sp., assembly GCA_900540955.1. Classification (GTDB taxonomy): domain Bacteria; phylum Actinomycetota; class Coriobacteriia; order Coriobacteriales; family Atopobiaceae; genus Paratractidigestivibacter. The sequence continues at coordinate 45,667 of UQIF01000013.1, forward strand.
GGGCGATGCGCCGCGGCATTCTTTTCTAGAACGCGCGAACGTCCTCGGGGGTCATGCGCTCGGCCACCGCCACCGCGACCTCCGCCGTCATCTTGACGTCGTAGAGTGTGCACAGGGCAGTTCCGGAGTGGACGTAGCGGCTGGGGACGCCGGCGACCACGCAGGGGACGTCAAGCATATGGATTGGCCCACCATCGGTGCCGCCGCCCTCTCGCACGCTCGTCTGGCACACAAGCCCCGCCTCTGAGGCGCACTTGAGAACGAAGCGCTGGTAACGCGGATTGGTGATCATGCAGCAGTCGAAATAGCGGAACATCGGGCCGTGGCGGAAGGCGGTCTGAACGTCATCGGGAATAGTGAAGGTGTCGTCTGCCGGGCAGCCTTCGAACATGAAGGCAACCATGGGGTTGAATCGCATGGCCGCCGCAAGCACGCCCCGCTCGCCCACCTCTTCCATGGCGCTCACCGACGCCACGACGTCGAAGGGAAGGTCGTCGCGGCCGGAAAGCTCGCGCAGGGCCAGGAGCTCGGCAGCGACTCCCGCGCGGCAGTCGAACGCCTTGCCCAGCGCAACGCCGGTCGCCTCGTCGTACTCAAACTTCGTAGCGGGCACGAAGGGCTCACCCATGCCCATGTGGAAGACGTTGACCGCCTCCTCCTTGGAGGTGGCGCCGACATCCAGGATGAGCTGGAGCTCGCCAGATGCGCGCTCGGCGGCGCTCATAAAGTGCGGCGGCTTCACGCCGATGACGCCATGCACCCACTCACCGAGCGTGTTTCTGACCAGGACATCCTGACCGGCGAGCACGTTGGGAGAGAAACGGCCGAGCTCTACGAACGTCATTGTGCCGTTGGAGCGGATGGACTTGACCATGCCCCCGACCTCATCGCCGTGAGCGTCGAGCATGAGAACAGGCTTGCTGCCCGTGAAATTGTTGGGGGTGATGAGCGCATCGTGGACGGTATTGCTCTCGACCTTTGCCCATCCGCTGCAAAAGTCGCGCACAACGTCAACGACCTCATCCTCGAAGCCCGAGGGGGACTTTGCGTCAGAAAGCCTGCCGAGGAGGTCTGCGACCTCGCCGTCATTGAAATCCATGGTTGATAGCCTCTTTTCCTAGTATCTACAGTCGCGTATATGCAGATATCACTTGTTGGCAGCTTCGCCATATGCCTTGGTCGTGCGGACAGGCATGGGCGCGGGAAGCGGGGCGCGCCCGAGGGCTCCGATGAAGTCGACGAGGTAGCTGGCGACGCCATCCATCATCTGGCCTCCCCACTCCGGGTCGGCAAGCGCCGGGTCGTCGGGGCCTATCCAGCCGTTGCCGGCGTAGCGGCAGGCATCGCGGGGAATCGCAACGTGCGCGCCCTTGAACTCAACGTTGTCCCATCCGGAGGTGGGAAGCTCGTCCGAGATGTCGTTCGCGAGGGCCATGGGGCCAAGCTCGGAGGCATCCACCAGCGAGGGATCGACGGCCATCACGGCAGCCGTCTCCTCCGCCCCGCCATGCCCTCCACGCCATGCGGGGTTGAGCTCACCCGCCATGAGCCACCAATCCGCCCTGGCGGCAAGGCACCCGCGCCGGTTGAGCTCCTCGCACACGCTCGAGATGGGCTTGATGTTGGGCCCGTGGCCGTTTATGAAGAGGAACCTTCGCGCACCATAGTCGTAGAGCTGCATGCTGAGCGTCCGGACCAGCGACCGAAGAAGGTCGTAGCCTATCGAGAGCGTTCCCGGGAACCCCACGAGGTCATCGGCGTTGCCGAAGGGAATTGTCGGAGCGATGAGAACGTCCTTGCCAAGGGCAGCTTCGATCTTGTCGAGCAGCAGGTTGGGTGCGAGGGTATCCGTCCCGAGCGGGTTGTGCCTCCCGTGCTCCTCCGTGCTTCCTATTGCCATGACGACAAGGTCGTTTCCCCGCTGGAAGTAGTCTTCAACCGCAGGCCAGGTACTTAATTCGATGCGCATATTTCCTCCTTGACTCCAGCCTGCCCTGCGGCAGGTCGGAACATATTGTTCTAGGCATGGCCGTCGGACATGCCCACGTTAGCGGTCGAGGCGGTCCGTCTCGTGGGAGAAGTCGATCGGTTGGGGCAGCTCCTCGGCCTCCAGGGCGTGCGTAAAGCCCTGGAGCCACGTTGCCGTGCCCTCGAGCATCGCGGTGCCAAGCTCTGCGCTGGCCCCGCTCGGGTGGTCCTCATGCCCCTCGGCAACCCACCCGGAACTCGCAAAACGCGCAAGCCGGCGCGGGAACTCGACCTCGGCACCGCCAAAGCTCACGGTGTTCCAGCCGCACGAGGGCATATCCTCCCCAATGTCGTGGAGCAGGCCCTCGTCGGTCACCTGCGACATGTCGACGGAAGCGGGGTCGATGGCAAGATTGGCGCTCGTCTCCATGGCGCCGCCATGCCCACCGCCCCATGCCGGGTTAAGCTGCGGAGCCACCTTCCACCAGTTGACAACTGCCGCGAGGCATCCGGCGTCGTTCAGATCCATTGACACCATCGAGAGCGACTTCACGTTGCCGCCATGGCCGTTAAGGAAGACGAAGCGACGCGCACCGTAGCTGACCAGCTGCCGCGTGATGCTCGAGAGGACATCGTAGAGCCCCTGCACGCCAAGGCTCACCGTGCCTGGATACCCGACAAGGTCATCCGTCGCGCCATAGGGAAGGGTCGGCGCAACAAGATATGTTCCATCACGCCGTTCCAACAGCTCGAGGATTCTGTCTGGCGCCATGGTATCGGTGCCCAGCGGATTGTGCCTGCCGTGGCACTCGGTTGAGCCGACCCCAATAATCACCAGGTCATGACCCTTAAAGTAATCACGAACCTGCGTCCAAGTACTTCTCGCCATGTACATGTGATTTCCTCCTTATAACAAAACTTTATGCTAGCAGCTTAGACTCGAAGGTGTCGAAGGAAACTGACTTCGGGTTCGACGGCACATCTATTAACTTAAACGCGACATTACGCAAAAGGATTGGAAGGCACGCGCCAGCCCATCTTTGAATTGTGAAGTTCTTATGGAGCCAACAGCAAACGGTAGGAAGGCTGAGGTGGGCGTATCGATGTTGAAAGCAATTGCTTCAAATTTGTTTCATTCTTCTGCCACCCCCTCCCATTAGGAAGAGTATTAATCCCACGATGCAGGCTCTTGCGCCGCGCGCCGCCTGCAAGGCGACAAACATATAGGAGGAAGCTATGGATCATTCGATGAATCGTCGTACCTTCATCAAGGGCGGAGCCGCCGCGGTTGCGGCAACCAGCCTTGCCGCCTGCGGGCAGCGCTCGTCCGGCGGCGGGAAGCCCTCCGGCGGGACCATCAACTATGCAATCACGAACCCCACGTCGATCGACCCCTTTGACATCGAGGAGTTCAATGGCGCAGCCGTTGCTTCCCAGCTCTTCGACCAGCTCACGGCCTACGACTATGACACGGAAGAGATCAAGCCCAGCGTTGCCGAGTCGTGGGAGTCGTCCGACGAAGCAGCGACGTGGACGTTCCGTATCAAGCAGGGGCTCAAGTTCCATGACGGTTCCGATGTGACGGCCAAGTCGTTCCAGTACGCGTGGAACCGACTTTGCAACCCCAAAACCACCGTGGCGCCTTCCGTGGTCTCGTACCACCTCGCAATGGTCAAGGGCTACGACGATGTGGTAAATGGAAAGGCCCAGGAGCTTGAGGGGCTTTCTTGCCCCGATGATTACACCCTCAAGGTTGAGCTCGACGAGCCCTACGCTGATTTCCCCTTCGTTGTGTCCTGCGCGCCCCTCTCGCCCATTCCCGACTGCGCCAAGGACAACTTCGATACTTACTCCAAGTCGCCCGTAGGCAATGGCCCCCTCCAGATGGACGGCGTCTGGAACGATGGCCAGTACATCAACATGACGCGCTATGAGGGCTACACCGGCGACAGGTCCGTCAAGTGCGACGCCATCCGCTTCAACATCTACAAGGACACAACCACGGCATTTCGCGAGTTTGAGGCCGGCAACCTCGACATTTGCGACATCCCGACCGGGCGCGTCAAAGAGACGGTAGAAAAGTACGGCCAATCGGACGACGGCTACACCACCTCCCCCAACAAGCAGTCGATGGTCGGCGAGGTTCTGTACACGGAGTACCTCGCGTACAACGTCAACGACCCCGTCCTTTCCGACAAGAGGGTTCGCCAGGCGATGTCGCTCGCCATTAACCGCCAGAACCTCTGCGACACGCTGTACGAGGGCTTCGCAAAGCCCGCAGGCGACATCGTCCCGCCGGGAATCAAGGGCAACGACGAGACCACGTGGCAGTACTGCGGCTACGACGTCGACAAGGCCAACAAGCTTCTTGATGAGGCGGGCTATCCCGCTGGCCCTGACGGGATGCGCGGAATCGAACTCACCGTCATGGTGGCTTCCAACAACAAGACGGACGAGAGCGAAATCCTTCAGAGCGACTGGAAGGCGGTGGGCATCGAGGTGACCATCGACCAGAAAGAATACGCAACGATGCTCGACGACTACATTGCCGGCAACTTCCAGATTGGCTTCCGCGGCTGGACGGCGGACTACCCCATCATGGACAACTTCCTGCAGCCCCTCATGTACACCGGCGTGGGCGACAACGTCTCGCACTACTCCAGCGCAGATTTCGACGCCAAGCTGGACGAGGCGAGAAAGACCGTCGACGAGGGCGAGCGCGTCCAGCTTATGCACGAGGCGGACGCGATTGCTGCCGAGGATATGCCCATCATCCCCATGCTGCACAAGACGCTGAACAAGGTGACCTCAAATAAGTTCACCAACATCAAGGTCAACGCCGCACGCATACCCGAGCTGCAAAACGCAACGCCTGCGAAGTAGTTCCGAAGCCCCAAGGTAAACAACAGGGTCCATCGGCAGATGCCGATGGACCCTGTTTACGTATAAAGGCAGGCAGCGAAGAACCAGACGTCCCGGCGAGAATTCGGCAACCGAGGGGGGTAGACCTCGTCCTTCTTGCCTAACGATTCACCTGGGGAGGAAGCGGGGACTGAGCAAAAGCGTCCACAAACTTGACTGCCCAGTCCGCAAAGGCGGTGAGCATCTGCTCTCCCCACTCGGCAGATGCCTGCCTGGGATCGTCCTTCCCAATCCATCCATTCGAAGCGTACCTGCGAGCGCGGCGGATGAGCGACGGGTGAACACCCTCGAACTCCACGACGTCGAAACCCTGCGTCTTGATATTGCTCCCGCCGTCATCCACAAGATCCATGGGCCCAAGGGCCGCCATATCCACGGAACCCGGGTCTATCCAAAGATCTGCCGAAGTCTCCTGGGCGCCGCCGTGGCCGCCGCCCCATGCGGGGTTAAGCTCACCCGCAAGCTTCCACCAGTTAAGAAGCGCCACTTGGCAGCCGCGGTCATTGAGCTCGTAGCCGGTCATGGTAAGGGCACGGGTGTTACCGCCATGACCGTTGATGAAGCAGAAGTGCCGGGCGCCGTAATGGTAGAGCTGTCCACAGATGCGCGCAGCGACCTGGTGGAGAAGATCGTCCCCAAGGGACAATGTTCCGGGATAATCGATGAAGTGGTCGGCAGACCCAAGTCGAAGCGTCGGCCCATAGAGAACTTCAGGCCGACGCTCACCCATAAGGTCCATTATCCTCTGGGGCGCCATCCAATCAGTGCCCAGGGGATTATGCCGTCCATGATTCTCCGTGCTGCCGAACCCAAGAACAACCAGGTCGCTGTTTGCGAAGTAGGCCTCAACCGCAGGCCACGTAGATCTTTCGAGAAGCAACTTTCGCCACCTTTCCGGGGTAGAGCCGAGGCCATCCCCATGAACGGGCCCCAGCGTGCAATCCATGCCGGGGCCGATCGAGACAAGCACAAATAGAACAGGATCAAGTCCATATTTTACGCCGCCGCATTCCTCACCGTGGCTGTGAAGTGACGGTCTCAAAGTCCCCGAGGGCTTCTTTCCAGGACCCGTTTGCCGAGGTTTGGACACCTTTGGCGATTATTGGCTACTCGATTTGCGATTTCGCCTCGTCCACGAGCTGCTGCAGGCGAAGCACCCGGTGGTACATCGCCGACTTGGACGCGGGCGGGTTCATCTCCTGCCCGAGGGCGGCGAGGCTGAGCTCGGGGTTTGCCCGGCGCACCTCACAGAAGGCACACAGCGCCGGCGGCAGCGAGCGCATGCCGATGAGCCTCTCGGCCTCGTCGATGAGCTCCAGCTGGTCGGCGGCGGCGCCCGTGGAGCGGGCCTGGTTGGCCATCTCGGCGTTGACGCGGCGGTTAACGTCGTTTTTTACGGACTTCTTTGCGCGGGCGATCTCGACCACGCGGGCCACGCGCTCGGCGCCCATGCCCCGCAGCAGCGCCGTTATGTCCTCGTAGCTCTTGAGGTAGATGGCGTAGGCGCCGCGCCGGTGGTTGAGGCGGGCGCCTGCCCCGAAGGAACTGATGAGGGCGACGAGCTCGCGGGCGAACTCCTCCCCCGTCACGGCGATCTCGAGGTGGAACTCGCCGCGGGGGTCCGCGATGAAGCCGCCCGCCATGAAGGCGCCGCGGACGAAGGCCGAGATGGCGGAGCGGGTACGCAGGAGGTTCCTGGGCACCCCAGGGGCCAGGCCATGGCCCGGCACGAGGATGCCGAGCTCCACGAGGGCGTCGGCGAGCTCAGGCTGCTCGGGAATCTCGATGAGGTAGTTGCGCGTCTTGTGCAGGACGCTGCGGCGCACGGTGAGCGATGTCTCAAGGTCGAAGAGCTTGTGCGTCAGCTTGATGGCCGTGCGCGCGACGGCGCCGGTCTCGGTCGCGATCTTGATCGAGTAGCGGCCCGGCCCCCTGAAGGAGAGCGTGCCGCACACGCGCATGATAGCCGAGAGCTGCGCATACTGCGCAGCCTCAGTCGGGCCGTCCACGCGGGCGAGCTCGTCTTTGACCTCGGCGGTAAACGACATGGCTAGCTGTTCCTCACGTTGGCGAGCGCAAGGTCGCGGTGCGAGAGGCTCACGTGATAGCCCCCGCGCTGCAGATAGTCGGCAGTGGCGTTGGCAATGGCGACGCTGCGGTGTTGGCCGCCCGTGCAGCCGACTGCGATGGACAGGTGGCTTTTGCCCTCGGCGACGTAGCCGGGCATGGCGACGTCGAGCAGGTTCTCCCAAGCGGCCAGGAACTTCTGCGTGACGTCATTCTCGATCACGAAATCGCGCACGAGCGGGTCGTTGCCCGTCATGGTGCGCATCTGCGGGTCGTAGAAGGGATTCGGCAAGAAGCGCACGTCGATCATAAGATCGGCCTCCACAGGCATGCCGTGCTTAAAGCCGAACGAGAAGACCGAGACCTCCAGGAGCTGCTGATCGGTGAGCTCCGAGAAAGCACGGCGAAGGCGCGCGCGGAGCTCCTTGGTGGGCAGCGCGGAGGTGTCGATGACGAGGTCGGACGAGTCGCGCACGGCGCGCAGCTGGCGGCGCTCGCGCGAGATGGCCGAGACAAGCGGCTCGCCGGGCTTTGCCAGCGGGTGGCGGCGGCGGTTCTCGTCATAGCGGCGGATGAGGACCTTGTCGGAGGTGTCGAGAAATACGACCTGACAGCTGATCTCGTGCTCGCGCAGCTGCTGCAGGGAGTCCGTGATCTCGTCAAAGAGGCCCTGGCTCCTGAGGTCGCAGGTCACGGCAAGGTGGCGTCCCACGCCGGAGTTGATGCCCACAAGCTCGGCGAGCTGGAGCAAAAGCCGCGGGGGCAGGTTGTCGATGCAGAAGTAGCCCATGTCCTCGAACACGTGGAGCGCCTGCGTGCGCCCCGAGCCCGACATGCCGGTGATGACCACGACGTCGGGCACACGGTTGCGGCTCTCCGCCGCGCGCATCTGTTGGCTGCTGATGGGCATGGGTCCTTCTTTCCCGATCTTCTTTCCACTCGAGTATAGCGGCCCCGACCACGTCGGTCTCGCCTGCTATTTCGGCCTGTCTAATTTGGCAGTCAAAAGCAGCAGGCTGAAATTGCAGGCAAGAGGCCGCCCGCGTGTCGGGAGGTGACACGCGGGCAGATCGGA
>UQIF01000014.1 GCA_900540955.1 uncultured Olsenella sp.
CCCTCAAAGCCCCAGCGGGCGCGCAGCAGGCCAGGGGCACGGTCAAGCGCCTCGCCGGCGGCCTCCACGAGCACGGCTCCCTGGCCGGCCCACAGGGCGGCGAGGACAGGGGCGCCGTGGCGAACATTGCGGTACCAGCGGCCCGCGGCGAGCACCATGGCGGCGTAGTCTGCGCGCAGCGGCGCGACCTTGCGCGCAGAGCGCGAGTCGTAGCCGCGGTGGAAGAGCGGCTCGCCCGTGAGGTCGATGGCCACGGTCGCGCGATCGCGCGAAAGGCGCACGTCGATGGTCACGTCGGGCGCGTCGGTGTTGACCACCGGGCGCATGCCTCGCGCGGAGAAGAGCTGGTCGGAGATGGCGTCCTTGGAACGAAGGGCGACGAACTGGGTGTTGCGCAGGTTGTCGTTCGTGCCGTGCGAGTCGATCACAAAGGTGGCGCCGGGCGCGAGGTGACCCGACCAGTCGACGGACTGGATGCCCTCGTAGAGCGCATCGGCGTCGCGCGCGCCCACGCGGGCGAGCACAAGCAGGATGCGGGAGGCCAAGCGGCTCCACAGGCAAGCGCGATACGCGTCGGCAAGCTCGCCCCCAAAGGCGACCTGGCCTCGCAGCTGGCGGACCTGAGGTATGCGAAACGACGCCAGCTCCTCTGCCAGCAGCTTCTCGAACCCCTTGGGGCACGTGGCAACAAACTCCATAGCGGGACACCTTTCGCCCGTAGACAACTCAATCCGGTTGATTTTCCCATAGCCGTGACCGCGGCGCGGCGGCGTGCTTCTTCGCCGCAAAAAGGACACTGCGCCGGCGGAGCCCTTCTTGCCATCGTGCCACCTCGCCGAAAAGACGTGCATTGCGCGACGTTTTTGATGCCTCACGGGGCAAGAAGCGTCACTGGATGCACGCTTTATCCGAACTGGAGGCTCAAAGCCGACGAAATCAACCCCGCAGCTCGCCTTACATCATGTTTCGAAAACTCATCAAGAACAGACACTATTCTTTTTTTCTTAAAGCACTATATTGTTGTGACCAGTATGTTTCAGGGCTCTTTACCTGTCACGGGAACCCCTATAGTTTTCGAGTTTGGAGCGACATGGGAGCATCAATTAAGGGCGCAGCGGAGAACGTGCGCGCACGCAAGGCGAAGCGCGCCGGGATCCCGTTGTCCGCCGGCATGATCCTCGTCACGCTTGGCGTCGTCTACGGAGACATCGGCACCAGCCCGATGTACACCCTGAAGGCGATCATGAGCGGCAACGGCGGTCTCGCCACGATGAGCACGGACGTCGTGCTGGGAGCCCTCTCCCTCATCATCTGGACCCTGACCCTCATCACCACGGTCAAGTACGTCCTCGTTGCCATGAAGGCGGACAACCACAACGAGGGCGGCATCTTTGCCCTCTACAGCCTGGTCAAGCGCTGCGGCAAATGGCTGATCATCCCCGCCATGGTCGGCGGCGCGGCGCTTCTTGCCGACGGCATCCTGACGCCGGCCGTCACCGTCACGACGGCCATCGAGGGCCTGCGCACGGTCGACTTCTGCTACGCCTTCATCGGCGACAACCAGAACATCGTCGTCGCGATCACCATCGCCATCCTGTGCGTGCTGTTTGCCATGCAGCAGGCCGGCACCTCCACCATCGGCAAGTTCTTCGGCCCCGTGATGACGCTGTGGTTCCTCTTCCTGGGCATCTCCGGCCTCACGCACGTCGTCGGCAACATCGGCGTCCTGCGCGCGCTCAACCCCCTGCGCGGCATCGCGTTCCTCTTTGACGGCAACCTCAACGCCGCCGGCCTCATGGTCCTCGGCAACGTCTTCCTCTGCACCACCGGCGCCGAGGCCCTCTACTCCGACATGGGCCACGTGGGCAAGCCGAACATCTACGCCTCCTGGCCCTTCGTCAAGGCGTGCCTGATCATCAACTACCTCGGCCAGGGCGCCTGGATCATCGCCAACAACGCGAACACCTCGCTCATGGGCATCGCCGACCTCAACCCCTTCTACCAGATGCTCCCCGAGAACCTGCGTGTCTTCGCCGTCATCCTGTCGGCATTCGCCGCCATCATCGCGTCCCAGGCACTGATCACCGGCTCCTACTCCATCGTCTCGGAGGCCGTGCGCCTTGACCTCATGCCCCACATGCACGTCAACTACCCGTCCGAGACCAAGGGCCAGATCTACATCCCGATGATCAACAACATCATGTGGATCGGCTGCATCGGCGTCGTCCTCCTCTTTAGGAGCTCCGAGCACATGGAGGCCGCCTACGGCCTGGCCATCACCGTCACGATGCTGATGACCACGATTCTTCTCTTCACGTACCTGTCCAAGATCCGCCACAAGCCCGTCGCCGCCGTGCCGTTCCTGATCATCTTCGGCGCCATCGAGCTCATGTTCTTCTTCTCGAGCCTGACGAAGTTCTTCCACGGCGGTTACGTGACCGTGCTCTTAGCCGCCGCGATCTTCATCGTAATGTACGTGTGGCGCCGCGGCACCGCCGTCGAGAGGACCCAGACGGTCTTCTTGCCCGTGAACAAGTACCTCGACCAGCTCTTCGAGCTCTGCCACGACGACGAGGTCCCCTACCTGGCCGACAACCTCGTCTTTCTGACGAACGACTCCTCGATCGACAAGCTCGACCGCGACATCCTCTACTCGATCCTGGACAAGCAGCCCAAGCGCGCGAAGGCCTACTACTTCCTGAACGTTCAGGTCACCGATGAGCCGTACACCCACGAGTACATCGTGAACAGCTTCAACACGGACTTCCTCTTTAAGGTCCAGCTGCGCCTCGGCTTCAAGGTCAACCAGCGCGTCAACACCTACCTCTACCAGATCGTCGCCGACCTCGTCGAGCGCAACCAGATCTCTCCGCAGAACCACAAGTACTCGATCTATCGCACGCACAGCGCCGTCGGCGACTTCAAGTTCTGCCTCCTGCGCAAGGTCATCAGCCCCGAGACCGACCTGTCGGGCACCGACCACCGCGTGATGAGCCTCAAGTACATGATCCGCCACATCTGCGGCAGCCCCGCCAAGTGGTACGGCCTCGAGGGCTCCAGCATCCTGTTCGAGTACGTGCCCCTCTTCTCGAAGAAGAAGTCGCAGCACAAGCTCCAGCGCATCGAGCTCCCCGATGAGGGCCTCAGCTCGCCCAAGAGCCTCGAGCGCAACACGCAGGTCGAGACCATGGACTCCGACGATGACGACGAGGATATCTTCTCGGCGACCATGCGCGACAGCCGCGAGAGCAACATCGTCGACGCCACACAAGACCTCGTGGGCGGAGACACCGCGAGCTTCAAGCCCCTGAAGCTCGACAACGAGGGAGATGACGAGGAGGACCTCTACTTCTCCGACGATGAAGGTCAGAAGAGCGAGTAGCCTTCCGAGCCCCGCCTCGAAAACCGAACACTAGAAAAAAGCGCCTCGCGACCCGGTTTGGTTTGGTCGCGAGGCGCTTCTCTGTTTGCCGACGGAGTCGCTCGCCTGCGGGGCAAGAAGAACGGGGCGCGCCGCGACTTCGCAGGACGCCCCGAATTGCGCGGCGGCGGGCGAACAGGCCGGCAACGGGCTAGGAAAGGGCGATGCCCCCGAGCCAGCCGCAGCGGGCGCTCATGTACTTGCAGTACTTGGCGCACCACGACGAGACGGTGTCGGTCGTGATGTAGCCGATGTTGTGGTGCACAAGGCCGTCGCCAAGATAGACGCCGATGTGGCCGTAGATCCGACCGGCGCTCGTGCCCGAGCTCGACGACTCAACGGCGATGATCATGCCGGGTTTGATCTGCGAGACGTCGTTGCCGCACCACCAAGCGCACATGTCGCAGGCGTTGCCGCCGAACCGGCCGACGCCGGCGTTCATAAAGACGTAGGTGATCCACGCCGCGCACAGCCCGCTGCCCGGAGAGGGCGTCGACGCGGCCGCAGCCGTGACCCCGGCAAGAGAACCGCTTCCGAGCACCTGGGTGTTGGTGCTCGTTGCCCAGGACTTATTCGACTTCTTTGCCTCGGCGGCGATGCGCTTGGCCTCCTCCGCCGCCTCCTGGGCGGCGACGAGCTCGGCATCGTGCTGCGCCATGAGGGCCTGGACGGAGTCGGAGAGGCCCGACACGACCGCGGCGGCCTCGTCCTGCTTGGCCTGAGCGGCGGCGAGCTCCTCGGCCTGCTGGCTCTCGAGCGTCTCGAGGTCGGCCTTCTGGCCCTCGAGCTCGGACTTCTGCTGCTCGAGGTCGGACTTCTGCTGCTCGAGGTCGGCCTTCAGGGTCTTGACCTCCTCGATCATGTCCCTGTCCTGCGCGGTCATCTTGTCGAGGTAGTAGATGTTGCTCGTAAGCTCCTCGAAGGAGGACGAGTTCAAAAGAAGGTCGATGGCTGACTGGTTGCCCGACTTGTAGGCGGCGCTCATGCGGTTGCCGAGCTTCTTTTGCTTGGCCTCGATGTCGGACTGGGTCTTGGCGATCTCGTCCTCCTTGGCGGCGATGGCGTCCTCCGCCTCGGAGATCTGCTGGTTCAAGGTCGCGATCTGGCCCTGGGTTGCCGAGAGCTTAGCCGCGGCGGCGGAATACTCCTCCGCGATAGTCGCGAGCTTCTCCTGGGCAGCGTCGTACTGAGCTTGGGCGTCATCGAGCTGCTGCTTGGTCTTGTCGGCCTGGGCCTGAGCATTGTCCGCCTTCTGCTGAGCGGTCACGGCAATCGCAGCGGCGGGCTTGAGCGCTGCGGCGGTGCCGACGGTCAGCGCAGAGCCCATAAGTAGGCGCAGGGCATCGCGCCGAGATAGATTACGAGAGGGCTTGGTCATCGGTTCTCCCCCATGGTGTGGTTTAGATGCGTCTGAGAAGAGTTCCCCTATTGTAGCCGTCTTCAATCCCCCGCGACCAAATGCACACGCCCTGGGACAAAAGGGACGGGGGATTTGGTCCCAGCTTGTGGGGCCGCTCCACATTTTGGGACAAAATCCCCCGTCCCTTTTGTCCCAGCTACTTGTTCTCGATGTGGGCGACGTTGCCGATGGTGATGGAGATGGTGCCGTCTGCGCCGGTGGCGAAATCGAGGTAGCCGGGCTTGTCAGCGAGATCGGACGGGAAGGTGATCTCGATGCCGGTGTCCGTCTTGATCTTGTGGTTCTTGGCCAGACGGTTGGCGACGCCGCGGCGCACCGGGGCCTCCTCGGGGAGCTTCGCCTCTCGGACGCGCTCCTCAAAGACCTGTTGCACGTCGGGGCGGTCCTCGAAAACCACGCGGCCGATCTCGGCGGGAGTAACCACCTCGTCGCGGTCAGCCTGCTGGGCGACGGCGGCCTTGGCGCGGCCCACCTCGACCGCGGGCGTGAGGCCGTACTCCTCGGCGACGTCCTGCACGATGACGCTCACCTCGCTGAACACCTCCTGCGTTGAGGCCGCGGCAGAGCACTGCAGGAACTTGTCGGGCAGGATCTGGATCGATTGCCCGCCTATCGAGCGCTCCTTGTCGTGAAAGTCGATGGCAAAGGAGTCGCAGTCCACGAGCACGTAGGTGTCGATCTTTGCCGTGGGGTTGGGCAGGGCGGTGTCCATGCGCAGGATCTCGTTGGTGCCGCCGATCTCATGGACGAAGGACTGTTTGCGCGGCAGGAGCACCACGGCGAAGAAACGCTTGCCCTCGGGGCCGTCGAACGCGGCGTCGACCTCGGCGTCGGTGGAGTTGGCGCCCACGGCCGCGACGTCGGTGTCGATGAAGTCGGCGACGAGCAGGTCAACCTGCTCGAGCTCCTCGGAGCGGCGCAGCTCCTCCCAGAACCACTCCGCGATCTGGACCGAGAAGCCCTGGAAGTCGGCCCCGCCCATGAGGTAATGCTCGAGTTCGCCGGCAAAACCGGAGTCCTCCGCGAACTCGCCGTGGTTCGACTCGGGGCTCGCGCAGATCTTGCGCAGGCGGCGCTGCACGTAGGACTTGGTGGGGCGGTTCTCGAGGTCGAGCGGGGCCTCGGAGTAGTACTTGGAGCCCGTCTCGAAGTCGAAGACGTGCAGGATGGCTTGGCTGACCTTGAGCATTGGCGCTAACCCTTCTTTGCAGACACAAAAGCGGGGTCGATTGTCGCACGACCCGCGCGCGGCAACCGGCCCCGCCGGTGCTTCTTGACAGTTATTCCTGCGGGACCTGGGCGTCCATGGTCTCGGCGACCGCATCGATCTCGTCCGCCTGCTTGCCGTCGGCGTCGCGCTCGAGCGCCGGGATGAGCATGCGGTAGGAGTTCTCGTTGGCGTTTTTGCGCGGCGAGGTCTTCGCGTAGCGCTTGACCGCGGCGGCGGTCTTGTTCACCGCGGTAAGGGTGCCGGCGCCGGCGACGCAGCCGCCCGGGCAGGCCATGCCCTCGAGCAGGTAGCCGTCATACTTGCCCTTGACGGCGTCCTTCATCAGCTTGCGGCACTCCTCGAGGCCCTCGGCGTTGGCCACCTTGACCTCGCGCTCGGGGTAGCGCTTGTGAATGGCGTTGGCCACGGCCGTCGCCACGCCGCCCGCCACGGCGAACCCGCGGCCGTCGGCGGAGGCAACGTCGAAATCGCCTCCCTCGCCCGCGAGCTTGGTGTAGTCGATCTCCTTGGCGCTCATCATGCCCGCCATCTCCTCAAAGGTGAGAACGAAGTCGACCTCGGAGCGCACGGACTCGCGCATGGCCTCGAGCTTCTTTGCGGAGCACGGCCCGACAAAGACGATTTTTGCGTTGGGGTGCTGCTTGCGGATAAGGCGCGCGGTGAGCGTCATGGGCGTAAGGGCCATGCTGATGCAATCGGCGTTCTTGGGGAACTCCTTCTTTGCCATGACCGACCATGCCGGGCAGCAAGAAGTGCCCATGAACGGAATCTTCTCGGGCACCTCCTCGAGGAAGTCCTCGGACTCCTGGATGGTGCACAGATCGGCGCCGAGGGCGACCTCCTCCATGCCGGAGAAGCCGAGCTGCTTGAAGGCCTCGCGGAGCTTGTCGACGTTGCCCTTGCCGCCGAACTGGCCGACAAAGGCGGGCGCGACCTCGGCGATGACTTCGTCGCCCGCGTTGATGGCCATGATCACCTGGAAGATCTGGCTCTTGTCGGCGATAGCGCCGAAGGGGCAGTTGACCAGGCACTGGCCGCAGCTGACGCACTTCTCGTAGTCGATCTTTGCGTGGCCGTGCTCGTCGGAGCCGATGGCGCCCATTCCGCACGCCACGGCGCAGGGCCGCTCGAAGTGGTGGATGGCGTGGTAGGGGCAGGTCTTGGCGCACAGGCCGCAGTGGACGCACTTCTCCTGGTCGATATAGGCCTTCTTGTCCTTGAAGGTGATGGCGCCCTTGGGGCAGATCTCGCGGCAGGGGTGCGCCAGGCAGCCCTGGCAGGCGTTGCTCACCTCATAGACGTTGTCTTTGCAGGCGTTGCAGGCGAACTTGATGACGTTGATCAGCGGCGGCTGGTAGTAGGTCTCGGGAACCGAGGCGTCGATGATGCCGTCGGTCATGCTCTGCGGCTTGTCGACGCCCTGCAGCGGCAGGCCCATGGCCAGGCGGATGCGCTCCTGCACGATAGCGCGCTCAAGGAAGACGGACTCGCGATAGGTCGCGATCTCGCCGGGGACGATCTCGTAGGGCAGGCGCTGGAGGTCTCCCTCGGAGTCCTCCCCCTGCTCGTAGGCGATGCGGGCGACGCCCGCGAAGACCTTTCGGCGAATCTCGGTAAGGTTGGTGTAGACACCGCGCATAGTGCCAGGCATGTAAAACCCCTCTCCATTTGGTGCGGCGGGCTTCCCCAAGCCCACCGCAGCTGCGCTTCCATCCAGAAGGCAACGATATGTTTAGTATCGCGCATTCTGGGCGGGCGCGACGCCCCGGATTTAGGAAGGCGCGACTAGGCCACAGGATCCCAGTTCTTGCCGAGGCGTTCCGGCCACTCCGTCTGCAGGCTCAGGGGCTCGTCCGTCGCGGGATGGCGGAGCTCCTCGCGAAACGCATGCAAAAGCAGCCCGGACTCGCCGCGGGCGGCGTCGGCCCGCGCCCCTCCGTAGAGCTCGTCGCCGACGATCGGGAAGCCGAGGCTGGCCAGGTGCGCGCGGATCTGATGGCGCCGGCCGGAAAGAAGCTCGACCGAAAGCAGGGTCCGCCCACCCTTAAAGGCGAGCTTGCGCACGAGCGTGCTCGCGGGCTTGCCCTGCCCTTCTTTGCAGACGCGCATCTTTTTTGCGTCGTGGCGGTCGCGGCCGATGGGCGCGTCGATGGCCTTCTGGGCCCACGGGAAGCGGCCTGCGACGACGGCGAGGTACTCCTTGCGCATATCGCGCCCGGCGACCTCGGCGTCGAGGGCGGGCTGCGTGGCGGGATCGAGCGAGAAGAGCACAAGCCCCGTGGTCTCGACGTCGAGGCGCTGCGCCGCCTGCGGGCGAACATCCCGGCGGCCCTCCGCCGCCAGGTGCTCGGCCACGAGGTCCGTGAGCGTGAGAGAGCCCGTGCCGTCGCCGTGCACGAGCAGATTCGCCGGCTTGCTCGCTGCGAGCAGGTATTCGTCCTCGAAAACCACGGTGATGTTTTTGTAAGAAATACCGTTCATGGCGTCATACTGTCCTCTCGCCGCCAAAAGTCGAGCACCAAGCATACCGCGTCGGGGACACCAAAAGTATGCTTTCCTCATCAATGCTCGATACCGAGGAGGCCGTCGTGGACGACGTCAGGATACCCCGCGCAAATGAGGACTCCCCCGACAAAGACCAGGAAACGCTGCAGGTACTGCGACCGGACGGGACCCTCAGCGAGTCCGACGAGGACGTGGAGGCGCGCCTTGCCATGGAAAGCCTCATGCGCCATCGCCGCGCGCGCAGGCGCAAGAAGCTGATCGCGGGCGGCATCGTCGGCGCGATCGTGCTCGTGGGCGCCGTCGCGTGGGGCGTCTCCAAGTTCACGGGAAACGCCGGGGGCGACGATGCGCCCCAGCTCATGACCACCTTCGTCGACCGGGGCGACTTTACCGAGGCGGTCGAGGCTTCCGGTGCAGCCAAGCCCGTGACCTCCGTCGTCGTGAACCCCGAGGTCGGCGGCACCATCGAGTCCGTGAACGTCGCCGAGGGGGACACCGTCCAAGAGGGCGACATGCTCCTCACCGTGAAGAACGACGAGCTTGACAAAGCCATCCGCGATGCGGAGATGGGTGTGCGCAACGCCAAGCTCGGCGTTGAGCGAGAAGAAACAGCCTATGCCAATGCCTGGAACGACTACAACGAATGGACGGAACCGGACGGAGAAGGCAAGTCCGAACGTAAGGGAGGCATCGACGCCGTCAATGCTGCAGAGCTCAATGTTCAAGAGGCCTACAACTCCCTCTCCGACGCCCAAGAGGCTTACAACATCGCCGTCGCGAACGCCGAAAAGCGCACGGTGCGCGCGCCAAAGAGCGGCTCGGTCGTGGTCATGAACGCGCAGGTCGGCGCCCCGACCGACTCCGCCGCAAACGCCGGCGGCCTCATCCAGATCGCCGACCTTACGCAGATGACGGTCAAGGTCCAGGTCAACGAAGTCGACATCTCGAGGGTCTCGGTCGGCCAGATGGCCAAGGCCACGTTCTCGGCCCTGCCCGGCGTCGAGCTCGACGCGCAGGTCACCCGCATCGCGACCGTCGCGGGCAGCGGCGAGAACTCCTACGGATACGGCGGGGGCGTCGTGACCTACGACGTGAGCCTGCTCATCCCCCAGCCTGCCGCCGAGCTCAAGCCCGGCATGACGGCCAACGTCCAGATCATGCTGCAAAGCGTGCCCGACACCCTCATGGTGCCCTCGAGCTGCGTGGCGATGGACGAGGCGGGCGGCTCCTACGTCATGGTCGTCACCGATTACGAGACGGGCGCCGTCGAGCGCAGGTCCGTGACCGTCAGGGCGTCCGACCAGACGACCTCGGCCATCGAGGGCGACGTCAACGAGGGCGACGAGGTCCTGCTCGACCCGTACTCGGCGCCCGACGCCGGCATGGACGCAGACGGTGGCCCCACGGCAGTTGAAGACGGCTCGGGCCCCGTCTCGGCCGATGGCGACGCGGCCGCCGCCGAGAACGCCGCGGAGCCCGCAGCCGACGCCGAGCCCGCCGACGCAACGAACACGGCGGCGTAGCGCCATGGCAGCCCCCGTCATCGACATCCGCGGCCTCTGGCGCATCTACGAGTCCGCAGCCGGCCTCACCACCGTGCTGCGCGGCGTCTCGCTGCAGGTCGCGCGCGGAGAGTTTCTTGCCATCATGGGGCCTTCAGGCTCCGGCAAATCGACGCTCATGAACACGCTCGGCTGCCTCGACCGCCCGACCGCCGGCTCGTATCGCCTCGAGGGCGTGGAGGTCGCCGAGCTCTCCGACGACGACCTGGCCTACGTGCGCTCTTCTCGCCTGGGCTTCGTGTTCCAATCGTTCAACCTCATGCCGCGCGCCACGGTACTCAGAAACGTGATGCTCCCACTCGTCTACTCCGACATCGCGCCGCGCGAGCGCGAGCTTCTGGCCTGGAAGGCCCTGCGCGCGGTGGGACTTCCCGAGGAGCACTTTCTCCACCGCGCCAACGAGCTGTCTGGAGGCCAGATGCAGCGCGTCGCCATCGCGCGCGCCCTCGTCAACGACCCGGCGATCATCCTCGCCGACGAGCCCACGGGCAACCTCGACACCGCAACGGGCGAGCTCGTGATGAAAACCTTCCGCCGACTCCAGAGGCGCGGGAAGACCATCGTGCTCATCACTCACGACGCCGAGGTTGCCGCCTGGGCCGACCGCACCGTGCACATCCGCGACGGTAGGCTGCTCACCGACGAGCAGGAGCGCGCCGTCCAGGCGCAGCTCACGGGCGGCACCGAAAACGCCGGCGACCTCGGGCGCGCTCGGCTCGCGCCCCGCCAGGTCAAGGAGGTGCCTGCCGTATGAAAGCGCGCGACCTCGCCTACGAAACGGGCTCGGCACTTCTTGCCAACCGGGTGCGGAGCCTGCTCACCATCCTCGGCATCGTGATCGGCATCGCCGCCGTGATCGCGCTTACGTCGCTCATCGACGGCATGCGCGCGGCCATCGTGGGTCAGCTCGGCCTCAACGCCGCACGCACGGTCGAGATCGTGTGCTGGCCGCCGAACAACCGCCAGCTCACCGAGGCCGACGTCGAGGCCATGGCCCGCGACCTCGCCGGTGACTACGACTTCATAACCTGCTACGCCTATGTCTGGTCGAGCGTGTCGAGCTCAACCTCCGCCTCCGAGGAGATGGACATCATGGCGTGCGACGAGAAGTTCTTTGAGGCGAGGGGCCTCAAGGCCGAGAAGGGCCGGGTCTTCACCGCCGAGGAGAACGAGGAGTCCTCGATGGTCGTCGTGCTCGGCGGGGCATCGGTAAAGAAGCTCTTTGGCCGGGAGGACGCCGACGCCGTGGGAAAGACGGTGCGCATCGGCAACGACTCCTATACCGTGGTCGGCACGCTCGAGTCGGACAGCATGCAGGGCGACTGGTGCGTGGCCTATATCCCCTACCGCACGGCCAAGGTCCGCCTGATCGGCCAGCAGAGCGGCGCCATGCTGAACATCTTCGGCTTTGCCCGCGAGAACACCGACATCTACGGGGTGGCCGAGCGCACCGACTCGTACCTGCGCACGAAGTACAACATCCCCGAGGCCGACCCGGACGGGGGCGGCAGCTCGGAGGAGGGCTACTGCCACATCTCGACGGCCCAGTCGATGCTCGACCAACTGGAGAGCACGATGTCGTCCTTCCGCCTGATGGCGTTTGCCGTGGCGGGGATCTCGCTTCTGGTCGGCGGCATCGGCATCATGAACATGATGCTCACCAACGTGACCGAGAGAATCCGCGAGATCGGCCTGCGCAAGGCGCTCGGCGCCAAGCGAGCGGACATCACGGCGCAATTCCTGCTCGAGAGCATCGCAATCTGCATCGTGGGCGGCGTCATCGGCGTCGCCGTGGGTTACGGCGCGGCGTGGCTGCTCGCGGGCTTCGCCGGGTCGAGCCTCGGATACGAGAGCCTCGTCCCCGTGATCACGCCGCAGACCGCGCTTCTTGCGGCGGGCATCTGCTGCGGCATCGGCGTGCTGTTCGGGTTCTACCCCGCCCGGCGCGCCGCCCGTCTTGACCCCGTGGAGGCGCTGCGCTACCAGTAGGCAAGAAGGGCGTCCGACCACAGGCGGCGCCCTTCTTTGCGCCTAACTCCCACACAGCGGACGCATCTGGGCCGAAAAAGCCCAAAATGCGTCCGCCGTGTGGGAGTTAGTTCTTCTTGGTGGGTCTATGGAAAACGAACGGTTATTCGCGACGCTCGGAGAACGCCGCCACGATACCCCCGCGATAAGCGGCGGCATACTTTTTGCGGTCTTGCTGGTAAACGCTCGCGATCAGCGTATCAATCATGAGCATCACGCCCGCGTCCACCCCCATCGACGTCATCGGCGTCGAGCGGTCGGCGACCTCGATAACGCGCAAGCTCGAAGTCGCAAGCCTCGAGAGGGGGTTGTCCGACGCGTCGCAGATTGCCAGCACGGGGATTCCCTTAGCCGCGGCGGCCTTTGCCACCCCCACCGGTTCCACTTTGTCTCCCGATTTTGAGACAACAACCAATAAATCCTTGTTCGGGTCGAGTGTCCGCAGGCGTCGTTTAACCTGGATAATCTCAGCGTCGCAGTAGGCGTTCTTTCCAAGCCCGACCAATGACCAGCACAGGTGGGACGCCAACAAACCGCTCTCCATGTATCCGTAGCAAATGATGGTGTCCGCCCCATCGACAAGACGGGCCACCTGGGCCAGGTTTTCCTCGGGATTACTTCTTACAACGCCCTTTAGAAGCTCGTGATACTTCGTCTCGATCTTGCTCATGACGGTGAACAACCCGTCGTCATTCTGTATCTCGGTGCCCAGATCACCGGAGCTTTTGATGTCGGCGATCATCTCGCCGAACATCGAGTACCCCATCTTTTTCGAGAAGCGCATGACGGTCGACTGTCCCACGTCGAGGCGCCGCGCGAGCTCGTGAGAGGTCACGTCCTCGATCTCGTCGCCGTTCATGATGAGATAGTCGGCGACCTTTCTCTCCGCCATGGTGAATTTGGGGTAGAGACTCTTGACCCTTGTGGTGAACAGCGCAATCACCGTCCTAAATGATAAAAGCCGGGGAAGATCAACTTCCCCGGCGCAGGCGTACTACCAGAGGTAATGCTAGAGGTCCTCTTCCTCATCAATCATATCCGACGAGCAGGCGCTTTCCTCAAAAAACCCGACTCCGCCGGGGACCGACGCACAAAGAAGGTCCACGACTTCCGATACCTTCGACCCATCCTCAATGCTCAGGACCGCCTCCAGAATCGCAGCCAAGTTCATTCCAGCAACAACCTTAACCTGGGCGCTCTCATGCGCAATCATGCAGGCTCGGTTATAGGGGGTGCCGCCGACCAGGTCGCATATGATCACGACCTCCTCGCCACATTCCGCGATGTCCCTCAGACGGGACTCGAACTCATCCGGCGAGATGACCGAGGTGAAATCAACATACGATACAGCTTCCTCATTGCCGGAAAGCATAGCGACGGCAGACGCAACGCCCGAGGCGTAATGCCCATGTCCAATAAGCACCAACTTCATCGGGTTTCCTCCCCATCTGCAGGCTTGAGCTCCTTGGTCCTTTCCAAACAGCGAATCTCCTGGACAAAGCCAACCAGAAGACGGCAGGCGATCGCCTCGTCGGGAACGGACGGATCCAAACCCGTAATCTTGACGACGGCATCCTCGAGCGGCATAGAGCCAAGGGTCTCCTCGATCTTTGCTGCCTGCTCGTCGCCTGCGTTGGGAACAAAGAACCCGTAGGCGGCGGCGCGAAGAATAAAGAAAGGCATGATGCCATGCTTCAGGCAGAGCAAGGCGGGGCCAAGGAAGCGGTCCCCCTTGCCGAGCTTGCGGATGGGCTGCCTGACGACGCGTTCGATGCGATCGCGGAAATAAGGGCTGCTGAACTTACCCAACATGGTCTCAAGCAGCGTGTCGCCCGGCATGGGGATACCGAACTCGGCCTCGAGAGCTTGCCTTCCCTCTCTCCAGGCTTTTCCCGCAAGGTCAGCGCAGAGCTCGTCGGCCGCGGCGTCGTTAAGGTATTCGCAGCCCTTGTACGCCCCCATGAAGCCAAGCGAGCAGTGAAGGAGATTCTCGCTCCAGATCTTCTCTGCCATGCTCTGCTCGACGTCGTTCGAGCGCTGGAAGAAGGACGGGTACTCATACCCCTGCTCGAAGAAGAAACGGTCCTCGACCGGAAGAATGGGCTTATCGTCCCCCTCAAGGGCGAGCGGCTCTGCGTCTGGGTCGGACGAGAAGGTCACCTTACGGTTGGCCTTTGAGGTGATGAGGGCAACCTGATCGTCAAGTACGGCGAGCTCGTCTGCGTCAAGCAGCTTCTCCAAGGCGCCCTCGAAATAGCTGCGAAGCCCGACGAAGTTGCCGCCGATGATTACCGCCGCCTTGTGGGTCATACCCTCCTTGATGCGCAGACGGATCATATCGGCAAGGTCTTGAGCCACGGCATCAAAGGAAGAGGGGAAGACCGCAACCGCCACGAACTCCGAGTCGGCAAGCCTACGCAGATAGGCCTCGCGGTCCACCTGGACGTCAAATACCTCAAAACCGTCGACGCGAATCTGCTTAAACGTGCCCGTATCGAGATTGGTCTGTTTGGTGACGTAGTATCCCTGCTCGCGGAGAGCGTGCACCAGATTGGCGTCGATGTCCGCGAAGGCGATGTCGAAACCGCCCTCGGAGAAATACAGCTCGCCGAATGTCCCTCGACCAGTACGACCGGCGCCGATGATCGTTACTTTTTTCATTTGGCGCACTCGCTCTTTTCGTGGTAGCTGATAGCGATGCAGTCCATCTTTCCGGCGAGCTCCAGCGGGCCGTACCCGACGGGGATGAAGAGTGTCTCTCCCAGCGAGATGGGCTCACCGCACACGGTGCCGTTCCCACCAACGCACGTCACAAAGAGGAAGCTGTCATGCTCGAAAGAAGCCTCGCCATCGACCTTATAACGCAGGGCAACGTACTCGCCGGGAACGTCGTGATACACAAAACGAGTCACGCCGCCCTTCTTGACGCCCTCCGGGCGCTCCGCCTTAAAGGGGAGCTCCGGGAAGCTCGCGCAAGCGCAGACGTCGTCGATGCTGAGCGGGCGGGCGGGGTCATTACGGTCGTTGTCGTAGAAGCGGTACGTAATGTCGCTGTTCGTGCCGAAGGTCGCCGAGACTTTGCCGGAACCCCAGCCGCCATGAATCACGCCGGCGGGCGTGTGGACGAAGTCGCCGTCCTTGACCTCGAGCTTCGTGAAGAGCGCGTCCCAGTCCTTCTCGTCAATGCAGCGCCTGAACTCCTTGGCGTCCATCGGCTTGTGGCCAAAGAGCCACATGCCCTTCTCGTCGGACTCGTCCAGGGTGACCGCGCCGGAGACCTTGCCGCGGCAGCCCTCGTGCGCCATGGCGTATTCATCGCCTGGGTGGGACTGGTAAGACTGGAAGCCCTCGTTGCACGTGATCGTCATCCTTACGGGGAACACCTCGTCGGAGCAGCCGAAGAGCTCGCGGTGCGCCTGGTAAAGCTCGGAGAGCGTCATGCCCGTTCCCGTCACCGGGTTGTCGAGCTCGCCGGGAAGCGCAAGAACGTTGTAGATCGTACCGACGTTTTCCAGGTCGGTCTTCAGGCCGAAGCGGTCGATGAGCTTATGGCCGGCCCACACGAAGGACTTGTACAGGGGCTCGACGCGATATACGGAGTGATTGCTTATCTCCACTGGTTGTCCTCTCTACTAGAGAATCCCGATGAGGCCGAGCACTACGACGATGCCCATAAGGCCGAAGATCACCTTGGTTACGGACATGCCCTTCTTGGAGAGCAAATACCAGCAGCCGATGACCAGAAGCAGGCTCAGCAGGTTGGGGAAGATGCCGTTGATGACGTCCTGCAACACCACGGGCGTTGCGTCGGCGGAAGCCGCGAACGAAAGCGGCGTGGACAGCTTCACGTAGGACGCGGACAGCGCACCAATGACGATGATTCCGAAGAGCTGGACCGCGGTCTTGATGCGGTCCATCGCGGTGCCCATCAGCGTCGAAACGGCATCCTTACCAAGGGTGTAGCCATTGTTGAAGAGGACGCGCGCATAGGCCCACAGCAAAATCGGGGTCGCGATGATGAAGAGTACGACGCCAAGCGGACTCAGGACATCGCCCGCGCCGGTAAGCGAGATGGCAATGGTGGTGAGCAGCGGAAGGATCGTCGCCTGGACAAGGGAATCGCCTACGCCGGCAAGCGGGCCCATAAGCGAGGACTTGACGGTTCTGATCATCTCATCGTTTACCGGCTTGCCCAGGGCCTTCTGCTCCTCCATGCCGACGAGAATTCCCCACAGCACGCTCGCCGTCGTCTGCTCGGTGTTGATGAAGTCAAACATGCGCAGCATGCCCTCGCGCTGGCCCTCTTTGTCGTAGTACTTCTTGTAAAGAGGGGCCATATCATAGGCATAGCAGTTGCCGTGCCAGTTCTCGAGGTTGCAGCAGGTCAGGTACCTGAGCTGGTAACGCCAAAAGAGGCGGTCAAGCTCTTGTTTGGTCAACGGCTCGCTGCAGATGGGCTCGGAGCCCTGCTCGGCCTCGTTCTTGATGATGTCGCTCATTGTTTACAGCTCCACTTCGTCATCGTCGGTGAACACGTCTGTGCTTGCGCTCGCAGTCGATACCTCAGGGCGAGAGTCGATCTTCCAGTACAGGAACGCCAGGGCGGCGGCAAAGATGGCGATAGGGATGAAGCCCATGCCCATGGAGGAAACCATCATGAAGCCCAGGACAAAGAAGATGAACATCCAGTTGCCGACGATGTTGAACTTGAGCAGCATGGCCATGCCAACGGCAGGCAGGACGCCGCCAAGAAGGCCAAGCGCGTGCAGGACGTTCTGCGGGACGACGGCGAGCAAGCTGTCCACGGCGCCGGTGCCCAGATACATCAGAACGAAAACAACCGCAAAGTTCATGGCCGCCAGGAATACCTGAGGAAGAATAACATTGCCGAGCTCGATCTTCTTGTAGTCGACCTCCTCGATGCCCTTACGGACGATTCCGGTGCACACCGTGTTGAAGGCACGCATCACGTGAGTAAGGTTTGCAGTGAGAATGGAGATCGGCGCCGCGATGGCAAGGGCGGTACCGGTATCCAGGCCGTTGATAATCGCGATGGCCATAACAGGATAAGAAACAACGCCAACGTCAATGGAAACTGCTCCGCCAACCGCGAAAGCGCCCATGTAGGCGAGTTGGAACGCAACTCCAAGCTCAAGACCCTTTTGCACATCACCAAAAAGAAGTCCCACAAGAAGGCCTCCGACAAGAGGTCTCTGGAGCATATAGCGGCCAAATACCATTCCCCCGAAGGAAGCAAACGTGTTTGTGAGGTGATAAAGAAGCGCAACAAGAAGTACCTGAACGAAATAAGCCATGTTAGATGCCAGCCTTTCTCTTTGCCTCAGGCCAGGTAAGATCCGGGGTAGTGAACGCAGGATTGATGATCAGCTTGACGCCGCGGGAATCCAGATAATTCAGCGCATCAATCTGGGGCTCCGTGAGGTACAGCATCTTTTCGACAAGCTTCGCGCCGTCGCAGTTGGGCTGAGGACCGCAGTTGAGGACACCGTCGAACTCAAAGCCCCGCTCCACGAGCTCCTGAACGGTCTCGGGCGTCTTGAAGATCACGAGATAGCGCTTCTTTGACGCAGATGCCTCGGGAAGCTTCTCGAGAGCTTTCGCGACAGAAAAACCAAGCACGCGAATGGATCCGAGCGTGTTTGCAAAGACTCCGAGCATGAACTTGTCCCGAGAGATCTCATCATCGACGATGATCACGCCATCGACCGGGTTCTCCTTCGTCACCCTTGTTGTTGTCTGGCCATGCACCACACGACTGTCCACGCGATAGTGAGCGATCAATTCAATACCCCTCTCCAATTCCGGATGCAATGTCTGTAAGGAAGGCCTCCGACGATATATTCGCACAACTTGGGTTGAACTGAACCATTCGAACCGGGATTAATCGTAAATGGTTGGTTTTTTTGGTTCGGCGGTAAAAGAGAGGACCCCTTGCTCTAAGGCAAGGGGTCCCATCAGTAAATATGTATCCCGAGCCTACGCCAGGCGAGCGGCGACCTCGGCGGCGAGGTCGGCCATGGGGACCTGGACCTGCTCATGGGTGGCCATGTCGCGGATGGTGGCGGCGCCCGCGGCGACCTCGTCGGGCCCGAGCACGACGCAGAGCGTCGCGTGGAGCTTGTCGGCCTGCTTGAACTGGGACTTCAGGCTGCGGCCCTGGTAGTCTGCCTCGGTGCGGATGCCGGCACCTCGCAGCGCGAGCGTGGCGGCAAAGACGGCGTCTCGCTCCTCAGTCCCCGTGCCGGCGACGTAGACGCAGGTGGGCTCGGGGGTCGCGAGGTCGACGCCCTGGGAGGCCAGCGCGAGCGCGATGCGCTCGAAGCCCACGGCGAACCCGATGCCCGGGGTGTGCTTGCCGCCCTCGAGCTCCATGAGGCCGTCGTAGCGGCCGCCGCCGCCGATGGCGCCGACGCCGGCATCTGCGACCTCGACCTCAAAGACGGTGCGGGTGTAGTAGTCGAGACCGCGCACGAGCGTCGGGTCCTCGATGTAGGAGATTCCGGCCTCGTCGAGGTACTTCTTTACAGCAGCGTAGTGCTCGGCGCAGTCGTCGCACAGGTGGTCGTTGACCAGCGGAGCTTCGGCCATGACCTCGTGGCAGTGCGGGTTCTTGCAGTCGAAGGCGCGCAGCGGGTTGATCTCGGCGCGCTCGAGACAGTCCTCGCACATCTCGTCCTTGTGGTCGAGGATGAACTGGCGAACCTTCTCGCGGTAGGCGGGGCGGCAAGCGCCGTCGCCCATCGAGTTGATGTAGAGCTTGAGCTTGGAGGAATCGAAGCCGAGGCGCTTGAAGTACTCCATGAGCATGATGATGCACTCGGCGTCGGCCGCGGCGTCGGGAGCGCCCAGCCACTCGACACCCACCTGGTGGAACTGGCGCAGGCGACCCTTCTGGGGGCGCTCGCCGCGGAACATTGCCTCGGCGTACCAGAGCTTGGCCGGCGCGCCGCCCTGCGGGACGAAATTGTTCTCGACGGCGGCGCGGACCACGCCCGCGGTGCCCTCGGGACGCATGGCCATGCGCTGGCGCGGCTTCAGGCCGGCCTCGGTGCCCTTCTCGAGGAGGTCGCCGAACAGCGCGCCGGAGACCACGCGGAACATCTCCTTGCGGACGACGTCGGTAGACTCGCCGATGCCGTGGACGAAGGTGTCGACCTGCTCGATGGCGGGGGTCTCGATCATGTCGAAGCCGTACGCGCCAAACAGCTCGCGCGCCACGTCCTGCATGTGCTGCCACGCGCGCATGTATCCGCCGTACAGATCCTCGGTTCCCTGAACCTTCTGTCCCATGAGACACGTCCTTTCGGTTTACAAAGAAGCCCTCTTCAGGCGTCGATTTCCAACCGTTTAGTATACCTGCTCTCACCGCCGGGACCACCCGCGCGAGTGACTAGCCCTTCTCTCTGGCGTGCTTATGAAATTGCCCCGTGAAACGGGGCAACTAATCTTCTTCCGTAACAGACGCCCGAGCAACGAACGGCGGCCCCGCCTTACCTCAGGCGCAGTTCTGCAGGAAGGCCCCGCAAAAGCGGGGCCTTCCGAAGCTGTTTGAGCACTGAGGCAAGGCGGGGCCGACCCTCCGAACGCTACTCCACGTCGATCTTGTGGACCCAGTTGTGCTTATCCTCGATCGCGCCGGACTGGATGCCGGTGAGCGTCTCGCGGAGCTTCTTCATGACGGGGCCGACGTGCTCCATGCCGTAGACGACCTTCTTGTCGCCGTTGTCGATCTCGCCGACCGGGGAGATGACGGCGGCAGTGCCGCACATGCCGCACTCGACGAACTGGTCGATCTCGTCGAAGCGCACCGGACGCTGCTCGACCTCCATGCCGAGGTCCTCGGCCACCTGCACGAGCGAGCGGCGGGTGATGGAGGGAAGGATGGAGTCGGTGAAGGACTGCGGGACGACGAGCTTGCCCTCCTTGGTCACGAAGAGCACGTTCGCGCCGCCGGTCTCCTCGACGTAGGTGCGGGTCTGCGGGTCGAGGAAGAGGTTGTCGGCGTAGCCGGCGGCGTGGGCAAGCACGCTGGGGTGCAGCGACATGGCATAGTTGAGGCCTGCCTTGATGTTGCCGGTGCCGTGGGGCGCCGCGCGGTCGAACTCGGGGACTACGAGCTTGACGGGCTTAACGCCGCCCTTGTAGTAGGGGCCCACCGGGGTGACGAGGATGCGGAACTGGTACTCGTCGGCAGGCTTGACGCCGATGACGTCGCCCGTGGCGAACATGAACGGGCGGATGTAGAGCGTGGCGCCGGAGCCGAAGGGCGGCACCCAGGCGGCGTTGGCCTTGACGACCTGCTCGACGGCCTCGACGAACTTATCCTTGGGGAAGGAAGGCATCTCGAGGCGGGCGGCGGAGTCGTACATGCGCTGCGCGTTCATGTCGGGACGGAAGCAGACGATGGAGCCGTCCTCGGCGGTGTAGGCCTTGAGGCCCTCGAAAACCTCCTGGCAGTAGTGAAGCAGGCCGGCGCACTCGGAAAGCGTGACGGTGTGGTCGGGGGTAAGCTCGCCCTCGCCCCACTTGCCGTCCTTGTAGTTGCAGACATAGCTGTAGTCGGTGTGCTGATAAGCGAAGCCGAGGCTACCCCAGTCGATGTCCTTCTTCTGCACCATGCTTTACATCTCCTTGCATCGGCGCGGCCAGCGCGCCATTGGTAATCCACACCCGTTTGGTATGTAGGTCGTTAGGTTAATCCTGTTTCCGGAAAGCGGCGATTCGCGTGCCGAGCTGTTAACATTGGCTGGCCTGCGCACTCTGCGCGCGATGCCGCGTCTCTTTATTTCCAAGTCAAATCGTCGAAGGGCAATCTTATGCACATGTTCCGCAACGACTACTCCGAGGGCGCAGCGCCCCAGATTCTCGAGGCGCTTACGCGCACGAACGAGGAGCAGTGCGTCGGCTACACCGAGGGCGACCCGCACTGCGAGCGAGCCCGCAAGCTCATCCGTGCCGCCTGCGGCCGCGATGACGTGGACGTCGAGTTCTGCATCGGCGGCACCTCGGCCAACATCGTGGGCGTCACCGGCATGCTGCGCGACTGGGAGGGCGTCATCTGCACCAAGGACGCCCACATCAACGTGCACGAGACCGGCTCCATAGCCGCCTGCGGCCGCACCATCCTGCCCACGCAGGACGCCGACGGGTTCCTCTCGCCCGACGAGGCCGAGCGCGTCTGGGTCAACCAGACCATGACCGGGCGCCACATGACGCGTCCCGCCATGATCTACATCACCAACGCGACCGAGTTCGGCGGCGTATGGGATCGTGAGCGCTTCGACGCCATCTGCGACTGGGCCCGCAGCCACGACCTGTTCGTCTACGTCGACGGCGCCCGCATGGCAACGGCGCTCACCTCCCGCGGCTGCGACCTCACGCTCCCCCACCTCGCAAAGCGCGCCGACGCGTTCTACCTCGGCGGCACCAAGAACGGCATGCTCTTCGGCGAGGCCATGGTCATCGCCAACCCGCGCCTGCGCGAGTCGTTCCCGTTCCTAATCAAGGAGCGCGGCGGCCTCATGGCCAAGGGGCGCCTGCTCGGCGTTCAGTTCGAAACCGCCTTCGCGCAGCCCGACGACGGCGGCGAGGCCCTCTACTGGCGGCTCGCCCGAAGCGCGAACGACTGCGCGCTGCGCCTGCGCGAAGGGTTGAACGAGCTCGGCTTCGAATCCTACCTCCCAGCGAACTCGAACCAGCAGTTCTTCGTCGTCACTCCCGAGGTCGGCAAGAAGTTCGAGGACGCCGCCGGCTGCGAGACCTTCGCCCAGCTTCCGGACGGCCGCCTCGTGATTCGTTTCGTGACCTCCTGGGCCACGCGCCTCGAGCACATCGAGGAGCTGCTCGAGTTCGCCGCTACGGTTGCGTAGGCGCGCTTCTTGCCAAGAAACCCGACGCATACCGACCCGCATCGGCCTTCCGCGAGATAGTTCGAAACTTTACCTACCTTTGCTAAGGCGGGTAAACGCGGGCGGAACGAGCCGGTGCTTCTTGCCAACTGGGGTTTTGTGAGTGGTTCAATACTTTACTAGCCTTTCAAAAGGCAGGTAAAGTATTGAACCATTTTTTGATGCCCCCTGGCATTGACTCGCGCAGCTCTCCTCCCGTATAGTTCTCCATCAACTCACGCTTTACACTCCCCACCCACATAGCGTTCCAGTTGATTGGAGGACGGATGCCGTACCCCCACTATGTCGTCTTCTCCCACAAAACCGCACTCGAGCGCCTCCGTTCCGTCCCGCCACAGGTTGGACCTGATAAGCCGCTTGGCGAGCCGTTCTACTCAATCCCCTTCTCATCGAAGACGAAGGTCGCGCTCCAGCTGGACCTCGAGAGCATGGGAATACGGGCGCACCCGCTCGACCTCCTCGTAAGCAAAGAGGAGCGCCCGACGCGAAGCCCCCGCATTCGGACCCACAGCGCCGGCCTTCTGGAATACCCAGGCTGGCTTATGCGCGTCATCAACCGGGACACGTTCACGTGCGGGCCCGAGCTCGTGTTCATCCAGCTCGCGATGAAGCTGCCGCTCATCGATGCGGTCGTGCTCGGCTACGAGCTCTGCGGCGCCTACTCGCACTTCGCTGGCAATATCTCGGGTTTCTACGACCGGCCGCCGCTCACTTCAGTCACCGCGATCTCGGAGGCAATCAGTCAGCTCGAGGGTCTTCGCGGCATAAAGAAGGCGGAAGCCGCGCTGCGATGGGTCCGCGACGGCGCGCGCTCCCCCATGGAAACGGTCCTTTCGTGCTGCCTGAGCCTCCCCGCCCCGATCGGAGGTCTCGGTTTCGAGGCACCGGAGCTCAACTACCCCATCGCGCTTGACGAAGCTGCTTCCAGACGAGCCGGAAGCAAGACCTGCTTCGTAGACCTTGCCTGGCCGGGCGCGCAAAGAGGTCTCGAGTACAACGGTTCGGAATTCCACCTTGACGCGGCGCGCGACCGCAGGCGCATTGAGGGACTTGAGCACATGGGCTGGTCAATCAACACGGCTGACCTCTACGAGATGCGCGATTTCCGCAGGCTTTGGGACCTCGCCGGGCTCCTGAAAGGCAAGATCCCGCGCGCATCGGAGGCGTCTCCCCTCTACAAAGAAACCCGCACGTTGCACCAGCAGCTGCTTGAGGCAACGCGCTTCAACCTCGGCATGGAGAGAGCGCTCTTCGGAGTCGACGTCCCGCGCGGGCTGGTTACGTACCACATCTAGGAGGTTTCCCTAAAGAGAAGCGCCCTCGCAGGATAGTTTAATACTTTACCTACCTTTGCAAAGGTAGGTAAACACGAGCCGAGCGGGCCGGCCCTTCTTGCCAACTGGGGTTTTGTGGATGGTTCAATACTTTATTAGCCTTTATAAAGGTAGGTAAAGGAACCGGACAACAAAACAGCTGACGCCAAGAAGGACGCCCGGCCAGCCCCCTACTCCTCCGTGGGGCGGCGGCGAAGCCGCTTGACCTGCGAGCGCAGGCGCTTGCCGGCCAGGCGGCGCTCCTTTGAGCCGCGTGTCGGCTTGGTCTTGTGGCGCACCTTCGGCGGACGGGAGCGGCGCGTGAGCTCCTCGCGGATCTTCTGCAGGCAGAGCTGGCGATTGCGATACTGGCTGCGCGACTCGCGCGACACCACGACGATGCCCGTGGGCACATGCGTCGTGCGCACGGCGGAGTCCGTTGTGTTCACGCCTTGGCCGCCCGGCCCGGTGGCGTGGAACACCTGGACCTCGCACTGCCCCGCGAGTTCCTCGGCCGAGAGCCTCGCGAAGGCGGCGTAATCGCTGTATGTCAGGGTCTTCGTATCCATAGCGTCCATTGTAAGCGCTTCTTGCCACGAAGAAGGGCCCCGCTGAAGCGAGGCCCTTCGGTGTCGTCTCGGTTGTCCGGCCGCAGCCCTAAGCGGACTTCATGATGACAGCGCGCACGATGCCGGCGGCGTCGTCGCAGGCATCGAGCACCTGCTCCATGCGATCGAAGATGCGCAGCCAGGTGACGGCGTACTTGCCGTCGGCCGCGGCATCATCCTCGCGGAACAGACGGCGCAGGGCGTTCTGGTAGACGGTGTCGCCCTCGTCCTCGATGTCGCCGACGGAGATGGCCTTCTCCATGACGGGCTCGGGCTTCTTGTTGTATTCGGGCAGGCGGTTGAGCATCTCCTGCAGCTCCTTGACCGCGCGGACGGTGAGGTCGGCAATCTGCTCCGCCTCGATGCGGGTGTCCTGGATGTTGAAGAGGTCGATGCGCATCGTCACGCCGTACATGGCGTCGGTGATGTCGTCCATGGCAAGGGCCAAATCAGAAATGTCCTCGCGATCGAGCGGGGTGATGAACGACGTGTAGAGCTTGGTCATGATGGTCTTCACGCGCTCGTCACAGTTGGTCTCGAAGACCTTTATCTGCGGGATGCGGCTCATCGAGTTCGGGAAGTCGTGGATGATGCCGGCGTACTCCTCGGAGGTCTCGACGATGAGGGCGGCGAAATCCTTGAGGAGGGTGTAGAACTCGTCTTCCTTCTTGGTGCGGGCCATGGTGTGCTCCTTGTCTTTGAGGTGGCCGGATAGGCCGGTCGGTTGGAAAGTCGTTAGATCGGATCGATTAGAAGATCACGAGGAAGAGCTTGGCGAGGACGTAGCCGATGAGGCCGCAGCCGGGGAAGGTGAAGATCCAGGTGAGGACCATCTCCTTGCAGACGCCCCAGTTGACGGAGCGGATGTCCTTGGCCGCGCCGGCGCCCATGATGGCCGCGGTCTTCGTGTGGGTAGTCGAGACGGGAAGGCCGGTGACCGTGGCGATGAACAGCGAGATCGTCGCGCTGATGGAGGCCGAGAAGCCCTGGTACTTATCGAGCTGGACCATCTCCATACCGACCTTCTTGATGATCTTCTTGCCGCCGATGGCGGTGCCAATGGCCATCGTGGCCGCGCAGAGGACCTCGATCCACAGCGGGAAACCGCCCATCTCGCCGACGGTCTTTCCCACGGAAAGGGCGATGGCGAGCATGGCGGTCGACATGAACTTCTGGCCGTCCTGGGCGCCGTGCATGAGGGCGACGCCCGCGGCGCCGGCGATCTGCATCCTGCCAAAGAAGTTGTTCGCCTTCCTGCGATCGGCGTTCGCGCAGGCGATGGGGATGATCTTCGCGATGATCCAGCCGGCAAGGTAACCGAGGACGGTGGAAAGGACGAGGCCGTAGAGGACCTTGACCCACTCGCCCATGTTCACGCCGTCAAGGCCGCCGGAGACGGCGAGGGCCGAGCCGGTAAGGCCGGCGATGAGGGCGTGGGACTCGGAAGTCGGGATGCCGAAGATCCACGCGGCAACGCCCCAGGCAACGATGCCGACGGTCGACGCCGCGAGCGCGATCATGGCAAGGTGGGAGTCGCCGCCGAAGTCGACCATCCCCGAGATGGTGTCCGCGACCGCGGTCGAGATGAAGGTCATGGCGACGAGGCCGACGAAGTTGCAGATGACGGACATTAAGATCGCGTCGTCGATGTCCATAGAACGGGTACCGACGACCTCGGCGATGGCGTTCGCCGCGTCGGTGGCGCCGTTGACGAAGATGGTGCCCAAGATCAGCACCATAACGAGGACGAGGAAGGGGTTCGAGGCCAAAAGGCCGAAGAACTCGGAGAGGGTAATCAAGTGCACTCTTTTCCACACATGCGCTAAGAACCGCTGCGCCCCTGTACTGTCATGCCTATGTAAGCACCCGATTAGAATAGCGTAAAGATTGGGAAACATAGCCGAACGTAAGCTGAAGCGGCCTTTGTAAGGGAAAGGCTTACATTCAGCTTACAAACCTCATCGGAGCGCGGGGGCGATCCCGAGCGGGATCGCTGCCGTATACTCGAGTTCTCGCAAAGAAGGACTTCAGGGCAGGAGCAGGGGTGACGTCGAGAAAAACCGCGAGGGAACCGAGGGTTGAGGCGCTGCGTCTGGTCGCGGCCGCGTCCATCGCCGTGTTCCACACCTTCATGCCGTGGTTTTACGAGCTCACGCACTCTTATGGCCTGGGCGCCTACATCGTCGACAACCCCGTGGCCACCCCCCTGCTCGGTTTCTTCAACCTGCTCGGGGCGTTCGGGAACAACGTGTTCTTCTTTATATCGGGGCTGTTCCTGGTGCCGGCGGCGGCGCGGGCGAGCTTACAGGACGGCTATTGGGCCGCGCAGCGCGCGAAGAGCGCGACACGCGTCAAGCAGATGCTGGCAACGGTCGTCCTCTACCTCACGCTGATTCTCGCCGTGAGCGCCCTCGCCGTGCCCATTGAGGGCGTGTCGCTCGACAAGCTGCCCTCTTTGCTCGTCTGGCTCGAGTTCATCTGGGTCTACCTTGCGCTCACGGCGCTCGCCCCCGTTATCGGCTGGGTGTGGGCGCGTCTTCGGCACCCGAAGGCAATCGCGGCCGCAATCATCGCCACAGTGTTCGCCGTCAACGCCTACATAGCTTTCTTTGACATGGGGGATTTGGACCGGGACCTGCTCGACTGGCGCAAGCTCATGAGCGCGGTCACGTACTTCGCCGCGTTCGTCGGCGGGGCGGCCCTTGCCGACGTGCGGCTTCGCCCGGGGGCGGCCGCGGCGTTGCTGGCAGCGGCAATCGGCGTGTCGCTCGGAGTGGAGTGCAAGCTTGGCTGGTCGCGCGAGCTTTTGCTCATGTACGCCACGTCGTACAAGTCGACCTCGGCGCTGTCGTTCGCCATGGCGGCGGCCGCGGTGCTCTTTGCGCGCAGAAACGACAGAA
The DNA here is from genome assembly GCA_900540955.1 of uncultured Olsenella sp. Classification (GTDB taxonomy): domain Bacteria; phylum Actinomycetota; class Coriobacteriia; order Coriobacteriales; family Atopobiaceae; genus Paratractidigestivibacter. The sequence goes on from UQIF01000014.1 coordinate 26,918, forward strand.
AGAAGGGCGCGGGGCTCGAGCCGGCAACGCGCTTCTCGCCGAGCATCCTCGGGTTCTATATCCTTCAGTCGTTCACCTCGCCGCTGTGGCAGCCGGCGTTCAGGGAGCTGCTCGAGGAGGTCTACCTCATGCCCCAGACCACCTCATGCGAGATGCTCGCGGCAGGCGTGGGCCTCTCCCTCGCGCTGCTCGCGGGCCTGCTCGTCTTCGACCGCGTATTCCGCTTGCGACTGTTTGCGGCCATCGACAGGCACAAAGAAGCGCGGGCGTCTTTGGCTCGCCCGCGCTCAAAGTAGGTCATCGACCGCCGATCAGGACTTGAAGTGCTTGCCGGAGGCGGCTTTTTTGGGCTGCTTGCCGGAGGCTGCGCCCTTCCGCCTGCGAACGAACGCGACGATAAGGACGATCAGCGCGACAACCGCGACCGCGGCGCCGACAACGATCGCGAGGTTCGCGGGCACGGAGAGCCAATCCCGAACGAACAGCACCGGCGACCAGGCAAGCGACGCCTCTGCGGCCAAGGCAACGGTTCCGAGCTCGCGACCCTCATAGGACACGCTCGCCTGCCCGAGGGAATCGCCCTTCTTTACAGGAGCCGTGAGCGCGTCGGGAAGGTCTGCCGCAATCGTGAGGTCGTCCAGCGTGAGGCCCGTCGGCACGAATGCCGCGATATCGCCGTCGGCGACGGCTCCGACCGAGGTCCCGTCCTCGGAAAGCCGTACGGCCACGCGGCCGAGCTCGTCGCCGCCCGCGACCACAGTCGTGTTCTCCCAGGCGTCGAAGCCCCAGTTGATGAGGTCGCGCATGCCGTAGAAGTTCGAGGTCGGCTCGCCGTAGCCGGCGTCGTTGGCGCCCCCCAGCGTGACGGCGGCGAGGTGGCGGCCGTCCTTCTGGGCGCTGGCCACGAGGCACTTGCCGCCCTCCAGCGTGTAGCCCGTCTTTCCCGCGGTCACAAGGCTGCCCGCATACGCGTCGCTTGCAGGGTCGATGAGGAAGTCCGTGGTCTCGAGCTCGCGCGCCGGGTTCTTGTTCGTCACGGGCAGCTCCCACGTCGCGCTGCCGGCGATCTCGCAGAACGTAGGATCTTCCAGCGCCGCCTCAAAGATGCGGCAGAGGTCGCGCGCGGTGGTGTAGTGGTCGTCATCGTGCAGGCCGCAGGGGTTTGCGAAGTGCGTGTCCTTGCAGCCGAGCTCAGCGGCCTTCTGGTTCATGAGGTCGACGAAGCCCTGCCAGGTCCCGCCCACATGGCGGGCGAGCACGTACGCAGCGTCGTTGCCGGACGGAAGCAGCAGGCAGGCCAGCAGGTCCTTCACCGTTATCTGCTCGTCGGCCTTGATGCCGCTCATCATGCTGTCCTCGCTGAGCTGCGAGAAATCGTCTGCCTGGACCGTGACCACATCGTCGAGGCTCGCGCGCTCGAGCACGAGCAGCGCGGTCATGATCTTGGTCGTCGAGGCCGGGAAGCGGCGCGCGTCGGCGTCCTTGGCAAGAAGCACCTGGCCGTTGTCGCGGTCGACCAAAAACGCCGCCGGGGTGTTCGTCTCGGGTGCTGTGGTGGGGTTCGCCAGCTCCTCGCCGTCAACCGACGCCTGCAGGGGCGCCGCCACGTCCGCGGCGATCGCCGCCGCCGGCGCCGCGAGCGCGACCATAAGCGCACAGGCCGCAGTTGCAGCCGCGCACCCGAGTTTCTTTGCAATTCCACCGTAGAGCCTCATACCCCGCCCTTCTTTCCAAGTCGTCCGCCCTCGAGTCTACGACACGGCACAGAAGAATCCGCGCCGGCGCGAAATCCACGGGCTTTAACCATGTACCCCGGCCGCGCGACGGCGCCCCGGCCCGCGCAAGAAAAGTTGAGCATACTAACGCCCGACGAGCGCTTTCATCGCTAGGATAGTAACGACATTCCCGATCACGAAGGAGCAGCAATGTCGCAGCAGTTCCATGAGTTGATTTTCCTCGAGCCGGTCTTCCATGAGAAGATTTGGGGTGGACGCGAGCTCGCGGACGACTGGGGCTACAAGATCCCCGACGGTCCGATCGGCGAGTGCTGGGCCATCTCGGCGCATCCCAACGGCGATTGTAAGGTCGCAGGCGGCACGTTCGACGGCAAGTACCTTTCGGAGGTTTGGGAGAACCACCGCGAGGTCTTCGGCGCCGTCCCCGACGGCCGCGGCGGCGAGGCCGAGCAGTTCCCCCTGCTCATCAAGATCATCGACGCCAAGGATGACCTCTCGGTCCAGGTCCACCCCGACGACGAGTACGCCGAGAAGAACGAGAACGGCTCGCTGGGCAAGAAGGAATGCTGGTACGTCCTCGGCTGCAAGGAGGGCGGCACCATCGTCGTCGGCCAGAAGGCCAAGGACGCCGTCGAGTTCCAGCAGATGGTCAACGAGGGCCGCTGGTCCGACCTTCTCAACGAGGTTCCCATCCACAAGGGCGACTTCTTCCAGATCGACCCCGGCACCATCCACGCCATCAAGGGCGGCACGGTCATCCTCGAGACCCAACAGTCCAGCGACGTAACCTACCGCGTCTACGACTACGACCGTAAGCAGGCCGACGGCACCACCCGCCCGCTGCACATCAAGCAGAGCATCGAGTGCGTGGACTTCGACCAGGAGCCGATTCAGTCCGGTGCCGTGACCACCCCGATCATCGGCGGCATCCAGCACCTCGCCGACACCGACCGTTACCTCGTCGACCTCATTCACGTCGATGGCGAGAAGGTCTTCTCGGCAATCCCGACGTTCCGCTGCGTGAGCGTCATCGAGGGCGAAGGCACCGTCGCCGGTGTCGAGGTCAAGCGCGGGACGCATTTCATCATCCCCGCGGCGTTCGGCGACGTCGACTGCTCCGGCACGATGAAACTCATCGTGAGCCGCGTCCCCACCTCGCTGTAGGCGGCGCGAAACGCCGAGTACCCCATAGAAGCGCAAGCGCCCGTCGGAATGGAATCGCCGGCGGGCGCCCTTTTTTGGCGCGGTGACGGGAGAAAAACGGTCGGCCTCCCAACTGGGAAGCCGACCGCCTGAGTCGCCTATAAGCCTATAAAAAGTGCCCTACAGGAAGCGGTACTGAACCGCACGGACGCCCCAGTCGTAGCAGCTGGAGAAGCCGAACGCCTTCCAGCAGCCGCCGGCGAGGTCGAGGACACGGCCGTAGCTCGCAAAGCCGCCCGTATCGGTAACGGTTGCAGTGATGGTCTTTCCGCCGTAGCGAATCTCGACCGTGCGGCCGAGGAGATAGCGCTGGCTCGCGGGGACGGCGACGGTCACGGAGTCGCTCGTGAGGATGGCGCCGGACGCCGTGGCGGATCCGCCGGTGTTGTTGTCCACGTCGTAGCCGGAGGCCAGGCCGCACATCCACTCGCCGTCGGTCTCGACGTCCTGGGACGCGGAGGAATCGGACTTGGTCGCAGAGTCGCCGCCGGATGCGCCCTGCTGCTCAGCGCCCTGTTGCTCAGTGCTCTGCTGCCCCGCGCCCTGCTGCTCGGCGCCCTGCTGCTGCGCGGCCGCCTGGCGCACCTGGGCCGCCTGCTGAGCAGCCATCTGGGCCTCGTACTGATCGCGGGCGTCGTTGGCCTCGGTCAGGGACGCAAGGGCGCTCTGCACCTCGCTGTCAACCTGCGCCTTCTGGGATGCAAGCGCGCTTTGGACCTGCTCGAGCTCGTCGGTGGCCTGCGCGAGGTCCTCAACGGCGGCGTTGTTGTGGGATGTGATCTTCTCGAGGTACTGCAGGGTGGAGATGACCTCGTTGAAATCCTCGCTCGAGAGCAAAAGCTGAATGAGGTCGCCGCTGCCGGCCTGCATCTTGTAAGAAACCCTCAGGGACTTGGCGGCGGCGTCCTTCTTTGCCGGGAGCTCCTCCTCGATCTGGGCGAGGCGCGTCTCGTTGGCGTTGATCTGCTCCTGGAGCTCATTCGCATGCGCGACAGCGGTGTTGTAGGCACCGTTGCTCTCGTCGATGCGGGCCTGGAGCTCACTGAGCGAGGTGGCCCGTGCGACGCCGGGCATCGCAAGGGTAAGGGCGAGGGCGGCGGTCAGGCCGGCGCGGACGGCAAAGCTCTTTTGTGCATGTAAAATCATTAGATGCGGTTCATCTCCGAAAGGACCGAGGCGTACCATGCCTGCCAGGTGGGCGGGCAGTATTTCTGGGCGGCTGCCACGCTGAGCTGGCCTCCGTAGCCCGCCGCCAGGCCGGCGACGTGGTCGCGGATGGCGGTGTCCCAGTCAGGCCAGCTGACGTTGCCCCAGCCCCAAGCGTTGTGGGGACGGAAGCACACGGCGCCCTTTGAGCTCTCGACGCAGCTGATGGCAGGCGAGAACCTCGGGTCGACGCCGTAATCCCACGCCGCCTCGGCGAAGGTCTGGCCGTGGCCGGCTAGGGGCGATCCCGCGAGGTACGCGTCGATGCGCGGGGTCCAATTGTTTACAAAGTTATCCTTCTCCGACCACTCGACGGTACCAGAGTTGGTGTTTTCGGGCACCTTGACCTCGGTGGTGGTGCCGGAGTTGGTGGTAAAGGTGGGAGTCTGGTTGCCGGAGTTGGTCTCCTGCTCCTCGGCTTCCTTGCGCGCGGCCTCGATGGCCTCGCGGGCAGCCTGCTCTTCGGCCGCCGCCTGCGCCGCGCGCTCGGCCTCAAGCTGCTGACGGGCCGAGACGGCATCGTCCATTGCCTGCTTGGCGCTTTCCGCGTCGGCCTCGGCCTGGGCCTTCTCGGAGTTTAGGGCCTCGCGAGTCTGGTCGAGCTCGGTGCTCATGCTCACGAGCTCGTCGATGGCGGCGTTGTTATGCTCGGCCACCGTGTCGAGGTATCGGATGTTGGTGATGACCTCGTTGAAGTCAGAGCTGGAAAGGATCAGGTCGATAAGGCCATTGGTGCCTTGGTGCATCTTATAGATGGCGCGGATCGACTCGGCGGCCGCCAGCTTTTTTCCGGGAAGCTCGGCTTCGATCTGGGCGATGCGCTCCTCGTTGGCGTCGATCTTTGCCTGGAGCTCGGCGACGCGCTGCTGCGCCTCGTCGTAGGCGGTGCCGCTCTCCTCGATACGCTGCTGGAGCGCCTCGTCGGTCTCGGCAAGGGCCACCTTCGGGCTCGCTGCCAGCGTAAAGCTCGTGGTAGAGGCTACGGCGAGCGCGAGAGGAAGCGCCATGAGGCGGGCGACCGGCATGTGTTTTGCGTCAGACAAGCGTTGGCCTTCGTGTCCGGGATCCCAGAATAGAGCCGGGCTTTCGGTAAAAACTAACCCTAACACTATACCTTTACTTGAGGGTTAACACTATTTATCCACCTGCGCGTGCCGCCAACGGGGATTATGCGCCTGTGGGCGTGGTTTTTCGCTGCCTTCGCCCCGACGCCGACGTAAAGGCATCCCCCGCTGCCGCAAAGTGGATGGGCACTCAACCACAAGGAGGAGTTTTGGACTTCATCGAGCTCATTAAGGCCGCCGTCTTCGGCGTCGTCGAGGGCATCACCGAATGGCTGCCCGTCTCGTCGACCGGCCACATGCTGCTGCTCAATCAGTTTCTGACCATGAACGTGTCGGACGACTTCTGGAACATGTTCCTCGTCGTCATCCAGCTCGGCGCCATTCTGGCGGTCTGCGTGATCTTCTTCCGCCAGCTCAATCCCTTCTCGCCGAGCAAGACGGGCTTCGAGAAGCGCCAGACCTGGGCACTGTGGGGAAAGACCGTCGTGGCCTGCATCCCCGCCGCCGTCATCGGCATCCCGCTCGACGACTGGATGGAGGAGCACCTCGGGAGCCCCTTCGTCGTGGCCGCGGCGCTCATCGCCTACGGCATCGCCTTCATCGTGATCGAGAACGCGCGCGAGGAGAAGGCCTCGTCATCGCTGCCCGGCACGGGCACCGGCCAGCTGCGCCCGGCGCCCAAGCACTTCGCCGTGACGGCGACGACCGCCGAGATCGCAACCCGCTCCGAGCTCGCCGACGCCGACGCGCGCATCCAGGACGTCCATGAGCTCGATTGGAAGACCGCCATCGGCATCGGCCTTTTCCAGGTGCTCTCGATGGTCCCCGGCACTTCTCGCTCCGGCTCCACCATCATCGGCGGCCTTCTGCTCGGCTGCTCCCGCACGGCGGTCGCCGAGTTCACGTTCTACCTCGCGATTCCCGTGATGTTCGGCGCCTCGGGCCTGCGCCTGGTCAAGTTCTTCCTCAAGGGCAACGCCTTCGCCGCCGGCGAGACGGCCATCCTGCTCGTTGGCTGCGTCGTGGCGTTCGTCGTCTCGCTGATTGTGGTCCGCTTCCTCATGAGCTTCATCCGCAAGCACGACTTCAAGCCGTTCGGCTGGTATCGCATCGTCCTCGGCGTCGTCGTCATCGTGTACTTCGCGCTCCTCGCGTAGAGGCGATCCGAGCGCACTTCTTTCAAGCGGCGCACTTCTTTCTATCTGTCTGTACGCGCAAGCTCCCTCCTGTTTGACCCATTTTTGCCCCTTTAGAGGCGCGTAAATGGGTCAAACAGGAGGGAGCTCTTTTATTCCGCGCCCACGGGTTTCAAAGGCGGCCTCGCTGGGGAGAATTACCCTCACCGCTTCGGGGAGGGAGGGCATCGTGTCGGCAAAGATGGACCGTGACGTGCAATGCTTGATCCACGAGGCGAGCTGCAGGGATTCCTGCGCCGTCTCGCTCAACAGGAACTACGAGCGCGTGATGCAGCGAAGGGTTGATGCCGGGACGCTCGTCTCTCCCCTGCCGCACCTTTACGCCGATGCCCAAAGATGGTCGGAGCTCACCCCCGCCGAGCGACGGATCTGGGTCATGCACGGAATGCGCGACTTCCACGAGGATTGGGTCTACTCCGGCACATCGGCCGCCATCGCCCATGGGCTCTCCGTCTCGTACAGGCATATCGGACCGCTCGAGATCGCGGATGCTCACGGCGGCAGGCGCCGCTACCGCGGCCGCGTCCTTACCCGATACGTCAAAAACGACGAGCCGGAGATCGCTTCGTACGTCTACGCGACTTCTTTGCCCAGAACTGTCTTCGATTGCGCCCGAGACCTGCCGCTGCGCGACGCGCTGGCAGTGGCGGACTCCGCATTGGCCACAGGCAGGATGACCAAACAGCAGCTCATTGACTATGTCAAGGCCTCTCCGGAAGAGTGCATCGGGATCGAGCGAGCTCGACTCGTGGCAAAGCTCGCCGACGGCCGCGCGGGGAGCGGCGGGGAGTCGATTGCCCGAGCCGCCATGTATGAGCTCGGCTTTGCCTTGCCCGACCTCCAAGCGAAGGTCTGCGACCCGATATCGCGACGGCCGTACTTCGTCGATTTCAAGTGGGAGCTCCCAGGCGGCATCGTCTACGGCGAGCTCGACGGAGCAGAGAAGTACACAGACCCGCAGATGAACGGTGGAAAAGACGCGCTATCGAAGCTGCGGGAGGAGCGCAGGCGCGAATCAAGGATCAGCATCGAGGGAAACCTCATCGTGCGCTTCTCGATGGAGGACGTAGGCGATGCCTGGACATTCGATAGGCTGCTGTCCACGTTCGGCGTGCCGAAGGTTCGAGGGCCGATCATCTCCGTTGAAGACGGGCCGGCGCGCGTGGAGGTGCCGCTTGAGGCGTATGGCCTCGGGTAAGATCATCGGAATAGCCGAGCTCCCTCCTGCTTTGCCCGTTTTGCCGCTTTTGGGGCATGAAAATGGGTCAAACAGGAGGGACCTCGATTCGGAAAGAAGAGCGCGGGCAAGAAGGACGCCGCCCGAAGCGCGGCGCGCTACGCCGTGAGGTACACCATCGCGAGGATCATCGCGAATCCGACGAAGTCGGTGGGGGCGAGGCTCGTGCCGAGGAAGACCACGGTCGAGATGGTGGCGGCGATGGGCTCGGCGGTGCCGAGCAGCGACGCGCGCATCGAGCCAGCATCCTGGGCACCCTGCAGGTAGAGCGTGTAGCTCCCGAAGGTTCCGACCACCACGGCGAAGGCGATCGCCGCGATCGCGGCGCCGTCGAGCACGGGTATGTGCTCCCACGGGCGATAGAAGACCAGCAGGGTGATCCCCGAGACCAGAAACGCGAGGCCGTTCACGGTGAAGTTGCCCCAGCGCTTCATCGTCTGCGCTGGGAGGACGGCGAGCACCGCGGCCGACGCCGCGCATGTAAGGCCCCAGACAAGGCCCATAAAGGGCAGGCTGAGCTGGCTAGGGTCTCCGCCCGTGGCAATGAGGAAGGTGCCGACGAACGCGAGCGCGAGGCCGATCGCCTCCTTGGGGGACGGCGCGCGGCGGCCGCGCAGGCAGGTCCACGCGAGGACGAGGCCCATGCCGAGGCTCTGCATGATGGTCGCCATGGCTGAGCTCGTCCAGTTGATGGCCTGCAGATACGAGATCTGCGAGAAGAGGATCGCGCCGAAGGCGACGACGACGATCTCGAGCATGCCGCGGCGGTCGCGCACGACGCCGCGGATCCGCTGTCTGCCCTTAGACGTGGCTGCCGCGGCGGCGAGGAACAGCCAGCACGCGGTGAGCTCGCGGATGCACGCGAGCCACAGCGGGTCGATGGAGTAGGTCCGCATGAGCCAGCTCTGCACCGTCCCGTTGACGCCCCACAGCGTTGCGCCCACGATGATGCCTGCCATGCCGCGGCGAACGCGCGAGTGGTCCTCGACGGTCTTCGTATGATCAGGCTGGTCGGACATGTTTCAACTCCTGTTCGCAATCGGCCCAGATAGGGTAACACCCCTATGTCTGCGGTATCCTTCGAATATAAAAAATACGAGCAAAAAGGAGCATCATGGCAAAGAAGGACAACTTGTCCCCCGACGCGGCGCTCGCCGTGGGCACAAGCCATTCCGGATTCATTGTCGAGCGCGTCGAGGCCGTCCGCGAGATCGGCGGTCAGGCCCACGTCATGCGCCACGAGGCCACGGGCGCGCGCCTGATGTGGCTTTCCAACGACGACGCGAACAAATCCTTCTCCATAGCGTTCAAGACCCCGCCCGCCGACGACACCGGCGTGTTCCACATCCTCGAGCACTCGGTGCTTTGCGGCTCGGACGATTACCCTGTCAAAGAACCCTTCGTCAACCTGCTCAAAACGAGCATGCAGACCTTCCTGAACGCGCTCACTTTCCCCGACAAAACGATGTACCCCGTGGCATCGACGAACACGGCAGATCTCGAGAACCTCATGGGCGTCTACCTCGACGCCGTCCTGCACCCGGCGATCTACAACCGCCCCCGCATCTTTGAGCAGGAGGGCTGGCACCTCGAGGTCGAGGGCGAGGGCGTAGAGGCGCGTCTTTCTTACAACGGCGTCGTGTTCAACGAGATGAAGGGTGCGCTCTCCGACCCGGACGACGTCCTCTACCAGTCGCTTTCCAGCGCGCTGTTCCCCGACACCGCTTACGGTTTCGAGTCGGGCGGCAACCCCCGCGCCATCCCCGGCCTCACCTACGAGAAGTTCCTCGAGACCCACGCGCGCCACTACGACCTCGCGAACAGCTACACCGTGCTCTACGGCGACCTCGACATCGAGCGCGAGCTCGCCTTCATCGACGCGCGCTTTACCAGGGCCTGCCGCCGAGACGCCGGCACCCCGAACCCGCTCGCTCTCCAGGCACCCGTCGCGCCCGAGCGCCGCGTCATCAGGATGGCCACGGCAGAGAGCAACGCCGAGGTCGGCGTGAGCTACGTGATCGGCACCGCCGCCGACCGCGCGCGTGTGCTCGCGGTCGACGTCCTTCTTGACGCCTTGACCGGGTCGAACGAGTCGCCGCTCAAGCGCGCCGTCATGGACGCCGGCCTTGCCGACGACTTCGAGGCGACCCTCATCGACGGCGTCCTGCAGCCGCAGGCCATGTTCACGCTGAAGGGCGTGCGCCCGGGCCGGGCAGGCGAGTTCCGCGCGCTGCTCGAGGGCGAGTGCCGCCGCCTCGCCGAGGACGGCATCCCGCGCGAGAAGCTCGAGGCGGCGCTGGCCCAGGCCGAGTTCAACCTGCGCGAGGGCGACTGGGGCGGCTACCCCGACGGCGTCGCGCTGAGCATGACGGTGATGTCGTCGTGGCTCTACGACGACGAGCGCCCGCTCGACTATGTCCACTATGAGGAGGCGCTCGCCGAGGTCAAGGGCATGCTCGACGGCGGGTTCGAGCAGCTCCTGCACGAGCTCGTCTGCGAGAGCTGCCACAGCGCCGAGGTGGAGCTCGTTCCCGTGGAAGACGGCGACGCTGCCGACGAGCAGGCGGAGCTCGCGGACAAGCGCGCCCAGATGAGCGATGCCGAGCTCGCCGCCGTGGCGGCAGAGGTCGCCGCTCTTCGCGCCGAGCAGGAGGCCCCGGACTCGCCCGAGGCCCTGGCCAAGCTGCCGCAGCTCCACGTGGCAGACATCGAGGACCCCACGCCTGAGCCGGACGCCCCCATGGTCGAGGCGCCGCTGCCCTGCATCGCGCACGAGCTCGACACCCATGGGATCGCATACGTGTACCACTACTTCGACCTGCGCCGCTGCACGGCAGACGAGCTTCCCTACATCGGGCTTCTTTCCGACTTGCTCGGCAAGCTCGATACCCGCAGCCGTTCCGCCTCCGACCTCGACACCCTCATCGAGACGAACCTCGGCGGGCTGGACTTCTTTGTGGAGACCTACGCGCCCAATGACGACCTTGCGGCCGCCGTGCCCACCTTCGTCGTGGGCGCCTCGGCTCTCTCCGACAAGGTCGAGCGCCTGGCGGACATCCCGCGCGAGGTGTGGGGCTCCACTGACTTCAGCGACCTCGACGACATCCGAGACATTCTCACGCAGCGCAAGATCGCACTCGAGCAGTACTTCGTGAGCTCCGGCCACGCAGCGGGCATCCTGCGCGCAAACACGTACTTCTCTGCCGCCGCCAAGGCGAGCGGGCTTATGGGGGGCGTCGACTTCTATCTGTTCCTGCGCGAGCTTCTGGCCAACTGGGACGAGCGCAAGGCCGCGCTGTCCGCCAAGCTCGCCGAGCTTTGCGAGCGCGTGTTCACCGCAGACGAGGTCACGGTGAGCTTCATCGGCGCCGCCGCCGACCGCGATCGCTACTGGGCCGCCGCCGGCGACCTCGGACTGCCAAAGACCGGCAAGAAGGCCGCCCACGTGCTCGACGTCCATGCCGCGGGTGCCCGCAACGAGGGCTTCTCGATCCCGTCGAACGTGAGCTACGTCACGCGCGCGACCGCGCCGTCCGCCGTCGACACCGGCACCGTCGGCTGCTGGCACGTTGCCACGCGCGCGATCACCTACGACTACCTGTGGAACGAGGTCCGCGTCAAGGGCGGCGCGTATGGCACCGGTTTCCGTCGCGGCAGCACGGGCGAGCATTCCTTCTGGTCGTTCCGCGACCCGGCAATCGACGCGACCCTTGAGCGCTACGACGGCTGCGCGGCGTGGCTCGCCGGCTGGGACGGCAGCGAGGACGAGCTCGCGGGCTATATCGTGAGCACCGTCGCCGCACACGACGCGCCGACCAAGCCCCGCGCCCTCGCTCGCCGACAGGACATCGCCCGATTCAACCAGAAGGAGCCCGGCTGGCGCGACAAGGTGCGTGCCGAGGAGCTCGCCGTGACCACGGACGACATCCGCGCGCTCGCGGCGGCGCTCGCCGACAAGGAGCCTGCGGCCGGCGTCTGCGTGTTCGGCGGGGACGACGCGCTTGCGGCGAGCTCGCTCGACCTCGACGTCACGCCGCTCTGCTAGGCAGCCGTCCACCGAAGCCGGCATTCAGAAAGAAGGTCCCGAGCCGCTGAGATTGGCGACTCGGGACCTTCATTGTGCTTGCCGCGGTATCCAGCCAGGCAAAAATGACTGCCAAATCAGACAGGCTGAATTAGCAGGTCGGAGAGGGAGAGCTTGGGGACGTGGTGGGAGCCGTCGGGCTCGCGCCAATAGACGAGGCCGTGGTCGGTCGTCGCGGGCTCGAGCACGATCTTCTCGGCGCGGGGGCCGAGCGCTATGACCATCGAGACGGCATAGCCGGACTTGGTAAGGCCCAGGTCGTCGGCAAGGCTCGCGTCGTAGCTCTTGTGCATGCAGGCCCCGAGGCCGCGCGTCGCGGCGGCGAGCACAATGGACTGGCTCGCGATGCCGGTATCGATCAGGCGAATCGGGTTGGCGGCGAGTTTCTCCGGCAGGCACACGACGATGTAGCCGCCCGGGCGCTCGCCCGGCTCCGGGCCGTCCCAGTCCTTGAGGGCGCCTGCCCAGTGGAGGTGCGAGAAAACCGTCTGCGCCGCGTCGGCGTCATCGGCGCTCACGACGCGGAAGCGCAGAAGCTGCATGTTGTTGCCGCACGGCGAGAGGCGCGCGGCGTCCACAAGCTCGCAAAGCTCGTCCTCGGACACCGGCTCGCCGCTAAAGCGGCGATACGTGCGCGCGCCCTCGACGAGGTCGCGGAAATCGTTCGGGTCGATCATTGGAGTACCCCTTCCTACTCCGCGGAGGCGGTGGACTGGCCGCCCTGGTTTCCGCCCTGGCCGCCGCGACGGCGCCTGCGGCGACGCGGCTTGGCCTCGCCGCCCTCGGCCTGGCCGCCCTGCCCCTGCTGCTTGGGCGTCTGGCCCTGCTGCTGGGCCGCGGCGCCGCCCTTGTCGCCGGGACGGCGACGGCGCGTCGGGCGCATCCCGCCGCCGCGCGGCTGCTGGCGCTGCTCGGGCGCCTGGGCGCCGTCCGCGCCCTCGGCACGGTGGTGCCTGCGCCTGGTAGCGCCGGACTTCGCCTCGCCCTCGGGCTTCATGTGCGCGGGGGCACCGGCCTGCTTGCCTCCGTCGCCGGGGGCGCGGCGCTTGCGGCGACGGCCCTCCTGCTCGGCAGGAGCCTGCTGCTCGCCGCGCTGGCGGCGCTCGCGCCTCTGCTGCTCCTGGCCCTGGCGCTGACCGCCCTGGCCCGCGCCCTCCTCCCCGCCGCGGCGACGGCGCTTCTTGGTCTCGACGAAGATGTCGCTCGCGTCGGGGCCCTCGACGGGCGCGACGCCGTTCTTGCGGTCGAGCTCGGCGAGCGCCATCTGCACGTCGGGCGACTGCAAACGATCGAGCACCTCGCGCGTGACGGTGTCGGGACGGCACGCGCAGCCGAGCTCCCGGGACTTCTTGCACGCGGCCTCGGAGGCGGTCATGTCGGCGAGGTCCACTCGGATGGTCTTGCCGCCCTCCAGGCGCAGGACGATCTGCTCCTTAGGGGTGTTGTACTCGACGATCTTGCCCTTGCCGAGCGGCGTGTCGATGACGGCGTTGCGCTTGGGGGCGCGGCTCTTGAAGTCGCGGTAGGCCTCGAACTCGTAGCGCAGGCAGCACATGAGGCGGCCGCACGCGCCCGATATCTTGGTGGAGTTGAGCGGCAGGTCCTGCTCCTTGGCCATGCGGATGCTCACCGGGTCGAAGCTCACGGCGAAGCGGCGGCAGCACAGCTCCTGGCCGCAGTGGCCGTAGCCGCCCACGATGGCGGCCTCCTCGCGAACGCCGATCTGGCGCATATCTATGCGGACGCGCAGCTCGCGCGAAAGGTCGCGCACAAGCTGGCGGAAGTCCACGCGGTCCTCGGCCGCGAAGTAGCAGACAGCCTTCTCCTCGTCGAAGAGGTACTCGACGCCCACGGGCTTCATCTCGAGGCCCGAGGTGGCCACGAGGCGGCGGAAAATGGGCATCGACTCGTCGCCGCGGCGGGCGTGCTCGTCAGCCAGGTCGAGGTCGTCGTCGGTGCAGATGCGGATGACGTTCTTGAGCTGGGCGTGGCCGATGGCGAGCGTCAACTCGTCGTTGGTCAGCGACTGCGCGTCGCCGACGGCCAAACCGATCTCGCGGCCGCGCTCGGTCTGCACGATGACGTGGTCGCCCTCCTGGGCGCCCGTGCCGGAGGGGTCGAACCAAAGCTCGTGCACCGAGTACTCGAGCTTAACGGGAATAACGTTGGGCATTTAGAGTGCCTCCTTTATGGCAAGCAGCATAACCTCGAGGGTGAGCTGCGCGGAAACGTTCCTGGAAAGATGCTTCGCGGCGTCGGAGCACGCGGCGAGCGCGGCGAGGACGCCGGACGTCGAGGCATACGCCGAGATGCGCGCGACGGCGTCGGCCGCGTCCGAGTTGACTATGGGGGCGCCCACTCCCTCGCAGGTCAGAAGGACGTCGCGCAGCATCGACTCGGCGGCGGCGATGGCCTCCATCATACCTGAACGCTCGCGGGCAGTTAGCTCGCGCTTATTCGCGGCCTCCACGGCCTTGAGGGCGGCGCTGGTGAGGAAGTCGGAGCTCTCCTTGACGGCGGCGTCCTGAGCGTCCTTGATGTCTGCAAGAGGAACCTTGACGGCGGCCACGATCTCGCCCGCCGACTTGATGACGTCCCACGAATCGTCTCGGGCAAGCTCGCCGATGGTCCTCACGACAAGACGCCGGACCTGTCGGCGGCTCGTTGAGTTGAGGAAGTCGCAAGCGCGCGCCGGAGTGCCCGCGACGGCAAGGGCGATGCGGGCCTCGCGCTCGGAGGCCCCCGACTCGCGAAGGACCGCCTGCAACGCGGCGTCGGGCGAGGTCACGCGGAACGGCACGACCTGGCAGCGGCTCACGATGGTGGGCAGCATCGCCGCGACGGTACGGCCCAAGAGAACAAAGACGACGCCCGCCGGCGGCTCCTCGAGGGTCTTGAGCAGCGCGTTTGCCGCCGTGCCGCGCATAAGGTCGGCGCGATCAATAATGTAGACCTTGGCCTTCGCGCGCATGGGCGCCAGGCTCACGTCGGCAATCAGGTCGCGTATCTGGTCGGCAAGGTAGCCCGTGGCGCTCGCCGGGGCGAGCCAGTGCACGTCGGGGTGCGTGTGATGAGAGACGCGGCGGCACTCGTCGCAGGTCGCGTCGCCGCCGTTGGGGCACACGACGCACTTTGCAAGCGCCTCCGCGGCGTCGAGCTTACCCGACCCGGGCGCCCCGACAAAGAGATACGCGTGGCTCAGCCTACCCTCGGCGATGGCCCGGGCGAGGAAGTCGTGGACTCGCGGCTGGTCGGCGACGGCGGCCAGGGCACGCGGGACGGATGCGGGGGCCTCGCTCATCTGCCCTCCCCCGCGAGCTCGGGAAGAAGGTCGGCCAAGGCAGCGTCGAGCCGCGCCGAGACGTCCTCCACCGAGCCTTCCGCGTCTACCTTGCGCACGCGTCCGGGCTCCTCGGCCACAAGCCGCAGGTACCCCTCGCGAACGCGGCGCTGAAAGGCCACGCCCTCGGCCTCCATGCGGTCGGCCCCGTCGCGCGTGGCGCGGGCCAGGGCGGCGTCGGTCTCCATGTCGAGCACGAGCGTGCGGTCGGGATCCACCCCGCAGCTGCCGAGCGCGTTGCCCGAGCGGATGGTCTGCTGCTCGAGAGCGCGGCCGGCAGCCTGGTAGGCATAGGTGGAGTCGTAGAACCTGTCGCACACGACGACGGCACCGCGCGCGAGCGCAGGCTCTATGACCTGGCGCACGAGCTGGGCGCGGGCGGCCTCGAACAGCAGAAGCTCGCACTCGGGGCACATCTCGCCGTTGGCGGGATCGAGCACGAGGGCGCGGATCTTCTCGCTAATGGCCGTCCCGCCCGGCTCGCGCAGGCGCACGACCTCGCGGCCTGCCGCCTCAGCGCGGTCGGCAAGAAGGGCCGCCTGCGTCGATTTGCCGCAGCCGTCAGCCCCCTCGAGCGTGATGAAGATTCCTCTCATGGCACCTCGCTGCCTCCGTTGATTAACCTTCTAATTGTAGCGCGCTGGGCGTCGCGCGCCGGGCTACGCGGAGCTCCCTCCGGATTCGACCAAAACACCACCTCAAACGAGCGGGTTTTGGGCAAAACCGGAGGGAGCTCCGCGGTTTTCTTGGCAAGAAGCGCTACTCGGCCTTAGCGGTGGCCTTCTTTGCGCTCGACTTCTTTGCCGTGGTCTTCTTCGCGGCCGTCTTCTTCGCGGCGGCCTTCTTTGCCGGGGCCTTCTTCTCGGCGTCCTTCTTTGCGCCGGCGGCTTTCTTTGCGCCGCGCGCGGCCTTGGCGGCCTCGCGCTTCTCGCGTCCCGGGCAGTCCATGTTGGGGCAGAGCTTCCAGGGCCCGCGGGCGGTCTCGACGACAACCATCGGGGCGCCGCAGTCGGGGCACTCCTCGCCCGTGGCCGAGAGCTTGCCGCGCGCAGGCAGCGGGTAGCTCGTGCCGCACTCCTCGTAGTTCGTGCAGCGAATGAAGCGCTTGCCCGTCTTTTCGGACTTGTGCGCGATGAGCTTGCCCTCGCGGCCGGCCTCGGCGCACGCCTTGCAGGTGCCGACATCGACGTCGGGCTCGACGTTTGTGGGGCAGGCGGGGTTGATGCACTGCTCGAAGGCGCGGCTGCGGAAGGGGTGGACCTTCACGCGCGGGGCGCCGCACTCCGGGCACACCGCGGCGTCGCCCTCGAGGGCCTCGATGCGGCCCTGCGGCAGCGGGTAGGTGACGTCGCACTCCGGCCAGCCCATGCAGCCGGCGAAGCTGCCGCGCGTCTTCGCGGAGGTCTTGACCACGAGGTCCTTGCCGCACTTGGGGCACACGCCGATCTTTGCGTCGGCGGTCACGGCGTCGGCGATGGCCTCGCTCAAATCCTCGGTGTGCTCGATGAGCCCGTCCATCATCCCGGCAAGAAGGGCGCGGGAGTGGTTGACGACGTCGGTCTGGGTGTCGGCGCCCTCGGCGACCTTGTTCATGTCGTCCTCGAGCTCGCTCGTCATCTCGGGCGTGGTGATACGGGGCGCATAGGTGTGCAGCGCGTCGATGATCGCCATGCCCAGCTGGGACGGCTCGCACGGGTCGTTCTTGAGGTACTTGCGCTGGTAGAGCGTGTCGATGATGCTCGCGCGCGTGGACTTGGTGCCGAGGCCGCGCTTCTCCATCTCCTGGATGAGCTTGCCTTGGCTGTAGCGCGCGGGCGGCTCGGTCTGCTTGGCGGCGAAGTCCATCGACTCGACGTCGCACACGTCGCCGACGTTGAGCTCGGGGAGCTGGTCGTCCTTCTTGAGGCCATAGGGGTAGATGGAGCGGAAGCCGGGCTTGGCCAGCACGTTTCCGCTCGCGGTGAAGGGCTCTCCGGCAACGTCGAGCGTGACCTTGGTGCCCTCGATGGTCGCCGGTCCCATGAGGGTGGCGAGGAAGCGGCGCGCGATCAGGTTGTAGAGCTTCCACGCCGCGGGCTGGAGCTTGTCGGGGTCGGCCGCGCCCGTGGGGTAGATGGGCGGGTGGTCGGTCGTCTCCTGCTTGCCGCGGGTGGCGGTGAGCTTGGGCTGGCCAAGAAGCGCCTGGCAGGTCGAGGCGTACTGCGGCACCTTGGAGATGGTGCGCACGCAATCCTTGAGGTCGAGGGAGCTCGGGTAGACGGTGTTGTCGACGCGGGGATACGAGATGAGGCCGTCCATATAGAGGCTCTCGGCCAGGCGCATGGTTCGCGCGGGGCTGATGCCCTCGGCCGCCGCCGCGGCCTGGAGGCTCGTGGTGTTGAAGGGCACGGGCGGGCACTGGGTGCGGCTCTTGCGCTCGACGTCCTTGACCGTGGCCTCGTGGGCATGGGCGACCTTGCCCCAGGCGGCATCGGCGGCGTCCTTCTTCCAGAAGCGGCCCTCGGCGTGGGTGATCTTGAAGGCGTCGGAGCCCGCGTGGGCGGCCTCTCCCGAGATCACCCAGTAGTCGTCGGGCACAAAAGCCATGCGCTCGCGCTCGCGCTCGACCACCAGGGCGAGCGTCGGCGTCTGCACGCGACCTGCAGAGCGGGTGTTTCCCAGGCCGGAGAAACGAGCCGTGGTGAGGTAGCGCGTAAGGACGGCGCCCCAGATGAGGTCGATGTACTGGCGGCTCTCGCCCGCATCGGCGAGGTCCTGGTCAAGGTCGACGAGGTTCGCGAAGGCGTGGTCGATCTCGGCCTTGGTAAAGGCGGAGTAGCGCGCTCGGGAAACAGGCACGTCCGGGTTCACGTCGAGAATCTGGCGCAGGGCGTCGGAGCCGATGAGCTCGCCCTCGCGGTCGAAGTCGGTGCCGATGACCACGGAGTCGGCCTTCTTCGCGAGGTTCTTGAGGGAGCGGATGATGCCCTTCTCGGCCGGGAGCTTCTGGATCGGGGCCCACACGAGGTACGGGAGGCTCGCGATCTTCCAGCCCTTGATGTCGATGCCGTCCTTGAGGTACGGCTTGCGCTTGGACTTGTAAGGCGGGCGCTCGAGGCCGTCGGGCAGGTCGGCAGGCATGATCTCGCCCTCTGCATCGACGGCGAACCAGCCCTCGGAGTCGTTGAACTTGAGCTCTGTCGGGAAGTCGGGCTGAAGGATGTGCCCGCGCAGGCCGATAGTCACGCAGTCCTCACCGCCCATGCGGAAGCGGTAGACGGGCGTGTCATAGACCTTGTCCGCCTTGGGCTTGCCCGACTCAGAGAGCAGGCGGGCGATCTGGCCTGCGGCGTCGTTCTTCTCGGTGACGATGAGCTTCAAGGGTGGATCCTAACTATCTGTGGTGCCTTTGCGTCCGCGGCGGGGCGCTCCCGTGCGCACATTATATAGAGAAGTTAACGGGCGGCAAGGTCTCCCTTGCCGCCCGTCATGGTTTGCACGGATTGTTTATTCCTCTTCGAAGGCGTGCTTTTCGTAGTCCTCGCGCGTCCACTTGAGCGATGCCTTGCCGTCGCGGGCGATGAGCACGTAGCGTGCGACGGCGAGCGCGACCTCATACAGCGCGATGAGCGCGGCGAACATGAGGACCATGGTCACGGGGCTCGCGTCGGGGGTGACGATGGCCGAGAGCGCCATGAGGCCCACATAGACGTAGCGCCACTGGCCGCGCAGGGTGGAGTAGGGAACGAGGTGCAGGATCGTGAGATAGAAGATCACGAGCGGCAGCTGGAACGCGATGCCGAAGCCGATCTCGAGCATCATATAGATGTTGAGGTAGTCCTCGGCGTCCGCGATGGAGTTGGCGAACTCGAAGGTCTGGTCGAGCAGCCAGCCAAAGGCGGCGGGCTGGATGATGAAGTAGCAGAAGATCATGCCGAAGAAGAAGAGCGCGACCATGGCGGCGACGGTCGGGACGACCCACTTGCGCTCCTTGGGCTTAAGCGCCGGCAGAAAGAAGCCCATGACCTCCCAGATGATAATCGGCGTGCAGATGATCACGGCAAAGAAGCACGCGACCTTGAAGCGGATGGTGAAGCCGCCGAGCGCCGTGAGGACGGTCAGCTGGCCGCCGCGCATGGCTTCGCTGATCTGCTCCATCATGATCTCGATGAGGGTTGGGGTGGCAAAGTAGACGATGACGGCGCAGACGATGACGGACATCACGATGATGGTGACCCTGCGTCGGAGCT
The DNA here is from genome assembly GCA_900540955.1 of uncultured Olsenella sp. GTDB lineage: Bacteria > Actinomycetota > Coriobacteriia > Coriobacteriales > Atopobiaceae > Paratractidigestivibacter. The sequence continues at coordinate 46,213 of UQIF01000014.1, forward strand.
CGCCGAGATGGTCGAACAGGGGCATACGTGCGGGACCGATGGGCATGGCTTAGGCCTCCTTCTGGGTGTCGGGCTCGGACGGGGCGGCCTCAGCGTCAGCGTTCTCGGCGGCGGGCTCGGGCTCGGCGGCGGGGCGCTTCATCGAGTAGAGATCGGCGACGGAGGGCTTCTTCGGGGCCTCCTCGGCCGGCTCGTCCTTCTTGGCGGCCTCGGCGGCGGGGGCGTCGGCGGCCTCATCGCTCGCAGCGGCGGCCTGCTTCTCGGCGGCCTCGCGGGCCTTGCGCTCGGCCTCGAGGCGCTTCTTGCGCTCGGCGAAGGTCTCGGTGCGCTTGGCGGCGGCACCCTCCTGCCCGCCCTCGATGTCGGCGTCCTCGTCGAACTCGACGCGCTTGCGGTTGGGCTTCTTGGGGTTGTCGCTCATCGCCTCGGTGGCGGGGTCGACGATCTCGGTCTGGACGACCTGCGTGAAGCCCTCCTGCGCGTTGCGGAACTGGCGCAGGGCGCGGCCCAGGGTCTTGCCCATGCCGGGAAGCTTGTCGGGTCCGAAAATCATGAACGCAAAGAGCAGGATGAGTACGAGCTCTGTTTCTCCGATGCCAAACACTGGTGGGGTTCCCTTCGTTTACTGCCTGATATTGAGGTCGTCGGCAACGCCGAGCAGGCCCAGCACGCGGGCCACGTTTTTCTGGGGGCTCGCAACAACGAGCTTCTTGCCGGCGTCCGCCGCGCGATGGGCGGCGCCCACAAGGACGCCGATGCCGGTCGAGTCGATGTAGGGCACCTGCGAAAGGTCGACGGTAACCTCGGGCGCGTCGAGCACGAGCGCGGCGTCGACAGCGTTGCGCAGCTCGTCGGCGTTCGAGACGTCGACCTCGCCCTCGACGAGAACGCGTGCCGCATCTACGCTGGTGTTGATGGAAAGGCTCATATCTTCCTCCTTAAGAGGGGCCTAGAGGCCCGTGCCCGAGAGACTGCCCAAGGTGTCGGAAAGACCCTGGGAGCCCGTCGCGGACGAGCCGGTGGTTGACGTTGAATCCGACGAGGCGGAGTCGCCGGAGGAGTCGCCGCTCTCGGCGGACTCGATGGCGGAAAGGCGCTGGGTCGCGTAGGACTTGGCGCCGTACTCGTCGTCGGGGTCGGTCTCCTGCGCCTTGGTGTACGCCTCCTTGGCGGCATCGGTATTGCCGGAGGCCTCGTAAAGAAGCCCGAGGTTTGCCCAGGCGGGGCCGTAATCGGGGGCGGAGGCGGTCAGCTCCTCGAGCTGGTTTAGGGCGGAGGTGCCGTCCTGCTGGTAGAAGGCGCACATTGCCTTGTCGCAGCGGACGGCGTTGGAGTCCTTGATGGCGAGGTACTCGTCGTAGTACTTGACGGCCTTGCTCAGAAGCTCGTTGGCGTGGCTCGTGTCGGCGTCCGTGGAGCCAAAATAGCGCACGTAGACGCCCCAGGTCATGTAGCCCTTGCCCAGGTTGAGCAGGGTGGCGAGGTCCGTGGGGTCGGAGGAGTACTTCTCCTCGAGGGAGGCAACGACGTCGGTGTACTTGGCGTCGGCGCTCGCGACGTCGGTGACGCTCGCGGACTGCTGCTCGGAGGTGGAGGAGCCGCCCTGGCTCGACGAGAAGATGGCGGCGAAAGACGGAAGCATAAGCGACGCGGCCATGAGGATGGCGAAGAAGACGATAAGGATCTTCCCGCCGAGGCCGATGTTGTCGCTCTTGTTGGTGCTCTTCTTCGCCATGCGATGGCGTCCCTTCTTGTCGCTCACATCCTTGGGCAGTATGCCCATAAGCCTATAGAGTATGGCACGAGAGCCCCTCCCGTGGCGGGAAGGGCTCTCGCGGACTCAAAAATCCCGAGTTGGGACAAAAGGGACGGGGGATTTTGTCCCAAGTTGTGGAGACGCTCCTCATTTTGGGACAAAATCCCCCGTCCCTTTTGTCCCAGGGTTAGCGGGCGGCCTTGGCGAGGCGGGCGCTCACGAGCTTGACGGCGACGACGAAGACGTCGAGCGCCTGGCCGAGCTCATCGAGCGAGGGGTAGGTCGGGGCAATGCGGATGTTCGTGTCCCTGGGGTCCTCGCCGTAGGGCCAGGTTGCGCCGGCGCCGGTGAGCTTGACGCCGAGTTCGGCCATGAGGGCCACGATGGCCTTGGCGGAGCCCTCCGGGCCGTCGAAGCTCACGAAGTAGCCGCCCTTGGGGTTCGTCCAGGTGGCGACGCCCGTGTTCGCCAGGCCGTCGGCCAGCTTCCGCTGCACGAGCTCGAAGCGCGGGCCGACGATGGCCGCGTGCTTCTTCATGTGGGCGCGGACGCCGTCGAGGTCCTTGAGGAACTTGACGTGGGCGAGCTGGCCGATCTTCTCGGGGCTGACGCGCATCGTCGAGAAGGCCTCGCGGATCTGAGCCATGTCGTCGGGGTCGGCGGTCATGAAGGCGATGCCGGAGCTCGGGAAGGTCACCTTGGCGGTGGAGCCGAACTCGTAGACGAGGTTCTTCGCGCCCGCCTCACGCAGGGCGCCGAAGATGTTGAGCAGGTGGTCGCCCTCGCCCTCGAAGGTGTGGACGCAGTAGGCGTTGTCCCAGAAGATGCGGAAGTCGGGCGCCGTGGGCTTCAAGGCCGCGAAGGCGCGCACGGTCTCGTCGGAGTAGGTGACGCCCGTGGGGTTGGCGTACATCGGGACGCACCAGATGCCCTTGACCTGCGGGTCGTTCTCCACATACTCGCGCACGACGTCCATGTCGGGGCCGTCTGCGAGCATGGGGACGGGGATGTTCTTGATGCCGTAGCTCGCCGTGACGGTGAAGTGGCGGTCATAGCCGGGCGCGGGGCAGAGGAACTTGACCTCGCCCTGCTGCGACCAGGGCTTCTGGCCGGCGATGCCGTGGGTGAAGGCGCGGCACACGGTGTCGTGCATGAGGTTCAGGCTGGATGAGCCGCTGACGATCACGTTGGCGGCGTCGACGCCAAGAATCTGGGCGGCGAGCTTGCGAGCGGAGGGGATGCCGTCGGGCAGGCCGTAGTTGTCGACCGCGACGCCCTCGTCGGTGAGATCGGTCTCGGAGGTAAGAAGGTCGAGCATCGGCTTGGACAGCGCGGTCTGCTCGGGGCTCGGCTTGCCGCGCGCCATATCGAGCTTAAGGCCGAGCGAGCGCACCTCGTCCGCCTGGGCCTCGAGATCGGCGATCGCCGCGTCGAGCTCGGAATCGGTCATTGCCTCGTACATGTTGGGCATGGAAGTCCTCCTTCGTCGGTGGCCGCGCTGAGTATAGTATTAGCGCGGCGCGGGTGCGCGCGTCGTTGGCAGAAAGGTTTGCACATGGACATGTTCGAGATCCGCTCCGAAGACTACGGCGAGCTCCAGCGCCTTGTGGACGCCCTGTTCCGCCCGGGCATCTCGAGCCGCGCCACCGTGAGCAAGATTGACGTGCTCACGACCTCGGACGCCTTCGATTTCTGCGACGACCTCGCCGAGGTGATCGACCTTCTTCCCACCCGCAGCTTCACGCGCACGCAGCTGTGCGACCAGATGAACTCGATTCTCTCGGGCCACGGCTGGGGCGGCGTCTACGGGACGGTCGAGTAGGGGGCGCACTTAGGCGCAAAGAAGGGCGCACGGAGGCGCGGCGCGCGCAAAACCTCGACAACAAATAACGGCGCCCGGGAGACCCCGGGCGCCGCACACGAGCGAATCGGCTATGCCGTCGACGCTACTCGTCCTCGGCCAGAGCCTCGGCGATCTCGTCGGTGACGTTCATGGTGTGGTAGACGTTCTGGACGTCCTCCAGCTCGTCAAGACGGTCGACGAGGCGCTGGACCTTCTTTGCGTCGGCAACGGTCACGTCGGTCGGGGTGGTCGGGACCATGGTGAGCTCGGAGCCCTTGACCTCGATGCCCTGGGCCTCGAGGCCCTTCTGGACGTCCTGCATCTTGTCGTAGGCGGTCCAGACGATCCACTCCTCGCCGGCGTCCTCGTAGTCCTCGCCGCCGGCCTCGGCGACGGCCATCATGAACTCGTCCTCGTCCACGGCGTTCTCGCGATCGGCGACCTTCTTCTCCTCGGACTTGATGATCTTGTCCACGGCGATGGAGCCCTTGCGCTCGAACTGGAAGGCGACGGAGCCGGCGGTACCCAGCGAGCCACCCGCGTGGGTGAAGGCGGAGCGGACGTCGGCGGCGGTACGGTTCTTGTTGTCGGTCAGGCAGTCGACGTAGACCGCGATGCCCGCGGGGCCGTAGCCCTCGTAGGTGATCTCGGAGTAGACGGCGGCGTCGGCGCCGGCGCCGAAGGCCTTGTCGATGGCGGCCTTGATCTTTGCGTTCGGCATGGAGACCATGCGGGCGCGGGCGACGGCGGCGGCCAGCGAGGCGTTGTTCTCGGGGAGCGGATCGCCGCCGAGCTTGGCGGCAACGGTGATGTTGCGGGAAAGCTTGGAGAAGAGCGCCGAGCGCTTAGCGTCGATCGCGGCCTTCTTGTGCTTAGTGGTAGCCCACTTAGAGTGTCCGGACATGCACATCTCCTTTGGTTTGCGGCTGCGGCGCCGCGCACGGCATGAAACGTTCACATGCTATAGGAAAGTAAGCCTGCGTGTAAAGTGTCTGTTGAAGTCGTGACAATACCTGCAAATTGAGAAATCACCGACTACGAGAGCGCGCCTTTAGGGTATGTGTACACGGTCCGCACCCAAGCGCCGGGAGGTCTTTTTTGGTCGCCAACCTCTGTATGCTCGCCGCCATGATGGCTGCCGTCGTGCTCTGCTCGTTCGTCGCGAGCCTGATTCCGGGCCGCCCCGTGCCCGAGGTCGTGTTTTTCGTCGTGGCCGGCGTCGTTCTCGGCCCGGGCTGCCTGGGCGTCGTCAACGCCACCCCCGGGCTCGACCTGGTGAGCCGCCTCGGCATGGGCCTGCTCTTTCTCATGGCCGGCTACGAGCTCGACCTTCGCGAGCTCACGGGCGCCATGGGCCGCCACGCCGCGCTGTGCTGGGCGGTCTCGTTCGTCGCGGCGCTGCTGCTCACGCCCGCGCTCGGGCTCGGGCTCGACCAGACGGGCGTGGCCGCGTTCTCCATCGCGCTGACCACCACGGCCTACGGCACCCTCGTGCCCATCATGCGCGACCGCGAGCTGGGCGGCACGAGCGTCGGCGAGGTCATCGAGTCCTACGGCGCCATGGGCGAGATCCTGCCCGTCGTGGCGATGTCCTTGCTCCTCTCCCCCAGCCGCAGCCTCGGCGCGAACGTCGCCGTGCTCGTCGGCTTCGTCGCGTTCTGCGTCTTCGTCGCCTCGCGCGGCCGCTGGGCCGCCGAGATGGGCTCGCGCCTCTCGCGCTTTTTGCACGAGAACGCCGAGAGCAGCTCGCAGCCCACGCTGCGCGCCGTCGTCGCCCTTCTTTGCGCGCTGCTCGCGATCGCGGCGGTGCTCGACCTCGACGCCGTGCTCGCCGCGTTCGCCGCGGGCTTCATCCTGCGCCACGTGACGCCCGCCGAGCACGGCCACCGCCTCATGGACAAGGTCGAGGCGCTCGGCAACGGCCTGTTTGTCCCGGTCTTCTTTGTGTATTCCGGCATCGGCATCGAGCTTTCGGCCGTCGGCGAGCAGCCTGGCCTGCTCGTCGGGTTCATGGCGCTTCTGCTGCTCATCCGCGCGTTGCCGCTGCTGGCGTCTCTTGCCCTCTCTCCCGAGACGCGCTCCATGCCGCTCGGCGAGAAGATCTCGGCGTCGCTGTACTGCACAATGGCGCTGCCGCTCATCGTTGCCCTTACCGAGGCGGCGACCGCCTGCGGCGCCATGGACGAGCAGATGGCGAGCGTTCTCGTGTGCGCAGGCGCCCTCACCGTGCTCGTGATTCCCATAATCACGAGCCTTTCCGTCCGCGCCGTCGCGGCGCACCCCGTCGACGCCGTCCATGAGGTCATGGAGCACCCGCACGACCTGCGCGAAATCGTCCACGAGCACCACGTGCACGCGCACGAGGTCGCCGAGGAGCTGCGCGAGGAGCGCCGCCACCTCCACGAGGAAGGCGTGCAGCTGAGCTCCGCGGACTTCTTGGCAAGAAGGGCGGAGCTTCGCCGCAGGCACCGGCGCCGGTAGGCCGAGAGAGGGGCGGGCAGGCCGAGCGCCGGGGTTTCTTAGCCGCGAGCTAATTGGAGGCCCCTAAAACGCTTCGCAACGGTTTGCGATGCAATTCAACAAAACAGCAGGTAGAAATATCCGCTTTCGTCAAATTACGGAACAGTTTGAAACGCTCTCAAACGCTCCGTTCGGGATTATCCGTACCGGGATTTGCACCGGCCCATACCCCCAAACAGAAAGCTGGCCCGGACCAGCGAGGCCCCGAGCCACCCAGCAAGATTTGCTCTCCCCGTGGCTTTCCGGCAACGGGCGCAACCAGGGTGCAGCTCGAACTCGCAGCGCTTGGCCGCGTCGGCTATCTGGCGCTCCAGCTCGGCGATCTTCTCGTCGCGCTCTGCTAGCGCCGCGCGAATCTCCTCGTCGTCGGGCGCGCCTACTTGCCCGGGCGCTTTCGGCTCCTGCTGCTTGTCGTCGGCCCGCGAGTCGCCTTGCTGCCCCTGCTGCTCTTCGCCCTGCGCCTGCGCGCCATCCTGCTCACCGTCCATAAGGACCGCCTTCCGTATCAGGCAGGCAAAGAAAAAGCCTGCTCCCGATCTGAACTGCCTCCCATTTCTTGGACAGGGAAATAAAAGTCCGAGGAAAGGGAGGCT
>UQIF01000015.1 GCA_900540955.1 uncultured Olsenella sp.
TGCGGCACTCAAAAATGCAGGTCAGAACCCTATCAGCCTACTCCCACTCGATCGTCGCGGGGGGCTTGCTCGTGATGTCGTAGCAGACGCGGTTGGCGCCGGGAACCTCGGCCACGATGCGGCCGGAGATCCTTGCCAGCACGTCGTAGGGCAGCTTGGCCCAGTCGGCGGTCATGGCGTCGCTGGACTCGACGGCGCGCAGGATAATCGGACGCTGATAGGTGCGCTCGTCGCCCATGACACCAACGGACTTGATGTCAGGCAGCACCGCGAAGTACTGCCAGCAGCTGTGCTCGGAGTTGCGCTCGCCGGTCTTCTCGAAGAGGCGCTCGTTGTAGGCGTCGAGCTCCTCGCGCACGATGGCGTCGGCGTTCTTCAGGATCTCGAGCTTCTCCTTGTCGACCGCGCCGATGATGCGGATGGCCAGGCCCGGGCCCGGGAACGGCTGGCGATACACGATGTGCGCCGGCAGGCCCAGCGCGAGACCGAGCTCGCGGACCTCGTCCTTAAAGAAGTGGTCAAGCGGCTCGATGAGGTCGAAGCTCACGCCATCGGGGAACGGAATCAGGTTGTGGTGGCTCTTGATGGTGCTCGCCTTGCCGCCCGTCTTGCGCGCGCCGGACTCGATGATGTCGGGGTAGATGGTGCCCTGGGCCAGGAACTTCACCGGACGGCCGTCGGTCTCGAGCTGCTGGGCAACGGCAAAGAACTCCTTCCAGAACTGCGTGCCGATGATGCGGCGCTTCTGCTCGGGCTCGGTCACGCCGGCGAGAAGCTCGGCATAGCGGTCCTCGGCGTGGACGTGGATGAAGTCGACGTCAAACTGCTTGGTGAAGACCTCCTCGACCTGCTCGGGCTCGTTCTTGCGCAGCAGGCCGTGGTTGATGAAGACGCAGGTCATCTGCTTGCCGATTGCACGGGCGCCGAGGGCGGCCACCACGGAGGAGTCCACGCCACCGGAGAGGGCAAGAATGACGCGGTCCTCCCCCACCTTGTTGCGGAAGTCGGCGGTCATGGTCTCGACGAGGTTGTCCATCGACCAGTTCTTCTCAAGCTTGCAGATCTCGAAGAGGAAGTTCGAGAGGATCTGCTGGCCGTACTCGGTGTGCTTGACCTCGGGGTGGAACTGCGTGGTGTAGATGCGCTTCTCGGCGTTCTCCATCGCGGCAACGGGGCATACGGCGGTCCTGGCGGTGACGACGAAGCCCTCGGGCACGTCGCAGACGGCGTCGAAGTGGCTCATCCACACGGTCTGCTTCATCGGTGTGCTATTGAAGAGGGCGCTCTTGGCCTCGCGCTCGAGCTCAGCCGGACCGTACTCGCCCACCTCGGGGTGGAAGACCTTGCCGCCAAGGGTAACGGCCGTGATCTGGTGGCCATAGCAGAAGCCGAGCACCGGCACGCCGAGCTCGTAGATGCCGGGATCGACGCGCGGCGCCTCGGGATCGTTGACGGAGGCGGGGCCACCCGAGAGGATGAGGGCCGCAGGCTTCATGGCTGCGAGCTCGTCAGCGGGGATGTCGCACGGGACAATCTCCGAGTAAACATTGAGGTCACGCACACGGCGTGCGATCAGCTGCCCGTACTGGGCGCCGAAGTCGAGAACAGCGACGAACTGCTTAGGCTGAGCCTCGGTCATAGTTCCTCCGGTCTTCTCCGCAAAGCGGACGGGAGCAATAGATGTGCAAAAGCGTCTAATTACGACATGATACGTTAAGCAGGGTTGGACTTTTTTGGTCGGGAGCTGCTTTTTTTGTTGCCTACACGCAGCGAACACGCAGTTTACGTATCATGTACCCCGTCTGCAAAGTCGCGGTGACCGCAGGCGCCGCTCATATTTAGAAAGGGTCCGTCTTGGCTGACCGCAGATCCCCGAGGCCCCAGTCCGCAGCGCATAGCCGCAAATCCTACGAGGAGCAGGTGAGTCGCAGCGCGGCTCGCGGCGCTTCGAAGCGCGGTTCTTCCTATGTACCCTCCCGCTCGGCCGGCGCCGACGCCTATACCCGCAAGCGCAAGAGCCGCAAGCGCAAGGTCGTGCTTCGCGGCGTCCTCATCGGCATCCTTTGCGTCCTTCTTGCCGGGGGTGGTGCGCTGGCCATGTACATCGGCGGGATCAACAACCAGCTCACGATGGGCCTCGATAGCAGCACCAAGGAGCTTCTTGCCGATAGCGTCCAGTACGACGATCCGTTCTACATGCTGCTTCTGGGCGTGGACAAGAGCCAGGAGCGCATGGACAGCGCGGAGTACGGCGAGGCCGATTCCAACTACCGTTCAGACTCCATCATCCTCGCGCGCATCGACCCGAAGGGCCAGACCGTTACGCTCATCTCGCTGCACCGTGATTTGATGACTGACATGAGCGACGTGGGCGCCGGCACCCAGAAGCTCAACGCCGCCTACTCGCTCGGCGGTCCCAGCTACATGATCAAGTGCGTCGAGAAGCTCTGCGGAGTCGACATCTCGCACTACGCCGAAGTCGACTTCGAGCAGTTCGCCGGCATCGTCGACACCATCGGCGGCATCACCGTCAACCTGCCCATCGACATCAAGGACAACTACTCCGGCGCCGACTTCTCTGCCGGCGAGCACACGCTGAACGGCCAGGAGGCGCTCGCCCTCGCGCGCAGCCGCCACGCCTACGACGACTACGGCGACGGCGACACCTACCGCGCGGCGAACCAACGCATGATCATCGCCGCCATCGTCAAGAAGGTCCTCTCGCTCGACCTCGCCACGATGACCAACGCGGTCTCGCAGCTTGCGGGCGGCGTGACCACCGATATCAACATCTCTGACATCCTTGGACTTGCCGTACAGTTCAAGGATCTCGACGTTGCGAATAACGTGTACTCCGGCATGACCCCTACCGGCGGCTACTACATCAACAACACCTGGTATGAGAAGCTCGATGAGGCAGCTTGGCAGCAGATAATGGATCGCGTGAAGGAAGGCAAGCCGCCCCTGTCCGACAGCTCCGATGACAAGACTTCCGGCCTGATCGGAACCATGGCCGGCGCCGACGCTCTCACCACCGCCGGCGAGGGATCGGGCACGGGCACGTCCGACTCCACGTCGTCGAGCAGCGACTCGGCCGGCGTGACCCCGGTGTTCAGCGGCACCGTCGACGTTGTGAACTCAAGCGGCATCAGCGGGGCTGCCGCCAACGCAAGCCAGAAGCTCGGCGCCGCCGGCTTTACCTGCTCCGAGGCCGTGTTCAACAGCGACGAGACCGCGACGAAGGTCTACTACAACGGCAGCGACGCCAAAGCGAAGGCCGTCGGTGTGGCCCAGACGCTCGGCATCTCCGAGTCCAACGTCATCGCGAACACCGGTGCCTGGACCACCAACTACGAGGTCGTCCTCGTCCTGTGCTCCGATAAGGCGAAGTAGCGTGGGCCAGCTCGAAGGCTCTGGGATCGGAATAACAAACAAGGACTACGCCGCGGTGGCAGCAAGCTCGCTTGCCGTCGCGGCGCTTATTATGGGCATAATCCACGCCGGGTACGCTTCAGTGAACGCGAAAGCTGCGGCCGTCGCCGAGGCTGAGGCGCTGGCCGCTCGTGTGGCAGCAGAGGAAGAGGCCTCCGAGCTGCAGGTATCCCCTGCCGTCATAACCGACATGAGCGCAGCTCAGGCCGCTGTCGAGAACATCGTTTCCAACTACGGTGAAAACGTGGCCGTAAGCGTGCGCATGCTGGACGGCAGCGGCAACTTCGACATCAACGGCGACGAGTCCATGCAATCCGCCTCCATGATCAAGCTGCTCGTTCTCGCCGAGTACCTCGACGAGCTGGATTCCGGGCTGATCGCTGCCGACGACTCTTATGAGCTCGCCTACGCCGACATAGTCGGCGGCTCAGGAACCATGCAGGGCGATGCCGTGGGCACCAAGTACACGCTCGACGAGGTCGCGCGGCGCATGATCGCCGTGAGTGATAACGTGGGCACGAACGTCCTCATCGAGCGCATGGGCGTCGAGCAGATCCAGGCAAAGGCCGACGAGCTGGGGCTTTCGGGCACGCAGATTGCGCACAAGCTGATGATCAGCGCGAACGACGGCAAATGGAATACGATCAGCGCGAACGATGCCGCTAGAATCCTCACGCGCGTGGCGGGCGGCGCACTTGCGTCCGCCAATTCCTGCGCCCGCGCTGAGGAGTACCTGCTCGAGCAGGAAGACGACGAGGGCTTGGCGCAGGGCCTTCCCGATGGCGTCGCCTTCGGGCACAAGACCGGTACCGTTGACAATATCCGCCACGACGGCGGCATTGTATACGCCGAGCATCCCTACGTGATTTGTGTGCTCACCAAAAACATGGGATACGACACCGCGAACGCGCTGATGTCTCAGATTTCTTCCGCGGTGTACGACGCAATCCGCTGACCCTTCTTCAAAGTCTCGAAAATATACGACTTAATTCAAAGTCACAGGCTATCGAGGTCCTGATGGCCTCAAAATCGGTTGATTTTGGCTCGCAAAAACATAGGCTACTCGCCAAGTCTGAATTAAGTCGTATATTTTTGGGACTTCGCTATCCGTACCCACGAACAGACAGCTACGCGAGCTCGATTTGGAATAAAAAAGACGGCGAGGCATAGGCTCGCCGTCTTTGGAACTAGCTTTTGGAGCTTTAACTACACGTTGAAGCGGAAGTGCATGATGTCGCCGTCGGCAACGACGTAGTCCTTGCCCTCGATGCGCAGCTTACCGGCGTTCTTGCAGCCGGCCTCGCCGCCGAGCTCGACGTAGTCCTCGTAGCTCGCGACCTCGGCCTTGATGAAGCCGCGCTCGAAGTCGGAGTGGATCACGCCGGCGGCCTCGGGGGCCTTCGCGCCGATGCGCACGGTCCAGGCCTTGACCTCCATCTCGCCCGCGGTGAAGTAGCTCTGCAGGCCGAGCAGGCGGTAGGCAGCCTGTGCAAGCGTCTCGAGACCGGACTTCTGGAGCCCCAGGTCGGCAAGGTACTCGGCCGCCTCCTCGGCGTCGAGCTCGGAGAGCTCGGCCTCAACCTTCGCGCAGATGGGGATGGGCGTCACGCCGTCGATGGGCGCAAGCTCCTCGCCGAGCTGGTCCTCGTCGACATTGGCAACCATGAGAATCGGCTTCAAGGTAAGAAGGAACAGCCCCTTGGCGGCGGCGCGCTCGTCGTCGGTCATCTCCATGGTGGCGGCGCGCTTGCCATCGTTCAGCCACTCGAGCAGCCGCTTGGCAACATTGAACTTGGGCGCAAGCTCCTTGTCGCGCTTGGAATCCTTCTCGAGCTTGGAAAGCTGCTTCTCGAGCGTGCCGATGTCGGCAAGGATGAGCTCAGTCATGATGGTGTCGGCGTCGCCGGCAGGATCGACGAACTCGCCCGTGCGGCCAACCTCGCGCATGACGTTCGGGTCGCTGAAGTAGCGCACGACCTCGCAGATGGCGTCGGTCTCGCGGATATTCGCCAGGAACTGGTTGCCCAGGCCCTCGCCCTCGTTGGCGCCCTTGACCAGGCCGGCGATGTCGACGAACTCGACCGTAGCGGGAACGATGCGGCCCGGGTGCACGATGTCGGCGAGCTTCTGTAGGCGCTCGTCGGGCACGTCGACGATGCCGACGTTGGGGTCGATGGTGGCGAAGGGGTAGTTCGCGGCGAGACCGCCCTTCTTGGTCAGTGCGGTAAAGAGAGTGGACTTGCCGACGTTGGGCAGGCCAACGATGCCGATGGATAGAGACACGTGGAGCTCCTTACTTCTTGCTGGTCTTGCTATCGTTTGCGCCCGAGTCGCTCGTGCCGAAGCCCTCGAGGACGTCGGCGGCGCGGCTCAGCTGCTTTTTGCCTTGTTCAATGTACTTCTGCGCCTCAGCCTTTGCCTGGGCCTTCTTGCGCGCGAGCTCCTCGGCAGCAGGGTCGGGCACGATGAGCTCGGTCACGTCCATAGGCTCCATGGCAAGCGCGCCGTCCTCGCAAACCTTCACGCAGGCGCCGCAGCTCACGCAATACGAGGCTTGAATGGTGATGTGCCCGTTGACGTCGAGGTCGAGGGCCCGCGTGGTGCAGACCTTCGCGCAATCGCCGCACATGGTGCACTTGCTCGCGTCGCACACAGGCGCCGTGAGGTCGATGAATTTGGCCAGGCCCTCGTCGTGCTGCAGCGCGCCCATAACGAGCTTGCGGTTCTGGGTGAGCATGCGCTGGCGGTTGTTCGAGGTCTTCGCGCCGACCGCCCCCTCGAGCGTGCGCTGAAGCTGGTCAAGGCGACTCGCGTGAGCGGAGATCTTGTTCGCGACGGCCTTGGCGCCGGCAAGCGCCGGGTTCGTGCGCGTAAGCAGACGCTCGGCGGAGTGAACGGCGCTGCTCATGAACTGCGAGCGCTTGTACTCGCGCGTGAGCTCGTGGGTCATCTCGGACTCGTCGGCCACAAGGCCAAGGGAGGCCTGCGCCCACTCCTCCGCAGTGCCGATGGCATCGCAGTAGAACTCCTCCCCCGTGGTGGTCTTGCAGCGGTCGCAGATGCCGACGGGCAGATAAACGCTGATGTTGCCGTAGTCAGCCATGAGCGAGAACCACAGGTCGCGGCTGATGGCGCCCACGCAGCCGAGGACGATCTCGTTGTCCTTGGGCAGGCGCTTGAGGGCGCGCGTGCAGGTGACGTAGCAGTGCTCGTAGGCCGACGCGGCGCGGGCGATCTTGTCGTAGACCTGGCGCGGCATGTGGCGGCGCGTGCTGATGGTCTCGGTCGGGCAGACCGCGGCGCACAGACCGCACTTGCGGCAGTCGTCGCCGATGATCACCGACTGCTTGTGGATCTCGATGGCGTTGACCGGACAGACGTCGAGGCAGCGAGTGCAGGCGTCGTCGCGGCCCGAGGCGGTACAAAGGCATCGGTTCGAGTTGGCGAACGGCTTTTCTTTGTAGTCTGCCGGATTGAAGACCTTGCGCTGGCTCGGGTCGGCGGCGAGCGAGTCGGCGATGTCGCCGAACGGGTTGGAAAGCGCCTGCCAGTCGCTTTGGATATCGATCAGGTCGTCGAGTAGGTCCCTCTTTTGGTTGGCCACCGCAACTCCCCTCTCTCTCGGCAGCAACTTTTATATTGTACCCGTGCGCGCGCCCAGGTGCTCGGGGCATAGGGCGAGCGGGCCTTCTTGGCAAAAAAGACCCCCGGCCTGCGAAACGCGTCTGCGCTCCGCAGGCCGGGGATCGCGCTAGTCAGCGACTACCGACCGGAAAGCTATTTCCGATTAGTACATGCCGGGCTGGCCACCCTGAGAGGCGGCGGCGGCAATGGCCTCCTCAATGTTGGTGTTCTTGGGCTCGTCGGACACGGTGGCCTCGGTGATGAGGATCAGGCCGGCGATGGAGGCGGCGTTCTGCAGGGTGACGCGGGCAACCTTGACCGGGTCGAGAACGCCCATCTCGATCATGTCGCCGTAGGTGCCGGTAGCGGAATCGAGGCCCTGGCCAGCGGGCATGGCCTTGATCTTCTCGGCAACGACGGAGCCCTCGAAGCCGGCGTTGTCGGCGATCTTCTTCACAGGAGCGGCAAGGGCCTTGCGGATGATCTCGACGCCGATCTTTTCGTCGGCGTCAGAGGTCTCGACGGAGTCGAGCGCGGAGGAAGCGGCCAGGAACGCGACGCCGCCGCCGGCGACAATGCCCTCCTCGACGGCCGCGCGGGTCGCCTGCAGGGCGTCCTCGATGCGGTGCTTGATCTCCTTGAGCTCGGACTCGGTGGCAGCGCCGGCCTTGATGACGGCCACGCCGCCGGAGAGCTTGGCAAGACGCTCCTGGAGCTTCTCACGGTCGAAGTCAGAGGTGGTGTTCTCAATCTCGGCCTTAATCTGGTTGACGCGCTCATCGATAGCCTGCTTGGCACCGGCGCCGCCCACGATGGTGGTGTTGTCCTTGGTAATCTTGACGGACTTGGCGCGGCCGAGCATCTCGGCGGTGACGTCGGTGAGGTTGATGCCGAGCTCCTTCATGGCAACCTGGCCGCCGGTCAGGATGGCGATGTCCTCGAGCATGCGCTTACGACGGTCGCCGTAGCCGGGGGCCTTGACGGCGCAGACGTTCAGGGCGCCGCGGAGCTTGTTGAGGATCAGCGTGGCCAGGGCCTCGCCGTCGACGTCCTCAGCCATGATGAGCAGCGGGGAGCCCTGCTTCTGGACGGCCTCGAGGATCGGGAGGATGTCCTGGATGTTGGAGATCTTCTGGTCGGTCATGAGGATGTACGGGTTGGAGAGCTCAGCCGTCATCGTGTCGTTGTTCGTGGAGAAGTACGGGGAGATGTAGCCCTTGTCGAACTGCATGCCCTCGACGGTGTCGATGTCGATGCCGAAGGTCTGGGACTCCTCGACGGTGATGACGCCGTCCTTGCCCACGACCTCCATCGCGTCGGAAATCTTCTTGCCGATCTCGGGGTCGGAAGCGGAGATGGTGCCGACGGAAGCGATCTGCTCCTTGGTAGAGACCTGCTGCGCGGACTTCTTCATCTCGGCGACAACAGCGTCGACGGCCTTGTCCACGCCGCGACGGATGGCGATCGGGTTGGCGCCGGCGGCGACGTTGCGGAGGCCCTCGTTCACGATGACCTGGGCAAGGAGCGTAGCGGTAGTGGTGCCGTCACCCACGGTGTCGTTGGTCTTGGTGGCGACCTCCTTAACGAGCTGGGCGCCCATGTTCTCGACGGGGTCCTTGAGCTCGATCTCCTTGGCGACGGAGACGCCATCGTTGGTGATGGTGGGGGCGCCGTAGGAGCGCTGGAGGGCGACATAGCGACCCTTGGGGCCCATGGTGGTGGTCACGGCGTCGGCGAGGGTGTTGACGCCCTTGGCGAGCTTGGCGCGAGCGTCGGTGCCGAAGTAAATGTCCTTAGCCATTTCTTTGTCCTTTCTGAGCGGGCATCGGGTGCGTTCCTTTGTCCGCAGCTGAGAGTTTGGTGAGGTTAGAAGTTAGCCCTCGATGACGGCGTAGATGTCGTCGGCGCGGAGAAGCAGGTAGTCCTCGCCGTCGACCTTGACGTCGTTGCCGCCGAACTTGCCGTAGTAAACCTGATCGCCGACCTTGACGTCGAGGGCAATGCGCTCGCCGCGGTCGTTGACCTTACCGGCGCCGACGGCGACGACCTCGCCGCGCTGGGGCTTCTCCTGCGCACCGCTGGAGATGTAAAGACCGGTAGCGGTCTTCTCCTCCTTGGGGGCGGGCTTGACAAGGACACGATCGCCGAGAGGCTTAAGGGTCATGATGATTCCTCCTTCTGAGTGCGCTCCACTTGAGCGCTCTTTCCAACGGTTTTGATAATACCCATCGAGACAGACTTATACCATCAAGATTAAAAAAATCTCACAGGCAGCACTTAGATTTTGTGAGCGGTTGGCATCAAGGGGTGAGAGGCGGCACGGGCGCGAGGCCTCGATGCGGCATATGCGGTATTAATACCCGCGTAAACGGGCTAATTTAACCCGTCAGCCACCCCGCGTAAGGAGAAATACCCCTTAGTGGGTGAACAAAACGGGCAACCGCAAAGTATCGCAAAATCATCCAATGCATCTACCTGCGGTTTTACAGAAGGTGCAGCGACGGATACTTACCTAGACCGCGTTTTGTTCACCCACTAAGGAGTTCTTGGCTAATCAGCGCCCCTTACAGCTCATCGAGCTCGGCCTGCCAAAGGGCGACGCAGGCGTCGGAGGGCATGCGTAGGTCGCCGCGCGGGCTCACAGCAGCCGAGCCTACCTTGGGGCCGTCGGGCAGGCAGCTGCGCTTGAACTGCTGCGCGAAATAGCGGCGATAGAAGACCTTGAGCCACTTGAGGATGGTCTGATCGTCGTACTTCCCGCCGAGGGCATAACGAGCGAGGCGATAGACCTTGCGAGGGGAGGTGCCGCGGCGCAGAACCTCGTACAGGAAGAAATCATGCAGCTCATAGGGGCCGACAAGGTCCTCGGTCTTTTGGCTGATCTTTCCGTCGCCCGTGGCAGGCAGCAGCTCCGGCGAAACAGGCGTGTCGAGGACGTCGTAGAGGACCTCGGCCTCCTCGTCGTTTCCGCAAGTATCGGCAACGTAGCGCACGAGGTGGCGCACGAGGGTCTTGGGCACGCTCGCGTTGACGGCGTACATGCTCATGTGGTCGCCGTTATAGGTTGCCCAGCCGAGCGCGAGCTCGCTAAGGTCGCCCGTGCCGATGACCATGCCCCCCTCCTTGTTGGCGATGTCCATAAGAATCTGGGTGCGCTCACGCGCCTGGGAGTTCTCGTAGGTGACGTCGTGGACGGACTCGTCGTGGCCGATGTCGGAGAAGTGCAGGCGCACGGCGTCGCCGATGTTGATCTCGCGCAGGTCGGCGCCGAGCGACTCGGTGAGCTTGGTCGCGTTGTCGTGCGTGCGGTCGGTCGTGCCGAAGCCGGGCATGGTCACGCTGATGATGCCGGAACGGTCGATGCCCAAAAGGTCGAAGGCGCGCGCGGTCACGAGCAGCGCGAGCGTTGAGTCGAGACCGCCCGAGATGCCGATGACGGCGCGTGAGGCATGGGTATGCTGCAGGCGCTTGGCCAGGCCATGGGCCTGGATGTTGAAGACGTCCTCGCAGCGCTCGGCGCGGCGGGCGGCGTCGGAAGGCACGAAGGGCCGGGGGTCGACGTAGCGGGTGAGGCGGGTCTCTTGCTGCGCGAGCGAGAAGCGCGTGACGTGGTAGGCGCGCTGGACAGGGTTCGCCACGACGTCGAAGGTGGACATGCGGCGACGCTCGGCGGCAAGCAGGCGCACGTCGAGCTCGGAGACGGCACGACCGTCGCCGAAGGGCTTGGCCTCGGCGAGGACGCGGCCATTCTCGGCGACGAAGTCGTGGCCCGAGAACACTACGTCCTGCGTTGACTCGCCGGCGCCCGCGCTCGCGTAGATGTAACCGCAGATCAGGCGCGCGGACTGGCCGGAAACGAGGCTGCGGCGGTAGTCGGCCTTGCCGACGACGGCGTTGGACGCCGAGAGGTTGCAGATTACCGTGGCGCCGGCCTTCGCGTGGGCAATCGAGGGCGGTTCGGGAACCCAAAGGTCCTCGCAGAGCTCGACGGCGACGCTGAGCTCGGGCAACTCCTCGCAGGTAAAGAGCTGAGAAGTGCCAAAAGGCACGTCAAGCTGACCCGCGATGTCCACGGGCACGACGTCGGCGGTGCCGCTAACGAAGTGACGTCCCTCGTAGAACTCGTTGTAAGTCGGAAGGTAACGCTTGGGCACGACGCCCAGCACAGTGCCCGAGGCGACGGCGGCCGCGCAGTTGTAGAGCTTGGCGTTGACGCGGACGGGCAGGCCCACGAGCAGCAGCGCGTTCAGATCAGAAGTCGCCTGCGCGAAGTCGGCAAGGCCCTGCTCGGCAGCGGAAAGAAGGGCGTCTTGCCAAAAGAGGTCCTCGCAGGTGTAGGCCGTGAGGCACAGCTCGGGCAGCACGACGACCATCGCGCCGTCCTCGGTGCAAGCCCGGCGCACGGCCTCGACGCACGCGTTGACGTTGAAGGCGACGTCCGCGACGCGCACCTCGGGCGTTATCGCCGCGACCTTAACGAATCCGTCCTGCATCCCGTACCTCCTTGTGGACGGCGAGGCGCTTATTGCCAGCCCCGCCGAGGGCTTTCGTTCTTTAGGTCAAAGAGTAACGCATCGCGACAGGCGCAATGCGACAAGTAAAAACCTCCCCGTCCCATTAGGCAAGACGGGGAGGTCCGGTTACGACCCATGCGAGCCGGCGCGACGCCTGACAGCCGCCCGGCTCTACTCGAGGTAGCGCGAGAGGAACTCGCGGGTGCGGGGCAGCTCAGGGTTGGTGAAGAGCTTGTCGGGCGAGCCCTTCTCGGCAATGACGCCTTGGTCCATAAAGACGACCTCGTCGGAGACGTTGCGCGCAAAGGCCATCTCGTGGGTGACGACGACCATGGTCATGCCGTCGGCCGCGAGGTCGCGCATGACGTTGAGGACCTCTCCCGAGATCTCGGGGTCGAGCGCGGAGGTCGGCTCGTCGAAGAGCATAAGGTCAGGTTGCATGCACAGCGAGCGCGCGATGGCGACGCGCTGCTTCTGGCCGCCGGAGAGGCGTGTGACGTTGGCGTGGGCGAAGTCGGCCAGGCCAACGGCGTCCAGGTGGCGCAGAGCGACCTGCTCGGCCTCGGGCTTGGTCATCTTTTTGAGCGTGACGGGCGCGAGGGTGCAGTTGTCGAGCACGTCCATGTTGTTGAAGAGGTTGAAGCCCTGGAAGACCATGCCGATCTTCTCGCGGAGGCGGTTGACGTCGACGTGGTCGGCGGCGAGGTCCTTGCCGCGGAACCAGACGTGGCCGGCGTCGGGGGTCTCGAGCAGGTTCAGGCAGCGCAGCAGCGTGGACTTGCCCGAGCCGGAGGCGCCGATGATGGTGACGACCTGGCCGGGGTTCACGGTAAGGTCGATGTCGCGAAGGACGACGTGGTCGCCGAAGGACTTGCGCAGGCCCTCGACGCGAATGACCGGCTCGGTGGCGCCGGCGGGGACATCCCCGGCAGCCCCAGGCACGAACGGCCTGCCCGAAACGGCGGCGGCGATCTTCGCGTACTTCTCGTTAGCCATGTTATGCCTCCGCCTTCTTCTGGCCCATCTTTGCGTCGGACGTGCTGCCCAGCGTCTGGGTCTCGACGTTCATGCGCTTGGCGAAGCGGCCGAGCAGCCACGACGCGATGGCCGTCATGATCAGGTAGAACACCGCCGCGACGAGATAGGCGTTGAGCTGCTTGTAGTAGATGCCGGCCACGGTGCTCGCGGCGAACGCGAGGTCGAACACGCCGATGACCGAGAGGACCGAGGAGTCCTTGATGTTGATGACGAGCTCGTTGGAGAGGCCGGGGATGGCGTACTTGATGCCCTGCGGGAAGACGACCTTGAGCATGGCCTGCCACTGCGAGAGGCCGAGCGAGCGCGCCGCCTCCATCTGGCCGGAGTCGACGGACTCGATGCCGCCGCGCAGGACCTCCATCATGTAGGCCGTCGAGTTGAGCGAGACGACCACGAGGCCGGCGACGAAGCGCGACCAGATGGCGTTGACCTCGGTGATGGAGAGGCCGAAACCGCTCACCACAGAGAAGCCCAGGTAGTAGACGATGACGCCCTGGACGAGCATCGGCGTGCCACGGACGACGGTGGAGTAGAACTTGGCGAAGCCGACGCCGACCTTCTTTGCGAAGCGCACGGCGTCGTTGTCGGAGCGGTCGATCTCCATGATGCGGATGGCCACGAGCAAGATCGCGAGGAAGAAAGCGATCACGGTGCCGAAAACGGCCAGCTCAATGGTAGTGACGATGCCCGTTATGTAGGTCTGCTTGCCCTGCTGGAACATGTAGAGGACCTGGGTGAGCATGTCGTCGGGCATGGACTTCGCGGTCGCGGCGACAGCCCAGGCAGACGCGAAGCCCATGACGGCGCGGTCGACGAAGAGCACGGCCGTGATGGCGCAGACGACGTAGGAGCCGATGCGCAGCGCCCGGGCTACGGCAGGCTTTGCGAAGGGCGCCGTCTGGGCGTAGTTCTGCCAGTGCGTAAGTTTAAAAAGAAGCCCGATGGCAGCGACGACGAGCCATGCCACGAGCAGGTAGTACATGACGAGCTCGACGGTAAAGGCGTTGGCGAGAAAGCTCATCGCGGGACGCGCCTGGGAAGAAAGGCACATGCCGATGAAGGCGATGACCGAAGTGCCCAGCAGCACGTAGCGGTGGTCGCGCGAGACGAACGAGGCGATGCGCGAGGGAACAGATGCCATAGATTTCCTTTGTTCTTATTGCCGAAAGGGCAGGGACCTGGTCCCTGCCCCGAAAGAGCACGTTTTTGGTCGGCTTTGCGCCGGCGCAGGTTGGCTTAGGCCGGCTGACGGTCCATGCAGTCCTGCCAGATGTTCAGGCGGTCCTCCTGCGAGATGCCGCCGATGATCTCGTTGAGCTTGGCGAGCATGTCGTCCTGGCCCTTGGCGATGGCGGCGTTATCGGGGTTGGAGGGGTCGGAGAAGCTCTCGCCGTCCTCGAGCTCGACCTTCATGAGGTCGGGGTAGTTCTGGAGGAGGTTGGGCAGCGACATGGACGAGAAGGTGATGGCGTCGCAGGTGCCGTTCTCGATGCCGTCGACGACGAGCGGGACGGTGGCAACCGGGGTGAGGTGGTTGACCTCGGGAATCTCGTCGATGAGCTCGTCGTAGAAGGTGTCCTTCTGGCCGAGGACGGTGGCGCCGGTGAAGTCGGAGAGCTTCGTGGCGGAGGCGTACTTGGAGTCCTTCTTGACGACCATGATGACCTCGTCGTCAATGTAGGAGTCGGTGAAGTCAGCGGACTGGGCGCGCTCGGGCGTCACGGACATGCCGGCGCAGATGATGTCGAT
The DNA here is from genome assembly GCA_900540955.1 of uncultured Olsenella sp. Taxonomy (GTDB): domain Bacteria; phylum Actinomycetota; class Coriobacteriia; order Coriobacteriales; family Atopobiaceae; genus Paratractidigestivibacter. The sequence continues at coordinate 14,358 of UQIF01000015.1, forward strand.
GGTGCCGTTACTGAGGGAGTCGACGAGGGCGCCGAACTCCATCTTTACCGCGACGGGCTCCATGTTGAGGGCCTCGGCGATCTTCTTTGCGATCTGGACGTCATAGCCGTCGGCGTAGGCGCCGGAGACGTTCTCGATGGGGATGGTGGTGTCGGACTCCTTGGACTCCTGCCAGTTGTAGGGGGCGTAGGCGGCCTCCATGCCGATACGCAGGGTCTTGCCGTCGCCGAGCTGGCCGGAGGCCTTGGCGTCGGAGTCGGTCGAGGTCTTTGTGTCAGAACCGGAGTCCTGGGCGGCGGGGCCGCAGCCGGTAAGGAACGTGGCGCCCGCGACGGTAAGCGTCGAGAGGCCGGAGAGCTTTAAAAACGTACGGCGAGAAAGGTCAGTCATGTCGGTTCCTTCCGGTTTGGTGTAAGACCCCTTCCGTGCCACGCAACCGGAGGGGACCCATTCCCCTCCCCCTTGCAACCTAATGCGAGAAAGTTACGCGCACGGACGCTACATTACGCTATGGCAGGCAAGGAGGAACCGATCGCGAGACGCGGGTAACCGCCAATTAACCAAGAAACCGTTCCGTCACGATAAAGAGCGCGATATTAGCTTGCCAGGAACCAGAAACAGCCCCGACGTCCCTTATGGGGCCGGGGCTTGCGGAATAAGCGCAACGAGAGGCAGCTTCTTCGGCTTACTCGCGATCCCAAACGGGGGGCACGGGGGCGTCGGGAGTGGACCAGGTGCCGAGCGGCGCGTTGGGCGCGGCGTCGAGCGTGAGCTCGGCGAAGTTGCCGGCAAGGTAGCTCCTCAGCGCCGGGATGCCGATCATGGCGGCGTTGTCGCCGCAGGCGCGCATGGGCGGCACGGTCACGCGAACGCCCATCCTCGCGAAGGTCTTCTGGTAGGCACCGCGCAGCGCGGGGTTGGCGGCCACGCCGCCGCCGATGCAGATGTCGCTGACGCCGGTCTGCTCGACGGCCGTCTTTGCCTTGGCAACCTGCACGTCAACGACGGCCGCCTCGAAGCTCGCAGCCAAATCGGGCAGGTTGATGGGCCTGCCGGCACGGTTTTCGCCCTCGATGTAGGTGATGACCGCGGTCTTCAGGCCGGAGAGGCTGAAGGAGTAGTCGCCCGAGTGCATCATCGCGCGCGGGAAGTGGATGGCCTTCTTGTTGCCCTTGGCGGCAAGCTTGCTGATGACGGGGCCGCCGGGGTATCCGAGGCCGAGCGCCTTGGCCACCTTGTCGAAAGCCTCCCCCACCGCATCGTCGATGGTCGCGCCGAGGACCTCGTAGTCGCCCCAGGCGCGAACGTGGACGAGCATGGTGTTGCCGCCCGAGACGAGGCTCGCCACGAAGGGCGGCTTAAGGCCCGGCGTCTCGAAGAGATTGGCCATGAGGTGGCCCTCGAGGTGATGCACGGCAACGAGCGGCAGGTCGGCGGCGGCGCAGAGACCCTTGGCGAAGGCGACGCCCACCACGAGCGCGCCCACAAGGCCGGGGCCAGCGGTCACGCCGACGGCGGCGAGGTCCGCGGGCGCGAGCGTGTCGACGCCGAAATGCGCGCCCGCCTGGGCGAGCGTCTCCTCAAGAACGCCGACGATGGCCTCGGTGTGCTTGCGCGAGGCGATCTCGGGCACGACGCCGCCGAAGCGCGCGTGGAAGTCAATCTGCGTGGCGACGACGCTCGCGCAGACAACGCCGTGCGAGTCGGTGACGGCCATGGCGGTCTCGTCGCAGGAGGACTCGATGGAAAGGATGAGCGGGCCCGCCGCGGCGATGGCGGCGCGCGCCTCGTCGGAGCGGGGCGCGGGCGCGATGGGCCACGGGCGGATCGAGGCGCGCGGAGCGGGGTCATGGTCGGGGTCCTGCGCGCGCCCGACGTCGGCGAGCGGCAGGTCGGCACGCATAATACGCGCGTCGTGGCCGGCTCCGTAGTAGTTGGGGCGGACGCCCGCCTCGGTGAAGCCGAGACGACGGTACAGCTTCTCGGCAGGGTCGTTTCCAACCTCGACTTCGAGCGACGCCCATGTGGCGTTGAGCATCTGTGCGTCGTAAGCGACGCGCGCGACCAGGCGCGCGGCGATGCCCTCGCGGCGACGGCCAAGAGCCACGGCGACGTTGGCGATCTGCAGCTCGTCGCATACGACGGTGCCGCCCGCATAGCCGATGATGCTTCCGCGGTCGTGCGCGACCCACCACACGTGGTTGTGCGCTGTCACGTCGTCGTAGAAAACGTTCTCGGACCACGGCACGTGATTCGCGGAGGCAAAGACCTCGGCCTCGAGCTCCGCGACGGCGTGGACGTCGTTGACGGTCATGGGGCGCAGCTGGCAGTGGATATCCGCAAGCGCGTCGTCGCAGCCGGTGAGCTCTACGGTCGCGGGCTCCTTCAGGCCAAGGCGCGTGCGCTCGTTCTCCTCCGCGTCGGAAAGGCGCGTGTAGATGGGCAGCACGAGCGCAGGATCGCCGGGCTGCTCGTCAAAAGACCCCGCCTCCGCCGCGGCGCGCGCGAGCCCCTCGCCCGTAGGCCACCACGCCTCCTCAGGCGCGAACCGATCGTCGCCGAAGCCGGCGGCCTCGAACTTCGCGCGGTACTTGGCCAGCCCGTTGCCCGTAAGCACAAGCTCCCCCGCGTCCGCGCGGGCGGCCCACTCGGACACGCACGCGTCGGCCTTGACAACGGTCTCGGCCACGAAGGTGCGGTGCGCGCCGGCGTCGTCCAGCCGGTAGATGCCCGGGTAGACCTCGCCGCGCATGGCGTCGCCCGCGACCGCAAGGGTGCCGCGCACGCCCGCGGTGTACGCAGACCAGGCCATCGCGTCAAGCGCCGACGTGCCGTAGAGCGGAAGCGACGCTCCGCAAGCCAGGCCCTTTGCCGTCGCGATGCCGATGCGAACGCCCGTGAAGGAGCCGGGACCGCGCCCCACGAGCACGGCGTCGAGATCGGTCATGGCGAGGCCGGCGGCGGCCAGGGCTTCTTTGCACGTGGAGACGAGCTCGACGTTTGCCATGCGGCGGCACATATGGTCGCAAGAAGACAGGACCTCGACCGCGCCGCCCTCCGTGCGCACGACGGCGCAGGCGAGCATATCGGTCGAGGTATCGAGGGCGAGGACGATCATGGGGCTTCCTTCTTTGCCGGATTCAACATCCTCTAGTGTACCGCGTGGAAGGCCCGCGATCTTGGCCGCGAAGGCTGCTTCCTACGCCATCTGCGCGTGCTCGGCGTTGACGGCGGCGATCAGGCGCGCAAGCGGCCAATCTTTATTGTGCTTGGTCAGAACCGCCTTGGGCCCGACGACGCAACCGGCCTTGCGGCAACCCGCCATAAAGCCCTCCACCTGTGCATTCGTTAAATTGCAAAGAAGGACGAACTCGCACTCGGGCGCGGGACCCGCATAGTCCGTGAAGGCAGGTCGATAACCCACAAGCCCGGCAAAGGCGCCGGCGGCGTCGCCCAGGCGCTCGGCGGCCGCTATGCGCGGACGGACATCGATCGACTTCAAAACCTCGCGGATCGCTTCGCCTTTCTTTCCAGCGGCCTCGCCAAAAGAGGGGTCAAGCCCCCAGAGCACCGCGACGGGCGCGGGCCCCGAGGGCTTGACCTTCTTGGCAGCCTTTTTTCTTGGCTTGCCGGCCATTAGCCGAAATAGCGCTCGAGCAGGCCCTTGAGAGCCTTGCCGTGGCGGGCCTCGTCACGAGCCATCTCGTGGACGGTGTCGTGGATGGCGTCGAGGCCGTTCTTCTTTGCGCAAGAGGCAAGCTCGAACTTGCCCTGGGTGGCGCCGAACTCGCAGTCGACACGCCAGGCGAGGTTGTCCTTGGTGGTGGCCTTCATGTTCGGCTCGAGCTCGGTGCCCAGCAGCTCGGCGAACTTGGCGGCGTGCTCGGCCTCCTCGTGTGCGGCCTTCTCCCAGTAGAGGCCGACCTCGGGATAGCCCTCGCGGTGAGCGATGCGGGCCATGCACAGGTACATACCGACCTCAGAGCACTCGCCGGTGAAGTTGGCCTTCAGCTGCTCGAGGATGTAGGCCTTGTCCTCGTCAGAGATCTCAGGGTTGTCCTTGACGGTCTTGTCGTAGATGCCGTACTCGTGCTCGGCGGCGAGGGTGAGCTCGCCCTCGACCTTCTCGAACGCGCTGGCGGGAGCGTGGCAGACCGGGCACTCCGCCGGCGGCTCGGCGCCCTCGTAGATGTAACCGCAGACCTTGCAAACCCACTTGTCCATAACGGACCTCCTTAAATGTCGGGCGAGACTTCCCAGCGCCTCGCCACCCTCTCCTATTTGCTCGCGCCCCGCCCGGAAGCGAGGTCGTTGAAGCCGTGTTATTCGGCCGCCTTGGCCTGGCAAGCAGGGCAGATGCCATCGAACTGCAGCGAGTGGCCCGTAATGACGTAGCCCGAGCCCGCAGCCGCCTCTTTCTCGATGGTACCCAGAACGGGGACCATCACGTCGTCCACACGGCCGCACTCGGTGCAGCGGATGTGGTAGTGCGGAAACGTCTGGTGATCGAAGTGGTCGGCGCCGTTGTTGATCTTTACCTTGAGAAGCTCGCCCTCATCGGAAAGTCTGTTCAGCATGCGGTAAACCGTGGCTTTGCTAATGCTCGGGTGCTGCGCGTGGACCGCCTCATAGACCTGGTCGGCGGTGGGATGGTTGGCGAGGGTCCTGACCTCGTCCTCAATGATGGTGCGCTGGACTGTTTGCCTGCTCGCCATCTTCCCTCCCCCGGTAGGTTCGACGTTCCCTGCTTGCTTGATGATTACTATACCCTAATAGGAATGATTTGCAATAGGAAATTTATAGCAATTCTTTTGTTTTCGACGCACTTTACGTCTTCAGGCCACGCGTGACGACATTCCCTGCGCACTTTGCGCTTTCGGGCCACGTGTTTTCGCGGCTAAAGCCCTGCAGAACGTTTGTTGAGACCCGACCATCTGGCGTTTTGAGATCCAGCTACAGGTCGCTCGACGAAATAACATGGCCCGAAGACGCGAAGTGCGCAGCCGGCCGAGTCAAACGTAGCCCGAAAGCGTAATGTGCGCTGGGCGAGCGCCTTAAAGGCGGCCTTTACTCAACGTCGATGGCGCGAGGAGGCTCCTGGCCGGGCTCGGCATCGTCATCGAGGCGGGTCACGCGGATGCTCACGAAGTCGCCGAGCTCGTCGGCGAACTGCTCCCCCCATTCGATCACGCAGACGCCATCGGCGCCGAGCACGTCGTAGAGCCCAATGTCCTCGAGCTGATCGGTGCCGTCGAGTCGATACAGGTCGAAGTGGTAGAGCGGCAGGCGACCGCCCTCATAGACCATCTCGATGGTAAAGGTGGGGCTCGTCACGTCGCCCTCGCAGCCGAGCGCAGCGGCGATGCCCTTGGTAAGCTGCGTTTTTCCAGCGCCAAGGTCCCCGGTGAGCACGAGCACGTCGCCGGCCGTAAGCTCACGGCCTAGCTGCTCGCCCACGGCGATGGTCTCGGCCTGGGAGTGGGTAACGAAGTGCTGAGGGGTCTTCATCGCTTGTCTCCTTCGGGGGCTGTGGCGGGCAGCGAGGCCGCGCCGGCGTCGGCAGGGTGCGCGCGAAGCCAGTCGCCAACCATCTGCAAATCCTGGATAAGTAGCGGCTCCCATTCCTGATGGTAGATACACGCCGCGGGATGGAAGGTGGGACAGACGACGAAGTGCCCCACCTGGTGAAGCTGGCCGCGTAGGCTCATGACGCCCTTGTTCGTGCGCAGGACGAACTGCGACGCGAAGTTGCCCAGGCACACGATGACGTCCGGCCACACGCTGCGGATCTGCTCGCGCAAAAAAGGCGAGCAGGACATGATCTCCTCGGGCCGCGGGTTGCGGTTTCCGGGCGGTCGGCACTTGATCACATTGGCGATATAGATCTCGTCCCTCGTGAGGCCGGCGTTACCAAGAAGCGCGTCGAGCTTGTGGCCGGCGGCGCCGACGAACGGCTCTCCCCGCAGGTCCTCGTTTCGTCCGGGCCCCTCGCCCACGAACATCACGCGGGCGCGGGGGTTGCCCACGCCGAACACCAAGTTCGTGCGCGTGGAGCCGAGCGGGCACAGCTGGCAGTTGCCCATGACGGCGCGGATCTCGTCGAGCGAGACCTCGCGCGGTTTTTGGTGCTCATGACCGGGAATCCGCATGACGCCCATAGCATGCCGCCTTAGACGAATACCTTGGGGAGGCGCATCCCGAAGCCGCAGACCACCTCGTAGTTGATGGTGCCGCGCAGGCGGGCCATCTCGTCGGCGGTAATGCGCTCGTCGCCGTCCGCGCCGATGACGGTGACGACGTCGCCCTCGCGAATTTCAGGCGTGGAGCAATAAGTGCGCGTGGTGTTGACGTCCACGGCGAACATGAACTGATCCATGCAGATGTTGCCCACCTGACGTTGACGGCGCCCGTTGACGATCACGTCCATGTTGTTGGACAGCGTGCGCGAGAGGCCGTCCGCATAGCCGATGGGCACGGTGGCGATCTGCACGTTGCGCTTGGGCACGCGATACGTCATGCCGTAGCCGACGCCCGCGCCGACCTCGGGATACACCACGCGCGTCACGCGGCCGCGGACGCTCATCGCAGGCTCGAGGTCGATCACGCCGACGGTCGTCTCGGCGGGTTGCAGACCGTAGAGGCCGACGCCCACGCGGCACATGTCGAACTGGCACTCGGGGTGAAGCACCGTACCGGGGGTGTTGTCGCAGTGCACAAGCCCGGTCTCGAGACCCGCGTCGTGCAGCGCCGTCACGGTGTTCCTAAAGCGGTTGAGCTGCAGCGCGAAGTCCCAGTCGTCGGAGACGTCGGCGGTAGCGAAGTGCGTGAACGTGCCCTCGCACCGGATGCCGCGGTGGAAATCGATGGTGCGGCGAAGCTCCAGCGCGTCGGAAGGCGCCACGCCGATGCGCGTCATGCCCGTGTCGACGATGAGGTGATAGCCGGCAACGCGCCCGGCGGCCGCAGCAGCCTCGCCGAGAGCGAGCGCGAAGTCGGGCTCGTAGACGGACGGCATGATGTCATGCTCGACAAGCGTGCCCACGGACTCGACGGGCGGCTGCGAGAGCATGAGGATGGGGGCCTTCACACCCGCCTCGCGCAGCGCGACGCCCTCGGCCACCGTGGCGACGGCGAACTGGTCGGCCCCGCCCATGCGCATCGCCTCGGCGCAGCGGGCGGCGCCGTGGCCGTACGCATCGGCCTTGACCACGCACATCATGCGCACGCCGCGCGCGAGGCGACGCTTGAACGCCGCCGTATTGCGGCGCACCGCCGCGAGGTCGACCTCGACCCAGGACCACCGGTCGTCGGGGCAGATTATATTTGCCATGGTCGCTCCTTCCGCGCACGCCGCAGGCATACGCCCTAGTCTAAGCCTGCGCGCCGGCGCCCTCGGGCACAAAGGCGTGTTCCTCGATGACGTCGGCAGCCAGCCCGATACGGTCGATGAGGTCGCCCGCCATAACGCCGCGCGTGCCGTAGGCCTCGGCTGCCAAGGTGCCGGCATAGCCGTGGACCTCGCACACGAGGGCGCACAGAAGCGGCAGGTCGGAGGCCTCGCCGTGCGCCTGCGCGAGATAGCTCGCCATCATGCCGGCGAGCACGTCGCCGGAGCCGGCGGTGGCGAGCGCGGCGGGGCCGGGCTTGGGCATCACGGCCTGGTCGACTCCGACGCAGGCGGTGGCGCTCGCCTTGGCGACGACCACGATCCCGGAGCCACCGTCGGTCCAGACCACATCACGGGCGCACTCGAGCTGCTCCTCGAGGCTCACGGGCGGATTGTCCGCGCGGCCCACGAGCCTGCCGAGCTCCCGGCGGTGCGGCGTGAGCACGAGAGGCGCTTCGCGGCGCGTGAGCTCGGGGAACTCGGTGATGTTGTTCTCGGTGAGGCGGGCGAGGCAGTTCAGGCCGTCGGCGTCCACCACCAGCGGGGCCTCGCTGCGAAGAAGCGCGTTCACGCACGCGACGGGACCGCCCGCGACGCGCATGCCGGGGCCGATGAGCGTGGCGGAGTTGTGCTCCGCAAGCGCGACGACCTTCTCGGCCGCCTCTGCGGTGAGCACCCCCTCGACGTCGCACGGCAGTCCGACCACGGGAATCTCCAGCAGGTGAGACTGCACAAGCGGCACGATCGTGTTGGGCACGGCGAGCGTCACGTAGCCAGCGCCAGCGCGGGCAGCCGCGCGAGCGGCCATGATCGGCGCGCCCGGGAAGCGAGAAGAGCCGCCGACCACGAGCACGGATCCGCGGCTGAACTTGTCCTGCGCGGCGGTGGGCTCGCAAACGACGTCGAGGTAGTCGGCGAGGTCGGTGCGCCAAGCCACCGGGTCAGCCTCGACCACGAGGCGCTCGGTCTGCTCGGCGAGCGGCGCCACGACGATCACGCCGCAGGCGTCTCGGCCCGCGTCGGCAAGAAGCCCCGGCTTGAGCGAGATCATGGTGACGGTCATATCGGCGATCACGCACGGCCCCTCGGCGAGGCCGGACTGGGCCGAAAGGCCGCTCGGCACGTCGACGGCGACCACGCGGGCGTCTGAGGAGTTCACGCACTCGATCCAGATGTCGAACGGCGTGCGCACGGTGCCGTGGAAGCCGGTGCCGAGCATGCAGTCGACGACGGTGTCCGCCCCGTCGAGGGCCTCGAGGACCTCCTCGCGCGACGGGCCCTCGAGCGCGGGCACGCCTGCGCGCACGGCGCTTTGCGCAACCTGGCGCGCGAGGTCGCCGGAGAGCTGGTCGGGGTCGATCGGCGTGACCACCTGCACGTCGACGCCGCGCGAGAGCAGCGCCTCGGCGCACACCCAGCCGTCGCCGCCGTTGTTGCCCATGCCGCAGAAGACCACGACCTTCTTTGCCCCGAGTTCCAGAACCTCTTGGGCAACGGCGCACCCGGCGCGGTGCATGAGCTCGGAAACACTCACGCCCACACGCGTGAGGCCCACCTCAACGCGCTTGACGTCATCGATATTGAGTACAGGCTGCATAGTTGCTACTCCTCAGCAATCTGTTCAGGTTCCGATTCACTGGCAAGAAGCGCGTCGGGAAGAGTCGCATCCGCGCGCTGGCCGGCGGCCTCCCGCGCGACGGCGCGCACGTCGGCGGCGGCGCTCGCCGCGACGGCGGTTGTGTCCGCACCGACCTGATCGAGCGGCAGCGACATCTGGGAATCCTCGACGCGCTCGAGCTCGTCGAGCACGCTCTTCGCCTCACGGAAGGAGGCGGCGAGCGCACGTGCGGCGTCGGCCTTCGTGTCCGGCTTGGGCTTCGCGGCCTCGGTGACCGCCACGGCGTTCGCCACGGCGACCTCGCGCGTATAGCTGATGGAGAGGACGACCTCGACGATGCCCTTCTCCATAGCCACCTTTGCGGCGCCGCCGGTGAGCTTGGCGTGAACGCCGCCGCGCTCGTCGCGGGTCACGCAGACGTCGCGGACGCCGACGCCGTTGCCGAACCCGGAGCCCAATGCCTTGACCACGGCCTCGCGCGCCGCCCAGCGGGCGGCGTAGTGCTCGGCGGGGCGGGCGCAGCGCTCGCAGTAGGCGCGCTCCTCCTCAGTGAAGACGCGTCGCAAGAAACTGGGGCGGCGGTCGATAACCCGCTGCATGCGAGCAATCTCGAGCATGTCGACCCCGATGCCGGCTGCGGCCACCGACCTCGCCTCCCCTTTGTTTCCCGCGTGCGGCGGCGTCGCGCCACCCACGTCCAATGCGTGCAAAGCGCGCGCCGAGGATGCCCGGCGCGCGCCCTTCTTAACCTTATGAATTCTACCAGTGCGAGGCGTCGGCGTTAGGCCTTATACGGCTCGAGCGCAGCAATAACAATCTGGTTGGCCTCGGCGCAGAGCTTCTCGTCGGGGGCCTCGGCGAGCACGCGGACGAGCGGCTCGGTGCCGGAGGCGCGCACGAGAACGCGTCCGTTGCCCCCGAGGAACTGCTCGGCCTTGGCGATGGCGGAGGTAACCTCGGGCGCGTTCATCGCGGCGTTCTTGTCGGTCACGCGGACGTTGTCGAGCTGTTGCGGATAGAGCTTGACGGGACGGGTGAGCTCTGAGAGCTTCTCGCGCTCGCCGCGCAGGACCTCCATGATGCGCAGGGAGGTCATGATGCCGTCGCCGGTCTTCTCGAGGTCCGAGAAGATGATGTGACCGGACTGCTCGCCGCCCAGGGTGAAGCCGTTCTCGCGCATGCAGGCGTAGACGTTCTTATCGCCCACGTCGGTCTTCTCGTAAGAAATGCCCGCGGCGTCGAAGGCCTTGAACAGGCCGAAGTTGCTCATGACGGTGGGGACGACAGTGGACTTGGCCAGGCGGCCGTGCTTGTTCATGTAGCAGCCGCATACGTAGAGGATGAGGTCGCCGTCGACCACGTGGCCGCGCTCGTCGACCGCCAGGCAGCGGTCGGCGTCGCCGTCGTAGGCGAAGCCCACGTCGAGGCCGTTCTGCACGACGAAACGCTGAAGCTGCTCGATGTGGGTGCTGCCGCAGTCGACGTTGATGTTGAAGCCGTTGGGCGAGTTGTTGATCACGTGGGTCTCGGCACCCATGGCGTCAAATACGGGACGGGCGACCGAGGAGGCGGAGCCGTTGGCGCAGTCGAGGCCGATCTTCAGGCCCTGGAGCGAGAATCCGCAGCTAGCGATGAGGCTCGAGATATAGCGGTTGCGGCCCTGCATATAGTCGACCGTGCATCCGATCGAGTCGCCGGTGGCAAGAGGGACCTCGGACTTGCCGTCGATATAGTCCTCGATGAGCTCGAGGACGTCCTCGTCCATCTTGAAACCCTCGCGGTTGACGAGCTTGATGCCGTTATCGGTATAGGGGTTGTGCGAGGCGGTGATCATGATGCCGCAGTCGAAGGCGCCGTCGATGACCTCATACGAGACGCCGGGGGTCGGGATGACGTGGAGCATGTACGCGTCGGCACCGGATGCGACGAGGCCCGAGACGATGGCGGACTCGAACATGTAGCTGGAGCGGCGGGTGTCCTTGCCCAGGATGACGCGGGCTTTCTTGCCCTGGCGCTTACCGTAGTACCAACCGACATAACGACCGATCTTGTATGCGTGCTCGACGTTCAGCCCCTCGTTGGCGCGGCCACGGAAACCGTCGGTGCCGAAGTATTTCATGCGCTGTCCCTTCTCGCGTCGCCGGCGCGCTGCCGGCCTCGCGTGTACTGGTATGTAAACAGTGTAACCAGTTCAGGCTTACAAATAAGGGCCTGCCGAGAAACTCGACAGGCCCTCGTGGAGCAAATAAGGCGCTCGAAAGCCTTAGCGCTTCGAGAACTGCGGGCGCTTGCGGGCCTTCTTGAGGCCGTACTTCTTGCGCTCGACAGCACGCGCGTCGCGCGTGAGGAAACCAGCCTTCTTGAGGTCGGCACGGTACTCGCCGGCGTCCAGAAGGGCGCGGGAGATGCCCAGGCGGCAAGCGCCGGACTGGCCGTTGATGCCGCCGCCATCGCAGTTGGCGAGGACGTCGAAACGATCAGCGGTCTCGGTGAGCTTGAGCGGGGCGAGAGCGTTGTCGACAAGCTGCTGACGACCGAAGTAGTCAAGGGCGTCGCGGCCGTTGACGAGGAACTTGCCGGTGCCAGGAACGAGACGGACACGGGCGACGGCCTCCTTGCGGCGACCAGTGCCCCAGTAAACTGCGGAGTTCTCAGCCATGATTAGGCCCTCCAATCGATCTTCACGGGGTTCTGGGCGGCGTGCGGGTGCTCGGGACCGGCGTACACCTTGAGCTTCATGCCCTGGGCGCGGCCGAGCGTGCTCTTGGGGAGCATGCCCTTGACGGCGTGCTCGATGACGCGCTCGGGGTGCTTCTCCATGGCCTCCTTGAAGCTCTCGAACTTAAGGCCGCCGAGATAACCGGAGTGGCGGCAGTAGCGCTTCTGGTCCATCTTGTTGCCGGTGAGGATGACCTTGTCGGCGTTCACGACGACGACGAAATCACCGGTGTCGGCGTTCGGGGTGAACTGCGGCTTGTTCTTGCCACGCAGATACATGGCAGCGGTGGTCGCAAGACGACCGAGGGTCGCGCCCTCAGCGTCGATAAGCACCCACTTACGCTCGACTTCGCCGGCCTTGGCGAACTGAGTCGACTTCTTCACTTGACTCCTCCTACGTGCTTACGGTTCGACGGTTTCTGGACAAACCGACGAGATGCTTGTTCTTTTCAGAGATTACGGGGCTCTGTAGACAAAGCTTGTAAATTGTACGTCACCGCAGGTCGTGCGGGGAGATGAATTTTTCGTGGGCGACGCCGTCACAAGATGTGCAAATACCCTCCCGCCAGTCCTGCCAGGCAAAAAAACGCCGCCATGTCAGACAGGCTGAAATTGCAGGCTACTGGAGGAAGGCGTCGATCTCGGCAAGACGGGCCTCGGCCTGGCGGCGGCCCTGCAGGTAGAGGTCGAGCAGCGGACCGCCGGCTGTTTCCATGACGCCGACCTCGACGGGCTTCTCGGGCGCGATGACGAGGCAGCGACCTTCCTGCTCGAGCTCCCAGAGCTGCTCGCGGCAGGCGTTGTAGCGCGGGCCGCGCGAGCGCAGGGCCTCGATGTAGTACGGGAACTCGTCGTAACGGTGCGAGCGCAGGGCCAAAGCCTCGCTCGAGGACCCCTTCACGTAGCCGCGGTCCTGCGTGAGCACGACGATCGCTCGGTTTGCCGGCACGTAGTCGTCTATGTGGCGGGCGCCGGGCAGGCCCATGGCGCAGGCGAAGGGGATCGAGTCGGTGGTGCCGCCGTCGAGGTAGCGCTGCCCGTCGATCAAAAGCGTGCGCGAGACCCCCGGCAGCGAGGCCGACGCGCGCACCTTGACCGCGTCCTCGGGAAGCTTGCGGATGCGCAGGTAATCCGAGGTACCGAAGGTCACGTTGGAAACCACCGCGAACATCGGCATCGGGTTTTCCTCGAACGCATCGTTGTCGCAGGGGTCGAGCTCCTCCTGAACGGTCTCGTAGACGAATTCGCCGCCGGCGAGGTCCCCCGTCTTTGCGAACGAGAGGTAGCTCATGAAGCGTTTGTCGTCGCGATACGCGAGCATGATGCGCATGGTGCGGCCGATCTGGCCGCTCTTGAAGCTCACCGCGTTCATCGCGCCCGCCGAGACGCCCCACACGCTCGAGAAACCCGTGAGCCCGCGCTCCATGAGCACGTCGAGCACGCCGGATGTGAACATGCCGCGAAAGCCGCCGCCCTCGAGGACGAGCGCGGGGGTGTCCGTCGTCTGGCTGTAGGACTGAGTTTTCTGGGTCATGGTCGGCTCCCATCGGCGCACTTCTTTGTAGCGGCGCTTCCTTGCGCGCAACACACTCTCTATACCCCAAAACAAGCGAGGGCCCGCTTCCCTATTCGGAAAGCGGGCCCTCGCGGTTCGCCTATGGTGGAGGTGCGGAGAATCGAACTCCGGTCCAAAGCAAGCCCCTGATAGGTGTCTCCAGGCTCAGTTGGCGGTTAAGTCTTGGCCGCCGCGCACCCGTCAACCCGCGCTTGGCGACCCAGTTGGTTCAGTCTTTTTGCTTGGCATACCAGCCACGTCCAAGCAAGCATCTCCCTAAAATGACGTCGCCGCAGGAACGGGAGCAATCCCCGCATTGACGCGCCGCTATTTAATTAAGCAGCGAGAGCCAGAGGCTCGTAAGAATAAGTGTCGTCAATTCAATTTGACGGTTCCCCTGTTTAACGTGGCGAGGAGACCACGGCCTGCTGCCCATCTCAGGCCCACCCTGTCGAAACCAGTCACCCCCACGGTGGGAATGGGGACGATGCCACCATGATGCGAATGTCAAGATTCGGCCGCTCGCGCGGCGCTTTTGGAATTGTACCCAAAGCCCGCGCGCTTGAACAGGGGACGTAGCACCGTTCACGTTTTGGGCTCGTGGACGTGAACAGGGGTACGTCCCCTGTTCACGCTGTTGATAAGACGCGCCCCGGGCCCGCAAGGTTCGCGGCGCCGGGGCGCAAGACTCGAGCGCGTGAGTACTGGGAGGTTTTACTCGTTGTCGCCCGCGGTCATCTGGGTAGCGGAGAGCTGACCCTCGGAAGCGGCGGCGGCGTCAGGCCACACCCAGCTGGTGAAGTCGGGGTGATCGTAGCCCTCGTCGCAAGCGAACTTGAAGGCGTCGAGGCGGAACTGCTCCCACTCGTCGATCTGGCCGGCGAACTTCTGGGCGTCGACGAGGCGCAGCGCGTCGGCGGCAAGGGCCCAGCGGTCCATGTTGTTGAGGCGCAGCATGTCGAACGGCGTGGTCGTGGAGCCCTTCTCCTCGTAGCCGTGGACGCGGAAGTTGTCGTGGTTCGGACGGTCCCAAATCAGGCGACGGATGGTGCCCGCGTAGGCGTGGAAGGCAAAGAGGACCGGCTTGTTGTGGCCGAAGAACTCCTCGAAGCGCTCGTCGGAGATGGCCTGGTCGTTCTCGCTCACGTTCTGGATCTTGAGCAGGTCGACAACGTTGACGAAGGTGGCCTTGACGCCGAGCTTCTTCAGCATGTCGAGGGCGGCGAGGGCCTCAAGGGTCGGGACGTCGCCGCAGGTGGCGATTACGAGGTCGGCGTCATCGATGGAGTCGGCAGAAGAAGCCCACTTCCACTCGGCCACGCCCTCGGCCAGCTCGGCCTTGGCCTCGTCGACAGTGATGAAGGTCGGGGCGGGCTGCTTGCCGCAGAAGATGGCGTTCACGCAGTTGGTCGAGGTGTAGCACTTCTCGGCGACGGCGAGGGCCATGTTGGCGTCGCAGGGGTAGTAGGCGTTGACGACGTGGGTGTCGTTGGCCTTGTTGAGCAGCAGGTCGACGAAGCCCGGGTCCTGGTGAGAGAAGCCGTTGTGGTCCTGACGCCAGACGTGGCTGGAGAGCAGGATGTTGAGGCCGGCGATCGGGGCGCGCCAAGGAATCTCGCGCACGGTGGCCTCAAGCCACTTGCAGTGCTGGTTGACCATGGAGTCGACGACGTGGACGAAGGACTCGTAGGAGCTCCACACGCCGGTGCGGCCGGTCAGGACATAGCCCTCGAGGAAGCCCTCGCACTGGTGCTCGGAGAGCTGCTCGACGACCTTGCCGGACGGATAGAGCAGGTCGTCGTTGTCGCCGTCGGAGTAGTAGCCGCCCTCCCACTGCTTGTTGGTGTACTTGTAGGCGTCCTGCAGACGGTTGGAAGCGGTCTCGTCCGGGCCGAAGATGCGGAAATTGTCGTTCTTAGCGAGGACGTCAGCGGTGTAGGCGCCGAAGACGCGGGCAGCCTCGGTGGCGCCCCAGCCGTGGCCCTTCTCGGCAACCGGCACCTCGTGGGCGTGGATGTCGGGGAGGTCGAGCTTCTGGAGGACCTTGCCGCCGTTGGCGTTGGGGTTGGCGCCGATGCGCAGGTCGCCCTTAGGCATGAACGCGGTGACCTCGGGACGGATCTGGCCCTCCGGGGTGAAGAGCTCCTCAGGCTTGTAAGAGCGCAGCCAGCTGCGGAGCACGCGGAAGTGCTCGTGGGTGTCCTTGGCGGAAGCCAGCGGCACCTGGTGGGCACGCCAAGAGCCCTCGGTCTTCTTGCCGTCGATGTGCTTGGGGCACGTCCAGCCCTTGGGGGTGCGGAAGATGATCATCGGGTAGACGGGACGGGTCTCGTCGCCCTCCTCGGCGCAGGCCTTGATGTCGCAGATCTCGTCGAAGACCTCCTCGAGGAGGTTGGCGAAGCGACGGTGGATGGAGGCGTGGGACTCGTTGTCGAAGCCGGCGACGAAGAAGTGCGGCTCATAGCCCATGCCCTCGAAGTACTCGGCGAGCTCGGTGTCGGAGATGCGGGCGAGGATCGTCGGGTTGGCGATCTTGTAGCCGTTGAGGTGCAGAATCGGCAGGACGATGCCGTCGGTCTTGGGGTTCACGAGCTTGTTGGACTGCCAGGAAGTGGCAAGCGGGCCGGTCTCGGACTCGCCGTCGCCCACCACGGCCACGGCCAGCAGGGAGGGGTTGTCCATGATGGCGCCGTAGGCGTGAGACAGGGTGTAGCCGAGCTCGCCGCCCTCATGGATGGAGCCGGGGGTCTCAGGGGCGAAGTGCGAAGGGATGCCGCCGGGGTAGGAGAACTGGCGGAAGAACTTCTGCAGACCGGCCTCGTCGTCGGTGATGTCGGGACGGACCTCACGGTAGGTGCCGTCGAGCAGGGACTGGGAGGTGCCGGCGGGGCCGCCGTGACCAGGGCCCATGAGGAAGACGGCGTTCTGCTGGTGGTCGGCGATGAGGCGGTTGACGTGACCAAAGAGGAAGTTCACGCCCGGGGTGGTGCCCCAGTGGCCGACGAGGCGGTGCTTGACGTCGGCGCGGCTGAAGTCGCGGGTCTCGCCAGTCTTCTCATCGACGAAGTCCTTCTTCATGAGCGGGTTGGAGCGAAGGTAGATCTGGCCGACGGAGAGGTAGTTGGAGGCGCGCCAATACTTCTCGACGCCCTCGAGCTCCTCCTCGGGAACGGCGTGGTCGAGCTTCTGCCACGGAGTACCGATAACGGGCTGTGCCATGCTTGATCCTCCTAGATCGTATTCCCCCGGAGCGGATTCCGGAGACTTGTGAACTGTTTCGAAGTATAGAAGGATAAAACGGTTTACTTTACGAGAATTTAAAGATAATTCGTTTTACTCTCGTAATTGCTTAGTACATAGAAAGAAGTGCCCGGGTTTCTTGCCCGTCTGGGTAAAAGCTCGGGCACGCGGCTGTGGAGCGAGGCGAGGGACTAGAGCCAGCGGACGGAGTCCTTGACGACGACCTTCGGGCGCAGGATCTTTGTGACGGAGGCGGAGCGCTCGCGCGATTCGGCGTCCTCCTCCAGGCGCGCGAACATGAGCTCGAGCGCTGCGGCGGCGAGCTCGCGCGAGTTCTGCTCGATGGACGTAAGCGCCGGCTCGAAGAGCGTGTCGGCGGCGGAGTTGTCGTAGCTCACGACGGAGTAGTCGCGCGGTACGCGCAGGTCCTCGGCATAGAGCAGCTTGAGCAGGCCGAGCGCGATGTTGTCCGAGCTCGCGAAAACCGCGGTGGCGTCCGACTTGAGCACGCCCTTCGCGGACTCGAAGGCGTCGTCGATGTAGTAGGCGCTGTGGAGCTCGAGCTCGGGATCGGGCTCGATGCCGTGCTCGCGAAGGGCACGCTCGTAGCCCGCCATGCGCGCGCGGCCGGTGTTCGACTCTTTGTTGATGAGCGCGGCGATGCGCTCGTGTCCACGTCCGAGCAAATAAGAAGTGGCGAGGTAGCCGCCCTGCTCGTTGTTGAAGCCCACGCGGTCGCAGTCGAGCCCCTCGATAAAGCGGTCGACCATCACGTAGGGCACGGGCAGCTGCTCGAGGATCGACTTGAGCCCAGCCGAATAACGCAGCTCGTCGGCGACGACGATAAAGAGACCGTCGACGCCGCGGTTGACGAGCAGGCGCACGAGGTCTGCGTCGTTGTGGGAGCTGTCGTCGGAGTTGGTGATGAGCAGCAGGTATTCCCTCTTGCGGCAGGCGACCTCGAGGGCGCGGGCAAGCGACGAGAAGAAGCGCGACTCGATGTTGGGGACGATGAGGCCGAGCGTCTGGGAGTGCTGCGTGACGAGGCTGCGCGCTATCTGGTTGGGGATGTAGCGCTTCTTGCGCGCAACCTCCTTGATGCGGGCGCGGCTCTCGGCGCTGATCTTGCACGGCCGGTCGTTGAGCACGAGCGAGACGGCGGTGGGCGAAAGGCCCACCTCGCGCGCTATGTCCTTGAGCGTGACCTTGGCCATGCCAATCCTTTCGAAGGGTGGGACAAAAGGGACGGGGGATTTTGTCCCAACTAGAAGGCGTAGACGGTGCGGGAACGGTAGGGGCGATCGGGGCCAAAAACGGGCTGCGGGAAATTCGGGTGATGGATCGCATCCGCAAAGAAGTTGGTCTCGAGCGCCACGGCGTCGTGGTCATGGTACTCGACGCCTCCCTTGCCGCAAACGCCACCCACGTAGTTGCCGGTGTACACCTGCATGCCGGGCAGGTCGGTGAACACATCGAGCCTGATTCCGGAGACATCCCCCTCAAGGGTGGCAGCGTGACGCAGCCCGCCGACGAAGCCGCCCTCGCCCTCCCCCGCCTCGGGCAGGACGAAGTTGTGGTCGACGCCGCGCGCGTTAACGATGGAGTGGTCGGTGCTCGCCACGACGTCTCCGAGCTTCTTGCCATCGCGAAGGTCGAGTGGGGTGCCGTCGACGGGCAGGACGCGGCCGGTGGAAACGAGCGCGTCGTCGGTCTCGGTGTAGGCGCCCGCGTCCACGACAAGGCGATGGCCGAGGACGGTCGCGCCGCAGCCGTTCAGGTTCCAGTAGCTGTGGTTTGTCATGTTAACGAGCGTCGTCGCGTCGGGCGTGCCGTCATAGGTGATGACCAGCTCGTTATTGGCCGTGAGCTCATAGGTAAGGTGCATCTGGACCGCGCCGGGGAAACCCTGATCGCCATCGGGAGAGTCGAGGACAAGCTCCACCAGGCCGCCGTCGGCTTCCTGCTCCGCGCGCGCGACTGACCAGAAGCGCTTGCACCAGAAATCGCGCCCGCTGTGGTTGCAATTCTTGCCCTCGTTAGCGGTGAGCTCGTAGGTTTTGCCCGCGAGCTGGAAAGAAGCGCCGCCGATACGGTTGACCACACGACCGACCGGAGCGCCGAGCCACGCGTCGTCGGCCGCATAGCCTGCGGCGTCGTCGTAGCCGAGCACCACGTCGATGACCTCGCCGGCAGCAGACGGCACCTTCACGGACACTACGCGCGCACCAAAGTCCGCAACAGCGACCTGCATGCCCGCGGCATTGCGAAGCTCATAGAGAAAAGCCGGCCTCCCGCCGACGTTTCCGAAGGAAACAGGCTCAACCTGCATTGTTGCCCCTCTCGACCATTTGCAGCTGACTCGGCATCAAAGAAGGGACGGGGAATCGCGCCCCGCGCTTGCGTTTGGGACAAAATCCCCCGTCCCTTTTGTCCCAACTAGTGGGCGGCGGACTGGCCGTAGTAGGCGTTCGGGCCGTGCTTGCGCAGGTAGTGCTTGTCCTGCAGGTACTGGGGCGCCGGGCCGCAGTGCGGGGAGAGGATCTCGGTGTCGCGCGCCATCTTGCAGCACTCGTCGAGGACGACGGCGTGGTAGACGGCCTGCGCGGCATCCTTGCCCCAGGTGAAGGGGCCGTGGTTGCGCACGAGGACGGCGGGCACGGCGACGGGGTCGATGCCGCGCTCCTCAAAGCCGGCGACGATGACCTTGCCGGTGTTGAGCTCGTAGGCCTCCTCGATCTCCTCCTCGGTCAGGCCGCGCATGCAGGGCACGGGGCCGTAGAAGTAGTCGGCGTGCGTGGTGCCGTAGGCGGGAAGGTCGCGGCCGGCCTGGGCCCAGGCGACGGCGGCGGCGGAGTGCGTGTGAACGCATCCGCGGATGCCCTTATCGGCCCAGTTCTTGTAGATCCACGCATGCGTGAGGGTGTCGGAGGAGGGGTTCATCTCGCCCTCGACGCGCTTACCCTCCAGGTCGCAGACAACCATGTTCTCGGGCGAGAGCTTGTCGTAGTCGACGCCGGACGGCTTGATAACAAAAAGCCCCGTCTCGGGGTCGAACTCGGAGGCGTTGCCCCAGGTAAAGACGACCAGCCCGTGCTTGGGCAGGTCCATGTTCGCCTCGTAGACCTTCTCACGCAGTTCCTTGAGCATCATATCGATGCGCTCCTTTCGCAATTTGCGTTCTCGACGCCGCCGGTTGCCCTGAGCCCATTTGCCATGCCGGGCAACCGGGGGCGCCGCTCGCGATTGATTCTGAGGATTCTAGGCCAGCTGGGCCTCGGCAGCCTTCTCGGCCTCGTTAACCTTCTTAAAGGCGTCGAGGAAGGCGTGGTAGCCCTCGACATCGGCCTCGTCGGGCTCGACCGTGGTGCCCTCCATGCCGGCGAAGACCTTGTTGTCGAGGAAGTCGGCGAGCGACTCGCCCTCCTCCTTGGTCGCCATGTAGGACGCGGCGACGGCCTGACCCCAGGCGCCGCCCTCGCCGGCAGTGGCCATGACGGTCACGGGAGCCTCGAGCGCGGCGGCCAGCAGGCTCTGGGCCACCTTCGGGGTCTTGAAGATGCCGCCGTGGCCGTAGAGCTTGTCGATCTTGACGTCCTCGGCGCGCAGGGCCTCGTTGCCTGCGGCCAGGGCGCCGAATGCCGCCATGATGTTCATGCGCATGAAGTTTGCGATGGAGAAGTTTGCGTTCTGCTTGCGCACGACCATCGGGAAGCCGGTCTGGACGCCCATGACGGTCTCGCCCGAGATGAACGGGATAGACACGAGACCGCCGGCGTCCTTATCGCCGGTGAGGGCGGCGTTGAAGAGCTTGGTGTAGATGTCGCCCTTGTTCACGGGCACGCCCATGGTGTCGGCGAAGTCGGCAAGCAGGTTCACCCAGTCGTTGATGTCAGAGGTGCAGTTGTTGCAGTGCACCATGGCAACGGGATCGCCAACCGGGGTGGTCACGAGGTCGATCTCCTCGGCGGTGGCATCCTTCAGGGCGTGCTCGAGCACGATCATCGAGAAGACCGAGGTGCCGGCGCTGACGTTGCCGGTACGCTGGGCGATGGAGTTCGTCGCGATCATGCCGGTGCCGGCGTCGCCCTCAGGCGGGCATAGCGGGCAGCCCGCCTCGAGGTCGCCCGAGGGGTCGAGCAGGCGCGCGCCCTCCTCGGTAAGGTGACCGGCCACTTCGCCCGCCACGAGCACGCGGGGAAGCAGGTCCTCAACCTTCCACTCGACGCCCTTGCTCGCCACGAGCTCGTCGAACTGGGCGATCTTAGCGGCGTCGTAGTCGTGGGCCACGGAGTCGATGGGGAACATGCCGGAGGCGTCGCCGATGGAAAGGACCTTCTCGCCGGTCAGGCGCCAGTGCACGAAGCCAGACAGGGTGGTGAAGAAGTCGATGTTGGGGACGTGCTCCTCGCCGTTAAGGACAGCCTGGTAGATGTGGCTCACGCTCCAGCGCTCGGGCGTGTGGAACGCAAAGAGGCGCGAGAGCTCGTGGGCGGCCTCGGTCGTGGTGGTGTTGCGCCAGGTGCGGAACGGCACGAGGAGCTTGCCGTCGGCGTCGAAGGGCAGGTAGCCGTGCATCATGGCCGAGATGCCGAGGGCACCGACCTTCCTCAGGGTGACGCCGTACTTGGCCTCGACGTCGGCCTTGAGGGAGGCGTAGCAGGTCTTCAGCCCCTCGAAGATCTCGTCCTCGCTGTAGGTCCAGTAGCCGTCGACAAGCGAGTTCTCCCAGTCGAAGGTGCCGATGGCGATGGGCTCATTGTCGGCGTCATCGAGGACGGCCTTGACGCGCGTCGAGCCGTACTCGATGCCCAGGGAGGTGCGACCGGCCTCGATATCGGCGACGATCTGCTCTTTGGTCTTGCTCATTGGTTGACTCCTTTATAAAGAAGGAAGAAGTGCTCGGAAAGAAGGGCGCGCCGCGCGGGCTTCTTTGCCCGAGCGAGCACCCAAAACAAAGGCGGCCGCGCCTCTCGGGCGAGAGACGCGGCCGGAATAACTCACGTGCGGGACGACCGCGCAGCTGGGTTATGCGACGTTTACTTGTAGTAAACCTCGCCGAGCTTGAGATCGCGCTTGAAGTCGCGGAGGTTGGTGTTCGCGTCGATGACGACGGACTCGATGCCCATGGCGTCGGCCCAGTCGATCATCTGGTCGGCGGTAAGGTCGTAGGAGACAGCGGTGTGGTGCGCGCCGCCGGCGTAGATCCAAGCCTCGGTGCCGACCTTGAGGTTCGGGCGCGGGGTCCAGAACATGGTGCCGGTCGGGAGCTTCGGCATGGGCTTCTCGACCTTCTTGCAGTCGACGTCCTGGATGATCAGGCGGAAGCGGTTGCCAAGGTCGATGAGGGAGGTCGCGATGGCGGGGCCGGTCTTTGCGGTGAAGATCAGGCGCGCCGGGTCCTCACGGTCGCCCATGGAAAGCGGGGTGGCGCGAATCTTGATCTCGCCGTCGGCCATCGAGGGATCGACCTCGGACATGTGGGACTCGAGGATGCCGTCCTTGCCCGGGACGAGGTTGTAGGTGTAGTCCTCCATGAGCGCGGAGCCCTTGGCGTTCGGGTCGTTGGCGGTCATGACCTTCATGAGGCGCACCATGCCCGGGGTCTTCCAGTCGCCCTCGGGGCCGAAGCCGAAGCCCTTCTGCATGAGGCGCTGGATGGAGAGGGACGGGAGCTGCTTCAGGGCGCCGAGGTCGCCGAAGTGGTCGGAGAAGGCGTTGTAGTTGTGCTCCACGAGGAAGCGCTCAATGCCGATCTCCTGGGCAGCCTGGACCTCGACGTGACGACGGAACTCCTCCGGGTCGCGGCCGTCGAGCACGAGGCCGTAGGTCTCGTAGTACTCGTCGGTGAGCTCCTTGACCTCAGCTGCGGTCACGGACTCGACGTAGGGGGTGAGGTCATTGATCGGCCACGCGTCGACGGTCCAGCCGAGCTTGACCTGGGCCTCGATCTTGTCGCCATCGGTGACGGCGACGTTGCGCATGGTGTCGGCGAAGCGGGCGATGCGGATGTTGCGGGACTCGTTAATGCCCACGGCGACGCGCTGCCACTGGCCGAGCTCGGTGAGGGCGACGGGATCCTTCCAGTAACCAAAGACGACCTTGTGGTTCCAGCGCATGCGGGCAAAGATGTGCCCGAGCTCGCGCTCACCGTGGGCGGCCTGGTTCTCGTTCATGAAGTCCATGTCGATGGTGTCGTACGGGATCTCCTCGTTGTACTGCGTCGCGAACTGGCACAGCGGCTTGCGGAGGTCCTGCAGGCCCAGAATGTAGTTCTTAGAGGGGCTGAAAGTGTGAGCCCAGGTGATGATACCGGCACAGTCGGGGTCGTTGTTGGCCTCGTTGAAGACCTGCTGGATCATCGAAGCGGTGAGGAGGTTGGGCTTGAGCTCGACCTCGAACGGGATCTCTTTAGAGGCGTTGAGGTAGTTGACGACCTCCTCGGCGTGCTCGTGCACGTGCTGGAGGCACTCGTCGCCGTACAGGTCCTGGGTGCAGGGGCAGAAATAGAACTTGTACTTCTTGATCTCGAGCATGTTCGTTCCTTTCGGACGCATATGCGGTGCATGTTTTTGGGCGGCAGGGCCGCCAAAAGGGAACCTCCCGGATGGCCCCGCCCCCAAGGGAAGAGGTGGGCAAGGGGCGGGGCCAAAGGGAGGGTGGAGCTGAAAGCTACTTGATGACCTGGTTCGAGCTGCGGTCGGAGAAGAGAGCGACCATGCAGACGAAGATGATGCCGAGGGCCAGCTGCTGCATCTCGGTGGTCAGGCCGAGCATGACGAGGCCCTTCTGGAGCACGAGGTAGGACGCGACACCGATGACGACGTTGGAGAAGCGGGCGCGGGCGCCGCCGTTGATCGGCATGCCGCCGAGGACCATAGCGATGAGGAGCTGAGTCTCGAGCATGTTGCCGGAGGTGGCGGTTACGGAGCCGATCTTGACGGCGTTGATGAACGCCGCGAAGCCGGTGATGCAGCCGGCGGCCACGTAGACCAAGATCTTGGTCTTCTGGACCTTGATGCCGGCGAAGCGAGCACCCTTCTCGTTGGCGCCGATGGCCTTGAGGTTGTGGCCGAGGCAGGTGAAGCGGGTGATCACGAAGGTGATAACGAGAACCGCGATGGTGATGCCCATGAGCAGGGGCATGTTGTTGAAGCCGGTGATGTAGCCGGCGGCCTGGATGGGCTTCTCGGTGGTGAGGAAGGCGCAGACGCCGCGGAGCAGGAACATCATGCACATCGTGACCACGAAGGACTGAATCTGGCCCTTAACGTGGAAGAGCGCGTTGATAAGGCCGATCACGGCGCCCGTCGCGATGCCGCCAAGGATGGCGAGCACCAGGTTGTACTGGGAAAGGGCGCAGACCACGGCGCAGGAGACGCCGAGCATGGAGCCCTGCGAGAAGTCCAGGCACCCCATCGCCATGATCATCCAGACGCCGCACGCCGCGATCATGAGCATGTAGCCGCCGGAGAGGATCAAGGTGATGTTCTTCGGGGTGAGGATCGAGCCGCCGGTCGCGATGGCGAAGAACGCCAGGATCACCACGAAACCGATGAGCGGGAGGAAGTCCTTAACGGACGAGAGGTCGAAGCTCTTCTTGGCCTCGGCAGCGCCCTTCTTGGGATCGAGCGCCGCATCGTTGGTAGTTGCCATCTGATTCGCCTCCTAGACCATCTTGGAGATGAGGTCTTTGTCGGACAGCTCGGGGCTGCGCTCGAGCTCGCCGTTGATTTTTCCGTCTTTCATGATGTAGATGCGGTCGCACATGCCGATCAGCTCCATGATCTCCTCGGAGATGATCATGATGGCCTTGCCCTCGGCGCGCATGTCCTCGAGCAGGTTGTAGATGGCGGCCTTGACCTTGATGTCGATGCCGCGGGTCGGCGAGTCGAGAATCAAGATGTCGGATTTCTTGCCAAGCCAGCGGGCAAGGACGACCTTCTGCTTGTTGCCGCCGGACAGCGCCGAGACGTGCTGCTTGACGTTGACCATCTTGGTTTGCATCTGCTTGGCGTAGAGGTCGGCGAAGTCGTGGAGCTTCTTGTCCGACAGGAAGGTGCCCATGTCGCGCATCGAGGGGATGGTGATGTTGTCCTCGATGCTGTCCTGGATCAGGAGCGACTCGTTGTCGCGGTCCTTGGACGTGTAGGCGACGGAGTGGTTGATGGCGGTGTTGATATCGTTGACGTGGGTGCCGTCGGCGAGCACGACCTCGCCGGTGCGGTCGTAGGACGCGCCGAAGATGGCCTTGCCGACCTCGTGCATGCCGCACTCGGAAAGGCCGCCGATGCCCAGGATCTCGCCGTAGTGCAGGTCGAACGAGAGGTCGGAGATCTGTCCCGGGACGCTCACGTTCTGGACGGAGACGGCGACCTCGCCGGCCTTCTGGGTCTTGTAGTCCGGGTAGTCCTGGCGGTAGTAGTGGCCGCCGAGCTCACGGCCGACCATGAGGACCTTGAGCTTGTCCTCGTCGACCTCGGACTTCTCGACGGTGGTGATGTAATCGCCGTCGCGCAGGATGGAGACACGGTCGCTCATCTCGAGGACCTCGGCCATGTCGTGCGAGATGAAGATCACGCAGTGACCCTTGGCGCGGACGTCGCGCATAACCTCGAAGAGCTTCTTGCGGCCGCCCTCGCCGAGCGCCGTGGTGGTCTCGTCGACGACGAGGATCTTCGGGTCGAACCAGGTGGACTTGACGATCTCGACGAGCTTGCGGTCCTCGAAGTCGTAGTTGTCGATGGGCTGGGTCGCCTTGATGTAGCCGAGGCCGTAGGAGTCAAGAAGCTCCTGAGCCTTCTTGTTCATGGCGCCGGTGTTCTTGAGGCCGTTCTTGATAAACTGGTCCTCGTCGCCCAAGAACATGTTCTCGGCGACCGTGAGGCCGGACAGGGTGCCGATCTCCTGGACGACGATGGCGATGCCGTGGTGGTTCGCGTCGACCTGGTTCTTGGGCGCGACCTGCTCGCCGTCGAGGGTGAAGGTGCCGGAGCCGATGGGCAGGATGCCCGTCAGCATGTTGGTGAAGGTGGACTTGCCGGAGCCGTTCTCGCCGATAAGGGCGTGGATCTCACCCTCGTAGAAGTCGAGGGACACCTCCTTGACGGCGTGGGTCGGGCCGAACTTCTTGTCGATCTTCTCCGCGTGGAGCAGCAGTTTCTGTTCACTCATGGTGTGTATCCCTCCTTTACTTTACGACAGCGCCCTTGACGCGCTTGGTGGTGACAAAGACGATGCCGAGCAGGGTGGCGCCGGTGACGATGTTGTTGACCGTGACGGGCATGCCGAGCGCGACGAAGCCGGCGAACATCATGGCGATGATGAACTCGCCGATGACGATGGACGCGACGGGGTGGCCGTACTTCTTGAAGGCCAGGCCAAAGAAGGTGCCCATGAGCGGCTTGAAGTTGAGCGACTGGGAGAGCATGCCGGTCATCGGGGTCTGGGCGGTGCCGTAGCCGATGTAGAGGACGGCCATGATGCCAACGAACATGGAGCAGAGCACGAAGGCGAGGAACTTGTACTTGTCGACGTCGACGCCCATGTTCTTTGCAACGGCCTCGTTAGCGCCGATGGCGTTGACGTAGGTGCCGAGCTTGGTGTACTTGAGGATGAACGAGCAGAGCGCGAACGCGAGGAGTGCCAGGATGAGGTTCCAGGGGTACGCGCCGAACATCTTGTATTGATCGGCGAGGCGGGTGCCGGCCCACGCGGAGGCGAAGACCGAGAAGGCCTCGTAGATCAGAGACAGGCCAACCGTGACGATCAGCGAGGGAATACGCAGCTTAATGTAGGCGAGGCCGTTGGCGGCGCCGAGGATCGCGCCGCAGAGGATCGGGGCCACGATAAGGCCCACGACGCCGAGCATCTGCGAGAAGCCGATGGACAGCAGGCACGCCAGAACAAGAATAGAGCCGATGGAGAAGTCCCACAGACCCATGACGACGATGAAGTAGAGGCCGCAGCCGCCTACCGCGTAGATCAGACCGGTCTGCAGATAGGTCAGCATCTGATCGGGCGAACCGAAGGTGCCCGGGCACAGAAGCTTGAAAACGACCCATACCGCGACCGTGATGATAAGGAGCAGGCCAACGCCATACCACTGGCTCTGCTTAGCCTTCTTTAGGAGTTCCATTCACGATCCTTCCCTTTATTTCCCACACACGTGCTTTGACTTACAAACAGTTAAGGGCGGGCCCTAGGGACAGGGCCCGCCCCCAGCTAACTGAGTGATGCGACCGCAATCGCCTTGCGACTAGGCGTGGCGGCTCTTGACGTCCTCGATGGACAGGGACTCGGCGGCGGTGCACAGGGCGTCGAAGTCCTTGGTGGCGAGGTCCTTCATCTCGTCGTCGGTGTAAGGAGCGTCGTCGACGAAGTACTTCTCGTAGTCCTCGTACTCCTTGACGGAGGAAACGAAGACGTAGGGGAACTTGATCTCCTTGCCGAAGTCGCCAGACTTGGGCATGAAGGTCTCGGAGCCCTTGCAGGCGGCGTAGACCATCAGGAAGGAGTAGAGCGGGTCGCAGAAGTGGCCGCCGGACTCGCAGTACATGCCACCGGTGGCGAGCTGGTCCTTAAGGTCGTCCAGGAAGTCGGTGGAGGCGACGCGGATCTTGCCGGTGAGGTTCATGTTCTTGAGCTGGCCCACGGAACCGACCAGCGGGTCGCCGCCGCCGCCGGCGACGATCAGGGCGTCCATGGTGTTGTCGGTGTTGTAGAACTGCTGGGTGACGTTAGCGCCCTCAGAGGAGGAGGTGTTGGCGTAGACCGGGTCGGAGAGGGTGGCGGGGTCGCTGGGGTTGGCGGCGTTCCACTTATCGACGCCGGACTTATAGCCCTTCCAGCGCTCCTGGAAGGTGGCGTCGCCGACGGTCCAGCCCTCGAGCTTGATGTTGCGAGCGCCCTTCTGGATACCCTCGAAGGCGTCGGCGTTGTCGGCGGTCAGGAGCTCGATGAGCTTCTCGCCGTTGCCGACCTCGTCCTCGTGGACGGCGCCGACGTAGTACTGGGAGTTCTCGGCGAGCGAGTAGACGTCGGGCGAGTTCTCCTTAGAGATCATGCGGTAGAACTGAGCCAGGTAGACCTGGTTGTCGTTGCAGGTGTTGATGGCGGCGGTCATCTCGGAGTCGGCGGAGTTGCAGACGACGATGCCGTTGCAGCCGGCGGCGCAGAGGGTCTCGATGGAGGCAGTGACCTGCTCGGAGACGTGGCCCTGATCGACCGTGGTGATCTCGACACCCAGGATGTCGGCGGCCTTCTTGATGATGTCAACGGAGAGCTTGCCGAGCGCGTCGGTAGAGGACCAGATCGAGACGCCGATCTTGATCTTGTCGCCGTCGGCGCCGTCGCCGTCGCCGTTGCCGGAGCAGCCGGCGAGGCTGGCAAGGCCGGCGATGCCGCCGGTAAGACCGGCGTACTTGAGGAAGTTCCTCCTCGAAATGTTGCCCATAGTGTTTCCTTCCCTTCGTCTTGCTTCCCTCACTTGCGCCTTGTGCGCAAGTTCACTGAAAACAATGAGTAAACAACGGAAGAACGTTGCTTACTACATTCAACGATAATAGCGCGGTCGCTTTGACCTCGCATCTCAAGTGGGGGTGACATTGACGTTGCGGATGTGCCGTTCCTTCAAGCAACCCCGGTTGCCGATCGAAGGCCCTGATCGGCGAAAACCGCCTGTTTTCCTGCGAAAACACTCTGAAGTGGCGGGTCTTTCTCATGTGCTGTCCTTGTGTCTGACTCATTTTTAAACCCTTACTAAACGCTTGCCGAGACATACCCCCGTGAACGGTACGGAAACGGTGGCGAGCGGCCTGTTTAGGTGATTGTTTACGGTATATGTGCTGTTTATTGAGCGTTTTGTTTAGATATGTTTAGTTCAACCCTGGGACAAAAGGGACGGGGGATTTTGTCCCAGGGTTGTTACGGCGTGGCGTGTGAACGACGGCTCACCGTATACTTACTAGTTACGTCAATGAACGAGCCGTAAAGGGGCATGCAAGTGGACATCACTCCTCAGGAAGTGGCCGAGACCCTCTCGATGGTCTCCGAGCAGAACCTCGACCTCCGCACCATCACCATGGGCATCAGCCTGGCGGGCTGCGCCGACGAGGACATGGGCCGCATGTGCGACAAGGTCTACGACAGAATCACGACCACGGCAGAGAACCTCGTCCAGACCGCAGACGACCTGCAGAACGAGTACGGCATTCCCATCGCGAACAAGCGCGTCTCGGTGACCCCCATCGCCCAGATCGCCGCCGGCTGCAAGGACGAGGACCTCTCGCCCATCGCCCACGCCATGGACCGCGCCGCCGAGACCTTGGGCATCGACTTCATGGGCGGCTTCTCCGCCCTCGTCCAGAAGGGCATCGGCGCCACCGACCGCAAGCTCATCAACTCCGTGCCCGAGGCACTGGCCACGACCGAGCGCGTCTGCTCTTCGCTCAACATCGCCTCTACGCGCGCGGGCATCAACATGGACGCCGTCCTTCTTTCCGCGCAGACCATCCTGGAGTGCGCGCGCCGCACCGTCGACGTCGACTGCTACGGCGCCGCCAAGTTCGTCGTCTTTGCGAACATGGTCGAGGACTCCCCCTTCATGGCCGGCGCCGTCCACGGCTCCGGCGAGGCCGACGCCGTGATCAACGTCGGCGTCTCGGGCCCCGGCGTCATGGCCGCCGCCCTCTCTGAGCTGCCCGACGACGCGAACCTCATGCAGGTCGCCGAGAAGATCAAGCAGACCGCCTTCAAGATCACCCGCGCCGGCGAGCTCATGAGCCGCGAGGCCAGCCGCCGCCTCGGCGTCGAGAAGGGCATCGTGGACCTCAGCCTCGCCCCGACCCCCGCGGTAGGCGACTCCGTGGCGAAGATTCTCGAGATCATCGGCGTCGGCCAGTGCGGCGGCCCCGGAACCACCGCGGCCCTCGCCCTTCTGAACGACTGCGTCAAGAAGGGCGGCGTCATGGCGTCGTCCTCCGTCGGCGGCCTCTCGGGCGCCTTCATCCCCGTGTCCGAGGACGCCGGCATGATCCAGGCGGCCGTGGACGGCGCGCTGTCCATCGAAAAGCTCGAGGCCATGACCTGCGTGTGCTCCGTTGGCCTCGACATGATCGCCATCCCGGGCGACACCTCGGTCGAGGCCATCGCCGGCATCATCGCCGACGAGATGGCCATCGGCGTGATCAACACCAAGACCACCGCCGTCCGACTGATACCTGCCATCGGCAAGTCCGAGGGCGACATGCTCGAGTTCGGCGGCCTCTTTGGCTCCGCGCCGATCATGCCCGTGAACCCCCACGCCGGCACCGTCCTGGCCCACCGCGGCGGCCGCTTCCCGGCCCCGCTCAACTCGCTGAAGAACTAGCGGGCGGCCGCAGGCGCGCTTCTTTCCAAACGGCATAGCACGAGACGGATTGGGCTACTTCCACGGAAGTAGCCCAATCGCGGGTTCATTCGGTTACGGAGCCCACACGGGCAAGAAGGGCGGCCAGCCCGCGCTTCCCTACCCCAGGAAGCGGACCTCGGGCTCGAGGCGAACGCTGAACTGGCGCTCGACCTCGTCCTGCACGTGCTCGATCACGGCGTGGACGTCGGCCGCGGTGGCGCCGCCCACGTTGACGACGAAGCCGGCGTGCTTCTTGCTCACAGCAGCGCCGCCGGACTGATAACCCTTGAGGCCGGCGTCGGTGATGAGTTTGCCGGCGAAGTGGCCCTCGGGGCGCTTGAAGGTGGAGCCGGCGCTCGGCAGCTCGAGCGGCTGCTTCTCCTCGCGCTGGTGGGTGAGGTCGTCCATGGTCGCGCGGATCTTCTCGGGGTCGCCGGGGTTGAGGCCGAAGGTGGCCGAAAGAACGACCCAGCCCTCGTCGGCGATGCGGCTCTTGCGGTAGCCGAGGTTGAGCTCGCCTGCCGGCACGTCCACGACCGAGCCGTCGGGAAGAAGGACGCGGACCTCCTTGAGCGCGTCGGCCATGCAGCCGCCGTAGGCACCCGCGTTCATGAAGCACGCGCCGCCGACCGAGCCCGGGATGCCGCAGGCGAACTCAAGGCCGGAAAGCCCCAGCTCACAGGCCATCTCGGAGGCCTCGCGCAGACCGACGCCCGCTTGACAGCAGATCTCGTCGCCCTCGACGCTCACGCCCACGAGGCCGTCGGCCACGGCGACGATCACGCCGCGGTAGCCCTCATCGGAAACAAGAAGGTCCGAACCGCAGCCCAGAACAAAGTAATCGACGCCGGCGTCTTTGCACGCCGCAATGACGTCGCGCACCTCGTCGAAGTCCTCGGGGATGACGTAGAAGTCGGCAGGGCCACCGATCTCGAAGGTAGTGTGCTCGCTCATCGGCTCGTCTACCAGCAGGTTCTCTTCGCCGACGATGGCACGGAGCCTCCATTCGAGGGGACTGTCGCTCTCGGACATCTCTTCCTTTCGCTTGGACATCAGAAGTGGGCGCCAACGCGCGCAATGGCGCGAGTATAGCAGTACAGCAAGGTATTTTCGCGTTCATCGGCACTCCATTACAACTAAGTGATATAGTCGGCTGCGTCAGTTTCAGGGCGGGGTGAAATTCCCCACTGGCGGTAACGGGAGCGCAGGCGCACGGTCGCCGGTGCCAGTCCCGAAGTCCGCGACCCGCGAATACGCGGTTGACCTGGTGAGATTCCAGGACCAACGGTATAGTCCGGATGGAAGAAACGGAGGCCACACACATGGCTACTTCCACGCACGACGCGCACTCCACCACCGCCGGCTCCGGCTGGTCGACCCGCCGCATCGCGGTAACGGCGCTGTTCTGCGCGCTCTCGCTCATCACGAGCTTCATCGAGATCCCCATCTTCCCGCCAGCGCCGTGGCTCGAGTACGACCCGTCCTGCGTCGTCGCCCTCGTCGCGGGCCTCGCCTTCGGCCCGGCCACCGGCGCCATCGTGGTCGTGCTCTCGTGGCTCGTGCACCTCGTGTTCCAGTTCAGCCCATGGGGCGTCCTGATGGCCATCGCGGCCAACGCGTCGCTCGTCGTCCCCTGCTCGCTCATCGCCCGCAAGCTCGGCGGAAAGCGCGGCCTGGTCGCGGGCATGGCTGTGGGCGCCGCGATCTCGCTGGCCGTGTGCATCGTCATGAACCTCATCGTCACGCCGCTCTACACCGCCGTCACCGTCGACGCCGTCGTCGCGATGATCCTGCCCATCCTCGTTCCGTTCAACGTCCTCAAGCTGGCCCTCAACTGCGTCCTCACCGCGCTCGTGCAGGGACCCGTCTCGAAGGCGCTCGCAGGGTAAGGATGCGCATGAGCTCCGGCTTCGATAAAAACTTTGATCTACAGAGAGGCGCCGTCGTGCGCCTCTCGCGCGTTACGCTGCGCTACGGGGACGACTGCGCCCTCGACGACGTCACGTTCGAGGTACCCCGCGGCCAGCGCGTTTGCGTCCTGGGCGCCAACGGCAGCGGCAAGTCCACGCTCGCCTCGGTAATCTGCGGGCTTTTGGCC
This sequence comes from uncultured Olsenella sp., assembly GCA_900540955.1. GTDB lineage: Bacteria > Actinomycetota > Coriobacteriia > Coriobacteriales > Atopobiaceae > Paratractidigestivibacter. The sequence goes on from UQIF01000015.1 coordinate 46,361, forward strand.
CCGGACGAAGGGGACGTCGAGCTCGTGGGAGAGCGCGTGTGCGAGGGCGGCGCGCCCGACCTTGTGGCCTACCGCCGCGCCCGCCGCGGCCTCGGCCTCGTGTTCCAGAATCCCGACGACCAGATCGTGACGAGCGTCGTGGCCGACGACGTCGCCTTCGGGCCCGAGAACCTCGGCCTTCCACGCGACGAGATCCGACGCCGCGTGGACCGCGAGCTCGCCCGCGTGGCGCTCACCGACTACGCGCGCGCCGACCCGTCGCGCATGAGCGGCGGACAGCGGCAGCGCGTGTGCATCGCCGGCGCGCTGGCCATGGAGCCGCAGGTGCTCGTGCTCGACGAGCCGTCCTCACTTCTGGACGTGCGCGGCCGCGAGGCAATCATGCGCGTGATGGGCCGTCTGGCCGCCGCGGGCGCCACGCTCGTCCACGTGACCCATTTCATGGACGAGGCGCTCGAGGCAGACCGCGTCATCGTCATGCGCGCCGGCCGCATCGTGCTCGACGGGGAGCCGTCCGAGGTGTTCTGCGGCGCGAACGCCGAGCTCATCGACGAGCTCGGGCTCGAGCTACCCTTCGACCTGCGTCTTTTGCGGGCAAGAAGGGCGCTGGCGGGCGGCGCCGGCGGCGGCCGCGCGCAGCAAGCGCTTCTTTCCAAGAACAGCGCCCCCAGCGAGCAGTTCTGCCGCGTGAGCGGCGTCAGCTACTCCTACACCCCGCGCCAGGCGGCGCTCGACGACGTCTCGTTCCAGGTCCTTGAGGGCGAGACCTGCGCCGTCGTGGGCCAGACCGGCTCCGGCAAGTCAACGCTGCTCCGCCTGCTCTGCGGCCTCGAGGCCCCCGACGCCGGCAGTGTGGAGGTCGCCGGCGCCACCACGGCGACCAAGCGCGGCCGCCGCGACGTCCGCCGCGCGGTCGGCTACGTCATGCAGCACCCCGAGCGGCAGCTCTTTGCCCAGACCGTGGAGTCAGACGTCGCCTTCGGCCCGCGCAACATGGGCCTTCCCGCCGACGAGGTCGCTCGCCGGGTCGACCATGCGCTCGGCCTGGTGGGCCTCGCCGCAAAGAAGGGCCTCTCGCCCTTCGAGCTCTCCGGCGGGCAGAAGCGCCTCGCCGCCATCGCGGGCGTGCTCGCCATGCAGCCCAAGCTGCTCGTCCTCGACGAGCCGACGGCCGGCCTCGACCCGCGCGGCCGCGCCGGCCTGCGCCGCCTGCTGGCAGAGCTGCGCGCACACGGCGTCACGATCGTGCAGGTGACGCACTCGATGGAGGACGCCGCGCGCGCAGACCGCGTGGTCGTGCTCGACGAGTCCCGCGTGATCGCCGACGGCGCGCCGGCCGAGGTCTTCTCGCCGGAAAACGCGGCGAGGCTCCACGCGTGCGGGCTCGGCATCCCCCGTCCGCTCGCCTACGCGCGCGCCCTTGAAAAGAAGGGCGCGCCCGCCCTTGGCGACCCCCTCACCATCGAGGAGCTCGCCGCCGCGCTCGGGCCGCTGGCGGACACGGGCGGCGCGAACGGCCCGCGCAAGGAGGTGAGCGCCTAGATGGCCTTCAAGCTCGAGGTCGGCCAGTACTTCGAGGCCGACTCCCCCATCCACGCGCTCGACGCGCGCGTCAAGTTCTGCTGCGCCTTCGTCGCCATGATCGCGCTGTTTTGCGCCGCCACCCCGGCGCAGCTCGCGGTAGGCGCCGCCTTCTCCATCGGCGTCGTGGCCGCGAGCCGCGTGCCCATCGGGCGCGTGGCGGCGTCGGTCAAGCCGCTCGTATTCTTTCTCGCGTTCCTCTCGCTATTCAACCTGATCTTTGTGCAAACGGGCAACGAGCTGCTGGTCGCGGGCCCCGTTCGCATAACCGACGGCGGCGTGTGGGCGGCGATCTTGTACACCGTGCGCTTCGGCCTAGCTCTCATGGTGGGATCGCTCATCCTGCTGACCACCACGCCGACCGAGCTCTCCGACGCCTTCGACGCCATGCTCGCCCCGCTCGCGTGCCTCGGCCTGCCCGCCCACGAAATCGCCATGGTGTTCAGCCTGATGCTGCGCTTCGTACCGACGCTGGCCGACGAGGCCTCGGCCATCCTCGACGCGCAGGCCATGCGCGGCGGCGGCTTCAACGAGGGCAGCCCCGTGCGACGCGTCCGCGCGATCGTCCCCGTGATCGTCGCGCTTCTTGCCAGCGGACTGCGGCACGCAGACGGGCTCTCGCGCGCGCTCGACGCCCGCTGCTACGAGGGCGGAGAAGGGCGCACTCACCTGCGCGAGCAGCGGCTTTGCGCTCACGACGTCGTAGCCGTCGCGGCAACGCTCGCCTTCACCGCGGCGATGGTCGCCCTCGGCTAGGCGTGAACAGGGGACGTAGCACCGTTCACGGGAAACGAAACCCCGCCTCCCTGCCCCATGGGGCCTGAAGGCGGGGTTGCCGCGTGTGACCGTGCCTCAGCGGCAAAAAGGCTTTCGGCTTGTGGGCACTGTGGTGGCCAAAGGCCCAAATACGGCAACGCAACCGCAACGCACTAACAACTAGAAACTAAGGACAACCGTAACGCAACAGCTGCAACCCCAGGGTTACCCCTGTTCAAAAAGAGACCCACAAGCCCGGAAAGACACGTTCGCGAAGGGGCTCGAGCGCAAGCGCCTAAAGCTCGACCTCGAACGTCTGGGTCTGGTTGACGAGGTCGATGTTCAGCTGCATGTCGGCAATGCACTGGAAGAGCTCAGCGTAGTCGGCGGCCGCTCGCTCGACGTCGTAGTTCGCGTACTCGTACTCGATGACGCCCTGGGTGTTGCCCCAGCCCTGGCCCACGCGCTTCTTTGCCTGTGCGGAACGGAGGCGGGCAAGGACAGCCAACTTGGCGTTCATCTGCGCGAGCGCCACAAGCGCCTCGTCGACGGTCATGCCCTCGCCCGGTACCTCGGCCGTCGCGTTGAAGGCGTGCTGGGCATGGCGGATGCGGCGGACCTTATCGTCGATCTGGTCAACGGCCGCGCGGGTCGCCGCGTAGTCGTACTCGGGCGGCTCCTCCGTCTCGCCCTGGGCGCGGACATACGTGGAGTTCTCGGCCTCGCGCGAAAGAAGAAGCTCCTTCTCATTCTCGAGGCTCTTGATGAACTTGGACGCGCTCGCGGAGGTAAACGTCTTTGTCTCCATGGGGTGCCCCCGTTCTGCTTCGGGTAGGTCGTTACTTTGAATTCTATTAGAAGGGCGTGAACAGGGGACGTAGCACCGTTCACGGGAAACGTGAACGGTGCTACGTCC
>UQIF01000016.1 GCA_900540955.1 uncultured Olsenella sp.
GCCGGCGCGGCCGCCCGCCTGCGCGCCGCGCGCGGCTTGCCGTGGGCGACCTTGAGGACGAGCGGCTCCCCCTCTACCAGCCTCGAGCGCATGAAGGCGACGCCGCCCTCCGTGAGGGAAAGCGTCGGGTAGTCGCCCGCCGCCTTGCACAGAAGCCCGCGGACCACGAGCTCGTCGATGACCTCGCGGATGCGCGGCACGGGCACGTCGAACATGATGCCGTAGGTGCTCAGGCGGTCGTAGCCGCGCTCCGCGATCCTCTGTGCACGCGAGCCGCGCAGGATGTCGACGATGGTCGAGGCGCCGACGGAGCGCCCTTGCTGCGCGAGCCTCGCCACGCAGCTCACCACCTTGAGGGCGTCGACGGTGACGTCCACCTCCTCGAAGTCGGCGAGGCAGTTCGAGCAGTTGCCGCAGTAGGCGGGCGCGGTCTCGCCGAAGTAGCGCAGGATGCGGGCGCGCAGGCACTCGGTCGTCGTGGCGTAGAAGACCATTTGGCGCAGGCGCTCCTCGTCGCGGCGGCGCAGCTCCGCGAGCTCGTCGGGGCCGAGGTCGTCGCGCGTGGTCTGCCCGATGAGGTACTCCTGGGTGTGCACATCGCCGGGGGAGTAGAGCAGCAGGCACTCGGCCGGCGTCCCGTCGCGCCCCGCGCGCCCGGCCTCCTGGTAGTAGTTCTCCAGGCAGCTCGGGATGTTGTAGTGCACGATGTAGTTGACGTTCGACTTGTCGATGCCCATGCCGAAGGCGTTGGTGGCCACCATCACGCGGGCGCGGTCGTAGAGGAAGTCGGCCTGGTTCTGCTCGCGCTCCGCGGCCGAGAGCCCCGCGTGGTAGCGCGTGGCGGGAATCCCGCGCCGGCGCAGCAGGTCGCAGAGCTCCTCGACCGCACGGCGGCTCGAGCAGTAGACGATGCCCGACTGCTCCTCGCGCTCGAGGATGAACGAGGCGACGCGCGCGTCCTTGGCCTTGCGGGTGGCCGGCCGCTCCACGAGGAACTTGAGGTTCGGCCTGTCGAAGCTCGCGAGCACCGAGTGCGGATCGCGCAGCCCGAGGGAACGGGCGATGTCGTCGCGGACCGCCTTCGTCGCCGTCGCGGTGAGCGCCATCACCGGCGGACGGGCCGGCAGGGCGTCGATGAACTCGATGATGCGCTGGTAAGAAGGCCTGAAGTCGTTGCCCCACTGGCTGATGCAGTGAGCCTCGTCGACGGCGAGCAGCGCCACGCCGCGCTCGGCGGCGACCGTAAGGAGCGCGGGGTCGTCCAGGCGTTCCGGCGCGACGTAGACGAGGGTGAGCGCGCCTGCCGCGATGCCGTGAAGCACGTCGGCCTGCTCGGCGCCCGTGAGCGTGGAGTTCAGGCAACTCGCGGCCACGCCGTACTGTCGCAGCGCCCCGACCTGGTCGGCCATGAGCGATATCAGGGGAGAGACGACCACGGTGAGCCCGCCCGTGCGCTCGGCGAGCGCGATGGCCGGGACCTGGTAGCAGATGGACTTGCCGGCGGAGGTCGGCATGACGGCGAGCACGTCTTTGCCCGCGAGCGCGGCCTCCACGATGCCTTGCTGGTGCGGGCGGAAGCTCTCGTAGCCGAAGGTCTGGCGGAGTATGTCTGCAGGCGTGCGAATCATGACTCTAGGCTACACCCGCCGCGCGGATCGCGCGAAGCGGGTGCAGCCTAGAGTCGGTCGGCTCCGGGACGTCCGGCCCCGGAGCCTGTTCGTTCGATTGTCGGGATCGCCCTTACTGCAGCGCGCGGCTCAGGAAGGCCCTTCCCTCGTCGTTCGCGAACGCGACCACGCGGTCGCCCGACGCGAGCACGGTCGAGCCGTTGGGGATGACGATGTCGCCGTCGTGCTCGACCGCGACGAGCACGAGCCCGTCGGGCAGCGAAAGCTGGCTCACGGTCTTGCCGACCACTCCGGAGCGCGGGCGCACCTCGCCCTGGACGATGGCGTGGCCGTCCCTGCCCAGGCGCATGATCGTAAAGACGTCCTCCATATCGAGGCCCTCCTCGACCGAGCGGGTGATCAGCTCCGCCTGGTCGATGGCGACGTCGACGCCCATGGACGCGTCGAACATCCAGGAGTTCGCCGGGTTGTTGACGCGGGCCACGACCCGGCCGACGCCGTACTCCATCTTTGCGAGCATCGAGACGACGAGGTTGACCTCATCGTTGCCCGTGACGGCGATCACGATGTCGGCGCGCAGCACGCCCGCCTGCTCCAGGACGTCCGGGCTCGAGCCGACGCCCCTCAAGACGGTGCCCGCGGGAAGCTTCTGCTCGAGGCGCTCGGCCACGGCCTTCCTCGACTCGATGACCTTGACCGTGTCCCCTCGGCTGCCCAGCAGCGACGCGAGGTAGGCGCCGGTCTTGCCGCCGCCGACGATGATGATGTTCATGCCTGCCTCCTTACTCGGCCAGGCCGAGCATGGTGCGGAACTTGCCCGCCGCGCTCGACGCGACCGCTGCGTAGATGATGTCGCCGTGCTGGAGAACCGTTCCCTGGGTGGGGATGAAGGTCTCGTTGTCGTGCGAGACCGAGACGATGTTGACCTCGCCCACGGCGGTGATCTCGCGGACGGTGCTGCCCTCGAGCAGCGCCGGGACGTCGGCGCGCACCAGGCGCACGCCGCCGGTCCCGAGCTCGACGACGTCGTCGAGCTCGTTGAAGGTCAGAAGCTCGCTGACGCGCCTCACACCCCACTCGGTGGTCGAGATGCTCTGGATGCCGAGCCTGCGGTAGGTCTCGGCGTTGCTGATCTCGTACAGGCGGGCGATGACGCGGGGGACGCGGTAGGTCTGGCGAGAGATGCGCGCGACCACGATGTTGGTCTCGTCCGAGGACGTGCAGGCGATCACGGCGCTGGCGCGGTCGATGCCGGCCGCCTCCAGGACCTCGCGGTCGAACCCGATGCCCTCGACGGTGCGGCCGCCGAACGACTCCCTCAGCGCCTCGAGGCGCTCGGGCTCCTGGTCGATGGCGCAGACGTCGTAGCCCTGCCTGTCGAGCTTGTGGGCGAGGCTGGTGCCCATGCGCCCCATTCCAACGACGATGATGTTCATGGTTTACCTCTTTTCCGGCGTCTGTCGGATGGCGACGCCATTGCGGTCGATGTGATGACGCTTGCGCACGATGGCCTTGCGGCACTCCTCGAGCAGCAGGATCACGGGCGGGAGCAGCACCAGGAACACGTAGTCCTTCAGGAGCAGCGGGCTCGTGTGGAACACGCTCTGGAAGGGCGGGAACAGCGTGATGAACACGATGAGCGCTATCTCGAACAGTATGCCCTTGTTGACCTGGGAGTTCGAGAACAGCCCGACCGAGAACACCGAGGCGACCTCCGTGCGGCAGTTCCATACCTCGCCGATCTGGGTAAAGACGATGGCGGCCAGCGCCATGGTCGTGGCGCGCACGTAGACCGGGTCGAGGTCGGCGCCCACGCCGAACATCGCGATGCCCGGGTGCCAGCCGTTCATGACCTGGCAGAACATGAACGCAGCGAACGAGAAGAGCGCGCCGAGCAGGCCGTACCACAGGAACGCCTTGCGCATGACCTTGCCGGAGAGCAAAGGCTCGTTGGGGTCGCGCGGCGGACGGTCCATGACGTCGGCCTCCGGGGGCTCGGTGCCGAGGCCAAGGGCCGGGAGCATATCGGTGCCCAGGTCGATGGTGAGGATCTGCATCGTGGTCAGGGGCAGGGGCACGGCGCCGCCGGAGAGCAGGTAGATGGCGGACGGGACGGCCTCGGGGACGTTGGAGTTCAGGATGTAGAGCATGAACTTCTTGATGTTGGCGTAGACCGCGCGGCCTTCCTCGATGGCATGGACGATCGACGCGAAGTTGTCGTCGGTCAGGATCATGTCCGCGGCCTCCTTGGCCACGTCCGTGCCGGTGATGCCCATGGCGACGCCGATGTCGGCCTTCTTGAGGGCGGGGGAGTCGTTCACGCCGTCGCCGGTGACGGCCACGATCTCGCCCATCTGCTGCAGGTTCTCGACGACGCGCAGCTTCTGCTCGGGCGCCATGCGGGCAAAGACGACCTCGCCCTTGAGGGCCTCTTTGAGCTCGTCGTCCGAGGTCTTCTCGAGCTCGACGCCGGAGAACACGCGCGGGTGGGCGCTCTGGACGATGCCGATCTTGCGGGCGATGGAGACGGCGGTGAGGCCGTAGTCGCCCGTGATCATGACGACGCGGATACCTGCGCGGCGGCACTCCGCCACGGCGTCGGCGACCTCGGGGCGAGGCGGATCCTGCATGACGAGCAGGCCGACGAAGGTGAGCTCGCACTCGATGTTGTCGGGGGTGTAGTCGCTCATGGAGCGGGGGATGGACTCGTCGTCTGCGCGCAGCGGGCGGTAGGCGAGCGCGAGGACGCGAAGGCCGTCGGCGGCGTAGCCGTCGTTGGCGTCCATGATGCGCTTGCGCAGGTCGTTGTCCATGGCGACGACCTCGCCGTTGATGCGGGCGCTGGAAGAGAGGCGCACGACCTCGTTGGGGGCGCCCTTCACGAAGGCGACGCGCTTGGCCCCGTCGAGCGGCTGCTTGAGCTGGTGGATGGTGGTCATGCGCTTGCGGCGGCTCTCGAAGGGGAGCTCCCTCACGCGCGGCATCTCGGCCTCGAGGCCCTCGAGCGTGAGGCCGGCCTTCTGGGCGCTGACGAGCAGGCACGCCTCGGTGGGGTCGCCCAGGACGGTGTAGCGACCGCCCTCCTCCTCGGGGTCGACCAGGCGGGCGTTGGAGCACAGGGCGCCTCCCGCGACCAGCAGGCGGAGCTGCTCGTCGTCGGCAGCGAGCCACTTCTCGCCGTTTGAGCGGATCTCGCCCTTGGGCGCGTAGCCCACGCCAGTGACCTCGTACTCGCGGTCGCAGGTCCACAGGTGGTTGACGGTCATCTCGTTCTGGGTGAGGGTGCCCGTCTTGTCGGTGCAGATGACGCTCGTGGAGCCGAGCGCCTCGACGGAGCTGAGCTTCTTCACGAGGGCGTTGCGCTTGCTCATGCGCTGGACGGCCATGGCGAGCGAGAGCGTGACCGTGGGCAGCAGGCCCTCGGGGATGAACGCGACGACCATGCCGAGCGCAAAGATGAACGACGAGGCGAGGCCGTTGTGGACAAAGAGCACGTCGAGCAGGAAGAACGCGACGCCCATGCACATGGCGAACAGCGTGACCTGCTTGGTCAGGCGGTCGAGCTGACGCTGCAGGGGGCTCTCGGACTCCTCCATGTTCTGCGTGAGGCTCGCGATCTTGCCGAACTCGGTCGCCATGCCGATGCGCGTGACCACGACGCGGCCGTTGCCCTCGGAGACTGAGGTGCCGGCAAAGACGAGGTTGGGGGTCTCGGCGGGGGTGAGGTCGGGCTCGCACACGGCGTCGGCGGTCTTCCTCACGGGGTTGGACTCGCCGGTCAAGGTCGACTGGTCGACCTGGAGGTCGGAGGCGCGGATCACGCGGCCGTCGGCCGAGATCTTGTCACCCTCCGCGAGGACCATGACGTCGCCGGGGACGAGGTCCTCCGCGAGGACCTGGATCTGCTCGCCGTCACGGATGACGTTGACGTAGGAGGGGAGCATCTTCTTGAGGGCCTCGGTCGCCTTGTCGGCCTGGTGCTCCTGCCAGAAGCTGAAGCAGCCGTTGATGAGGTTGACCAGCCAAACGGCGACGCACAGCTCCGGCATGCCGGCGACGAGCGCGATGATGCCGGCGACCCACAGAAGGATCGCCATGAGGTGCGTGAAGTTGGAGAGAAACGCCAGTACCGGGGACTTCTTCTTTGCAGCCTGAATGAGGTTCTTTCCGAACTTGCCCTGGTACTCTGCCGCCTTCTCGCTCGTGAGGCCGGCCGCGCTGGTGGCCAGGGCACCGAGCACTTCGTCGGCGGGGAGCGCCGCGATGCTGGGCAGCTCGCCCTCGATGGTGTTTGACGGGGTTTCCAAGGGTCCTCCTTTCCTTTATGCCGCCGCGTGCCCGAAACAGCATGCGGCCCGGCGGCGGATCCGCCGGCGAAAAGGAGGATAGACGCTTCGCGCCCGTTGGCTTATACGATGTCTACCTGCGTATTATTCAACATGATGCGGGCATAAAGCCCTAATTAAAACCGAATAAAGGCGGCCTAAAGAGCCGAGGTAGGGAGCGTGGGCGCATCTTTGCCCCCGCTTACGCGGAGCATGCGGTAGCCGACCCCCACATGCGTCTGGATGTAGCGCGGGTGCACCGGGTCGGGCTCGATTTTCTTTCGCAGGGTGCCCATGAAAACGCGCAGGGAAGCGAGGTCGGTCTGTTTCTCGGACCCCCAGACCTCGCGGAGGATGAAGCTGTGGGTCAGGACTTTGTCCACGTTGCGGGACAGAAGGTACAGGAGCTTGAACTCGATGGGCGTCAGGTGGAGCTCGGCGCCCGCAAGGTAGGCCATCCCCGCCGTGTAGTCGATGCTCAGGTCCCCGTTCACGAAGGTGGGGCTCTCCTTGCCGGCAGCCTCGCTAAGGTGGCTCAGCCGCCGCACGGTCGTGCGGATGCGGGCCAACAACTCGCCCACCGAGAACGGCTTGGTGAGGTAGTCGTCGGCGCCCGCGTCGAGGGCGCCGATCTTGTCGCTGTCCTCGCTTCGGGCGGACACCACGATGATGGGCATCTGCGACCAGGCGCGGATGGCCCGGACCACCTCGATGCCGTCGATGTCGGGCAGCCCCAGGTCGAGCAGAACCACGTCGGGCGCGCTCGTCGCCGCCGAGGCGATGGCGCCCCGGCCGGTGGTCTCGCTCAGGTGGGCGTAGCCCTCGGTGTCGAGCGTCGTCAGTATGAGGTTGCGCACCGCGGCGTCGTCCTCCACGACGAGTATCGTGGGGCGCGCCCCCGCACGGTTAGTGGTCGCAGCGGTCATGGTCTTCCCCTTCTTCTTCCTCGAGCTCGTAGAGCGGCAGCGAGAACTCGAACCGGCAGCCGTGAGGCTGTGCCTGCTCCAGGCGTATGGCGCCCCCGTGCGCCTCGACGATCGACTTGCACAGCGCGAGGCCGAGCCCGACGCTGTGCCTCGAGTCCGCCAGGGCATGGCTCGCCGTGTAGAAGGACTCGAAGACGTGGTCGCGGTCGCTCGGCGCGATGCCGGGTCCGTCGTCCTCCACGCAGACCACGGCCTCGTCGCCGCGCCGGCGCGAGGATATGCGTATGCGGGAGCCCTCCGGAGTATAGGTTATCGCGTTGTTCACGAGGTTGACGACGACCTGTACCATCATCCGCGCGTCTACCTCGACGAGCAGGAGCTCCGGGCTCGGGTCTACCTCGATCCGGTGGAGCGAGGCGTCCGGGCTCACGTGGCGCAGCGCCTCCTCGACCACGTCGTCAAGGAGCTCGGCCGTGGTCGTGAGCTGGACGCCGCCGTTCTCGAGCCTCGTGATGGCCAGCAGGTTCTCCACGGTCGCGTTGAGCCACATGGCGTCGGAGCGGATGTCCTTGAGCAGGCCGTCGCGCGCCTGCGCGTCGAGCGCCTCCCCGTTGGAAAGAAGCACGTCCGCATTGCCGGAGATGGCGGTGAGCGGCGTGCGGAGGTCGTGCGAGATCGACCTGAGGAGGTTTGCCCTCAGCTGCTCGTTCTTTGCCATGACCGCGGCCTTCTCGCGCTCCTCGAGCGCCTGCACGCGGTCGCAGGCGAGGGAGGCCTCGCCCGCGATGGCCTCCGCCTCGTTGCGCTCGGTCGGCAACGGGTCGCGGCCCTGCAGACAGGCACCTATGACGCCCACGATCTTCTCGTCGGCGCGAAGCGGCAGGTAGAGGCCGGATGCCGAGGGAAAGAGCTCCGTGCCGACCCCGACGATCTCCGCGTCCTGCTGTGCCCTGCGCGCCATGGGCAGCTCGATGACCAGGTCCGTCCGGGTGGCGTCCCCCGCGTCGAAGCGTTTCTGCGCGCCGAAGCCGTCGTCCGCGTCCGCGTACCAGACCACCGTCACGCCCATGAGCCTGGAGAGCTGCTCGCAGGTGGCGTCGATGATCTGGCCCTGCGTCGTGCAGCGGCGCAGGGCACGGTCCGCCTCGAGGATGACCCTCGTGCGGTTGAAGGCCTCGCGCGACGCGTGGAGCTCGCTTCGGAGCGTCATCGCCACGGTGCTGGCGACGAGGGCGACGATGAACATCACGGCGAAGGTGGCGGGGTAGGCCGTCCCCCACGCGGTCAGCGAGAACCGCGGCGTCGTAAAGAAGTAGTTGTAGAGCACGACCGAGAAGGCCGAGGCGAACAGGCAGTGCACGCGGCCGACGGTGAGCAGGGAGGCGCATAGCACCGCCAGAACATAGGTGATGACGATGCACGCCTCCATCCTGAACGCGTAGAAGGCGAGGCTGACGAGCGTGGCGAGCGCCATGAGCAAAAGCGTGCAGGCGAAGTCCCTCGCGTAGCGCGCGGGCGTGGGGTCGTCTGACCACGCGAACGCCTTGTTCCTCAGCCAATTGGCGCTCGGGGCGCTTGGCCCGACCATCGTGTCGTCTGTTCCTGTATGCTGCTCGGACACGCTCGCGACCTCGCTTTCGTCGACGGACCAAGGATATCGGGGGAGGCCGGGCCGGAACCCGCGGAGTTCATTGGGCCTCTAAAGCCGATTACTCTACACCCATTGCGCCACGCGGGCCTTCATTCCCGCGACGTCGAGCGTGCCCTCGGCGAAGCCCTTGCGGACGAGGAGCTCGGGTACGAGCTCGTCGTACTTCTCGAACGTGGGGACCTCGCCCGGGTAGATGAGCTCCATCGGGTCGGCGAGCGCCTCGGCCTCGTTTGCGACGACGGTGTAGAAGGCGCGCTCGTCGACCTCGGGCGCCATGATGAAGGTCATGTAGTACGGCCGCGAGGAGTCGAGCCCCTTGAGCCCCAGCTCCTTGGCGCACTTGATCTTGAGCAGGCGCTCGAGGGCGAGGAAGGCGTAGCTGCCGAGCCAGGGAAGCAGGCACCACATGTTGCCCCCGAGGTTGACGAGCGGTTCTTTGGTGAGGCCGCCGTTCCTGGCCACGCGGCGCGCCTGCGCAAGGCGTGCGCGGGCGTTCGGCTGCAGGTAGGGGTAGGGCGCGCTCTCGTCGAGGGCTCGGCGCATGCGCTCGAGGACGCGGGTGTTGATGTCTCCCGGGCACTCGCCGAAGTAGGCGGGCACGCGCCCCTTGACCTGCGTGACGTAGAGCAGGTGGCGCTTGTGGTCGACCTCCTCGACGATCCACACGTGGCCAGCGATGGCGACCTTCTCGCCGGGAGGGGGAGGGGCCACGAGCGTGCCGATCTCCTGCGACTCGCAGCGCACGGTGTACTCGACGTTCTCCTGGAACACGGCGTAGAACTTGTAGTTGTTGGTCACGCGCTCGCCGGCGAGGCCCACGATGAGCCCGCCCGCCTCGGTCGTCTCCACGTAGTCGTGCGCCAGCAGGAAGCGCAAGAGCTCGCGGAAGTCGTCGGCGCTCACGCGGCGGAACACGGTGAGGGTGAGCACGCGCGTGGCGAGCTGCGCGGGCGTGAGCTCGCCCTCGGACGCGAGGATGGCCAGCGTCTGGTGGCACAGCAGGCTGTAGGGCAGCCGGTCCAGGCGCGGCGGCTCGACCCAGCGCTCCTCACGGTAGAGCTGCACGAGGGCGATGCCCTGCAGCAGCTTCCAGGGGATGGTCTCGGGCGTGAGGGCGCGCGCCTCGGGCTGGTCCTCGCGCATGACGAACCACATCTCGGGCGGGGCGTCGCGCCGGCCCGTGCGGCCCATGCGCTGCAGGAAGCCGGAGACCGTGAAGGGCGCGTCGATCTGGAAGGCGCGCTCCAGGCGCCCCACGTCGATGCCGAGCTCGAGCGTGGCGGTGGCGACGATGGAAAGATCGCTCGCCTCGTCGCGCATGAGCTCCTCGGCCGACTCGCGGATCGAGGCAGATAAGTTGCCGTGATGGATGAGGAACCGGTCGGGCTCGCCGTTGTGCTCGCAGTAGGCGCGCAAGACCGTGCAGACGTCCTCCGCCTCCTCGCGCGAGTTGGTGAAGATGAGGCACTTCTTGCCCCGGGTGTGCTCAAAGATGTAGGCGCAGCCGGGGTCGGCGTTCGCGGGGGCGGAGTCGGTCGGCGACTCCGCCGTGGCCCGGGGGCTGATCTCCATGCTCGGGCAGCCCTGCTCGCCCGAAGCCGCGTCAGGAGGCATCGGCCCCTGCGGGACCGTGCGCGAAGGCAAGCCCGCGGGGCTCCCGGTCGCGTCGACCGCCTGGACGTCCAAGACGTCGGCCTCGGCGCCCTGCGTGGTCTGGAGCAGCGACTCCGGCGCCTGGGGGCCGGTGGTGTAGAAGTGCTCCATGCTGAGGCGCCACACGCGCGGCGGCTCCTCCACGCGCGGGACGATCGTCTTGCGCCCGGTGCCGGCGGCGAGGAAGGCGCCCACGGCCTCCGGGTCGCCGATGGTCGCGGAAAGCCCGATGCGGCGCGGGTCGACGCCCGCCATGCGCGAGAGCCGCTCGATGAGGCACAGGCACTGGCCCCCGCGGTCGCCGCGCAAAAGCGAGTGGACCTCGTCGATCACCACGTAGCGCAGGTCGCAGAAGAGCCTGGCCACGGCGGAGTGGCGGCGCATGAGGATGGCCTCGAGCGACTCCGGCGTGAGCTGGAGGATACCCGAGGGCTTCTTTATGAGCTTGGCCTTGTGGGAGGCGCTGACGTCGCCGTGCCAGTGCCACACGGGGATGTCCGCCTCCTCGCACAGGTCGGTGAGGCGGAAGAACTGGTCGTTGATCAGTGCCTTCGTGGGGCCGATATAGATGGCGCCCACGCTCGCGGGCGGGTTCTCCCAGAACTCGGTGAGTATGGGAAAGAACGCCGCCTCGGTCTTTCCCGACGCGGTCTGTGCGGTTAGAAGGACGTGGTCCTCGGTGTTGAAGATGGCCTCGCCCGCGGCCACCTGGATGCCGCGCAGGCTCTCCCATTCGTGGTCGTAGATGAAGTCCTGGATAAAGGGTGCGTAACGGTCGAAGACGCTCATGGCGCGCCCTAGATGGTGAACTCGGCGAACTGCGGCGCGACATCGGCTGCCTCGCCCGCGCCGCCCGCGGCCTCGCCATCCGCGCCGGAGACGGCGTAGTCGCCGGACCTCAGCAGCGCCGACACGTCGGCGCCGGGGTTTTGATACAAGATGTCGAGCAGCTCGATGAAGTCGCGGATAACCTCGCGCGGCGTGAGGTGGGAGTCGGCTCCCACGCGCCCGAACTCGACCGTGAGGAAATCGGCCAGGTCGGAGGTCTGCAGGCAGCGCTCGTAGCCGAAATAGCCGGCATGGATGTCGGCGAGCTTCTCGGTGAGGACGAGCAGCTCCTCATGGGTGAGGGGGTTGAGGTGAATCACGGGCGCGAGCATGTCCGTCATTCCCTCGCCGGCAAAGCGCCCCTGCGTGAGGCGACTGCGCAGCGCCTCGTAGCTGAAGACGCCGCGCCTGCGGTCCTCGATGGACTGCGGCGTGCCGCCCATGATGATCCCCAGGTGGTGCGCCTTGCCCTGGAGGGTGTCGTTGTACATGGTGAGGATCTTCTCGTAGTTGTACTGGCGAGTGATCGAGTTCGGGATCTTGTAGAGGTTGACGAGCTCGTCCACCAGCACGATGAGACCCTGGTAGCCGGCGCCCACGAGGAACTGGGCAAAGAGCTTGAGGTACTCGTACCAGTCGTCGTCGCCGATGCAGGCGTTGATGCCGAGCTCGGACTTGGACTCGGTCTTTGTGCGGTACTCGCCGCGCAGCCATTTGGCGCACAGCGCCTGGCGTTCCTCGTCGCCCACGAGGTAGGCGGCGTAGTAGGCCTCGAGCACGCGGCAGAAGTCGAAGCCGTGCACGAGCTCGCGGATGGGGGCAAGCGAGGCCTTGAGCGGGACCATCGGGTCGCTGGCGCCGTCGGCGAGGTTGCGCGCCCAGCGCTCGAGGACGAGCGGCAGGGCGCCGCCCTCGGGACGGGTCTTTGTGCTTAGGTTGCGGATGAGCTCCTTGTACGTGGCAAGTCCCTGGCCTTGGTTGCCCTGAAGGCGGCGCTCAGGCGAGAGGTCGGCGTCGGCGACCACGAAGTCGCGGCCCATCGCGTGCGTGCGGATGGTCTGGAGCAAGAAGGACTTGCCCGCGCCGTAGCGGCCAACGAGGAAGCGGAAACTCGCGCCGCCGTCCGCTACTAGCGCGAGGTCGTGGAGAAGGGCCTCGATCTCGCGCTCGCGGCCCACGGTGATGTAGGGCAGGCCGATGCGCGGCACGACGCCACCCTTGAGCGAGTTGATGATCACGGCTGCTATGCGCTTGGGCACACGGGGCTTGTCTTGCGGCATGGGCGATCCTTCCTGCGTTTCTTCTTGCCCCATGCTACCACGATGGGCGGACAAGTAAAACACACGTTCGCTTTTTAGCCGAGCCCGAGCGCCTCGCGCACATCGTCTGCATAGTCCTCAATCAGCTCAGGCGCGCCGTCCGCGCCGAACTCGACCACGGTGTCGCCTACGAGGTCAAAGAGCTTCTCGTTGATCGCGTCGACCAAAAGGTCGGCAGACGTCTTTGCGACGGGCGCCTGCTTGCCGGCAAGAAGCGCCTCCACGAGCGCGCGCTCCTCCGCGGTGAGGCCGAAGGCGTCCTTCTTCGCATCTTGCGGGTCGCTGCCGGAGGGCGCGGGGGACGTCTTTGGCTCCGGGTGGCCCTGCTCGCGGGTCGGCTCCGGCTCCGCGACCGTGGGCGGCTCCGCGACATAGGGCGTCTCCGGCTCCCCGGTCTGCGGCGCTTCCTCCCGCTCCTCGTCGACGAGCAGCGCCTCCTGCGTGACGCTCGCGGCCGCGCGGATCTGCGCCAGCTTCGAGAAGTCGATGTCCACGACGACGGGGCGGTGCGCTTCTTTGTAGGCGAGGTAGTCGGCCACCTCGGCGTCGATCATCTTTACCAGGTACTTGGGCTCGGCGCGGTCCTTGAGCTGGGCGGGGAAGTCGATGGCGGCGCGCAGCTGCCGGTCGACGGCGCGGGCGAGGTCGCCGAGCTTGGCGCTCTTTGCGCCGCCGTCGTGGTAGCCGTCGCAGGCCCAGCTCCCGTTCTTGCATAGGTAGCGGCGCGTGGCCGAGAGCTCAAAGACGCAGTCGGGGTGCGGCGCGGGCTCGTAGTGGATGGCCGAGGCGTACATGAGGTGACGCAGCGGGAAGCGCGTGCCAAAGAGCGTCTCGACGAGGCCTTGGTTGTGCGTGCGCGCGTAGTGCCGCGAGAGTCGTATGAACACGGCGAGCAGGACGATTTCCAGGTCGTCGGGGTTTTCCTTGTACAGGCGCGAGTCCTTGAGGCGCCAGGTCGAGAGCACGTCGACGGCGTCGGCGAGCTTCGCCGCAGCCTCGCCGAGCGTGCCGAAGTCGAGCGGGGCGCGGCGGGAGCCCTTGGGCGGCGCGCTCAGCACGGCGGCGCGGTCAATCCCCTCGAGCAGCGAGATCGCCTTGTCGTGGGCGGCGTCGGTGTAAGGCTCGGCGAGCTTGGGGTCCAGGCCGTGGTCGACGACGTAGTCCACGAGCCAAGGGCGGACGTTGCGGTCCATGCTCGCCTGGTCGAAGGCGCGGTAGGCGCGGTAGAACGTCTCGAGCGCCTCGAACGCCTTTACGCCCGGCTCGGCGCCGACGCCCATGAGCAGCTCATAGATGTACACGTAGGCGAACGACGTCGAGACGTCCTCGATCTGGCCGCGCCGCACGTTGCCGCGCCAGGTGAAGTAGCCGCGCAGCTGGCGGTCGTTCATTGAGCGGTAGGTCGGGTAATACGAGATGAACTGCCCGACGAAGGGGGCGTGGTCCTCGAAGTCCTCCAGGAGCTTGGCTTGCTCGAAAAAGAGCCGCGCCTCGGACCAGGTGCGCCCCTGCGGCGTGACCTGCAGCTCCCTGAGCCGCTTGATGGGTTCGGGCACGAAGCCGTGCATCTGCGAGCCGCGGCGGATGATGGGCTCGTCGCCGTAGGTCCTCGACGAGGCGAAGGCGCGGCCCTCGCGCAGGCGCGGGTCGGAGAGCAGCTGCTCCAAGATCTTGTCGATGTCGGGCACTGCCACCTCCTTCGCCGGCGCCCAGGTTTTCGTGAATCATACGTCATCGCGGCGGTGCCGGCCTTGCCGCCTGACCCTGCGCCTATCCGTCGCAATGACCCGCGTGCGCAGAAACCCGCCCCGGGCTACGTTTGAGCCAGATTGGCGCGCGGAAACTCGCTTCGGGCCACGTGTTTTCCGGACCCCGTGGCTGCGCGACCAGGAAAACCCCAGTTAGCAACTGGCCGGAATCCCCAAAAACGTCGCTCTGGACGGTGAATGACGTGGCCCGGAGCGGGTTTCTGCGCAGGGAGGTCGCCCCAGTGTGGCCCGGAGCGGGTTTCTGCGCACGGACCTACATGATGAACGCCCAGGCGGCGGCGATGAACACCGCGGGCAGCATGTTCGCCGGCTTGAAGGTGCGCGGCCAGATCAGGTTCACGCCGACGCAGAAGATGAGGATCGAGCCCACGAGGCCGAGGTTGTCGAGGGCCGCCCGCGTCATCACGGGCTGCAACAGGGTGGACGCCGCGGTGACAAGCCCCTGCCACGCGCCGACCGGCAGCGCCGAGAAGACGACGCCCTTTCCCATGGACGCAGCCATCGCGCAGATGCACACGGCGTCGATGGCGCCCTTGAGCGCGAGGGTCGTGTAGTCGCCGGAGATGCCGTCTTGGATCGAGCCGACGATGGCCATGGCGCCGATGCACACGGTGAGCGAGGCGGTCACGAAGCCGTCGACGAACGTCGCGTCCCCTGAGCTGCCGGTTTTCTCGCGAAGCCAGTTCCCGAGCGCCTCGAAGCGGGCGTCCAGGTCGATGGCCTCACCGATGGCCGAGCCCGCCGCGAGCGACACGAGAATCATCATGGTGCCGCCGGAGGACAGCACGACCGAGCCGTCCGCGGCCGTCGCGACCGAGAGCATCTTCTCGAGCGCGCCGCCGAGGCCGAGGAAGATGACCGACAGCCCGCAGGCTTTGAGCAGGGCGTCCTGGAGTCGCTGCGAGATGAAGCGCTTGCCGACGAGGCCCACGAGCCCGCCCGCGACGATGCAGCATACATTAATGATGGTTCCGAGTCCCGGCATGGGAATTGCCTCCTTCGATGGCGCAGGCTATCGTAGCAGAGGATTTCGGGCGCGATGGGATGGGGCGCGACATGTTCGGAAAGCTCGACCTGCATATTGCCCGCGGCGGCCTGCGCCCGGCGCTCGTCTATTCCGTGGACGGCCCGGACGGCGAGCCCGTGCGTGTCCTTTCGTCTGGAGGCGTCTTCCAGTCTGCCACCTACCTCGGAAAACGCCGCATGGAGCCGGTGTTCGAGTACTACCGCGCGTTCGGCCGCGTGCTTGCGGGCGTTCCCGCGCCGTCCCCGCGCGTGCTCGTGGTCGGCGGGGGAGGCTTCGCCGTGCCCAAGCTCGTGCGCGCGCTGCGCCCCGAGGCGTCGATCGACGTCGTCGAGATCGACCCCAAGGTGATCGAGGCGGCGCGCCGCTGGTTCTTCGCCGGCGACGCCTCCGCGCGCGTCTATTGCGCCGACGGATTCGACTTTATCCGCGGCGCCGCCCTGCGCGGCAAGAAGTACGACCTCATCGCGCTCGACGCGTTCTCGGGCGCTGAGCCCGTGGCATCCCTTGCCGGCGACGAGGCGGCGCGAGCGTATGCGCAGCTTCTGGCCCCCGGCGGCGCGGTGGCGGGAAACGTCGTGACCCCGGGCGGCGACGCGTCGTTTCTGCGCGACTTCCAGTGCGCCCTCGAGGCCGCGTTCGCCCGTGTTGAGCTCGTGCCCTGCCGCGATGACGACTGGGGCGCTGACGACAACTACCTGCTGGTGGCCCGCGCCTGATCCGGTCGCCGCCCTTCCGGCGCCCTTCTTTCCGCCCATAAATCTAAGCGTGAGGAACTAAGGTTTTCTGAGCGCATCAGAATATCCGTCGCCTTCGTCGGGTAGAGTGAGCTTTGTTGAACACGCTCGACGAAGGGACGCGAACCATGCGCAAATTCAAGACAGAGAGCAAGAAGCTCCTCGACCTCATGATCAACTCCATCTACACCAACCGTGAGATCTTCCTGCGCGAGCTCATCTCCAACGCCTCCGACGCCATCGACAAGCTCTACCTCAAGAGCCTGACCGACGCCTCCGCCAAGGTCGACCAGGAGAACCTCGCCATCACGCTCGCCTACGACAAGGACGCCCGCACCCTCACTGTCTCGGACAACGGCATCGGCATGACCGCCGACGAGCTTGAGAAGAACCTCGGCACCATCGCCCACTCCGGCTCCGAGGAGTTCAAGGAGGCCAACGCCGACAAGCAGGGCGACGCCGTCGACATCATCGGCCGCTTCGGCGTGGGCTTCTACTCCGCCTTCATGGTGGCCAAGGAGGTCAGCGTGGTCACGCGCGCCTTTGGCTCCGACGAGTGCCTGCGTTGGACCTCCGACGGCATCGAGGGTTACGCCATCGAGCCCGTCGCCGCCGACGATCCGGCGTACCGCGCGACCTGCGGCTCCGACGTCATCCTCACCCTCAAGGACAACGCCGACGAGGCCAGCTACGACGAGTACCTCTCCGAGTACACCCTGAAGGACCTGGTCAAGCGCTACAGCAACTACGTGCGCTACCCGGTCAAGATGATGGTCACCAAGTCCCGCCAGAAGGAGAAGCCCGCCGACGCCGGCGACGACTACAAGCCGGAGTGGGAGGACTACGAGGAGCTCGAGACCCTGAACTCCATGACCCCCATCTGGAAGAAGCGCGGAAGCGACGTCACGCCCGAGGAGTACAACGAGTTCTACAAGTCGACTTTCCACGACTGGGAGGACCCGGCGCGCACCTTCAGCCTCCACGCCGAGGGCACGCTCGAGTACGACGCGCTTCTCTTTATCCCCGGCAAGGCCCCCTTCGACCTCTATAGCCGCGACTACGAGAAGGGCCTCGAGCTCTACAGCTCCAACGTCTTGATTATGGAGAAGTGCGCGGACCTTCTTCCCGACTACTACAACTTCGTGCGCGGCGTCGTCGACTCGGCAGATGTCACGCTGAACATCAGTCGCGAGACGCTGCAGCAGAACCGCCAGCTCACCGCCATGGAGCGCCGCATCGAGAAGAAGATCACCTCCGAGCTCGAGTCCATGCGCGACACCGACCGTGAGGCGTACGAGAAGTTCTTCGGCAACTTCGGCCGCGGTCTCAAGTACGGCATCTACTCCAGCTACGGCATGAAGAAGGACGAGCTCGCCGGCCTGCTGCTCTTCTGGAGCGCCAAGAACGAGAAGTTCGTCACCCTGCAGGAGTACGCGCAGGCCATGCCCGAGGGCCAGAAGGCCATCTACTACGCCGCCGGCGACGACCGTGACCGCCTGGCAAAGATGCCTGTGGTCAAGTCCGTGCTCGCCAAGGGCTTCGACGTGCTTCTGTGCACCGACGACGTCGACGAGTTCTGCTTCCAGGCCATGCGCGACTTCACGGCCAAGGACATGCCCAAGGTCTACGCAGACGACGCTGCCCGCGAGGCCGCCGAGAAGGCTCAGGTCGACGGCGCCGAGGCCGAGCGCGAGGACCGCACGCTCGAGCTCAAGAACGTCTCGAGCGGCGACCTCGACCTTGCGAGCGAGGAGGAGAAGAAGGCCGCCGACGAGGCGGCGAAGGCCAACGAGGGCCTCTTTGGCGCGATGAAGGAGACGCTCGGCGACGCCGTGGCCAAGGTCACCGTCTCGGCGCACCTCACGTCTGCCGACGACGCGCCGTCGAGCGTGTCCGCCGAGGGTCCCGTCTCGCTCGAGATGGAGCAGGTCCTGGCCGCCGGCCCCGATGCCGCGCAGGCGCCCAAGGCCACGCGCGTGCTCGAGGTCAACGCCGCGCACCCCGTGTTCGCCAAGCTCCAGGCCGCGCAGGAGGCGGGCGACACCGACAAGCTCGCCCTCTACACCTCGCTTCTCTATGACCAGGCGCTTCTTACCGAGGGGCTGCCCGTGGCCGACCCCGTCGCCTTCGCGCAGAACGTCTGCAAGCTGATGTAGCAGGCGCCGGCCGCAGGCGCGCCGCCGCCCATCGCCAGCGCGACAAACCGCCGCCGTCAACGCGAGCTCCCTCCTGTTTTGCCCATATCCACCCCCCTGAGGGGCAAAAATGGGCTAAACAGGAGGGAGTTCCTTTTGTGCCGCGAGGTCGCGGCGGACTAAGCGCACTTCTCCGCAAAGGTTGTGGCGCGGGCCACCGCAGGTGCCGGCGCGGCCTCCTCCGGCTCCTCCCCGCGCTTGGAGAGCGCCATCAGCGCCATCATCGCGAGGATGAGCACGAGGCCGACGAGGTCGAAGGCGGTGATTGGCGTGCCGAGCGCGACGGCGCTCGTGGCGACCGCGGTGGCGGGCGTGAAGATCATGAGCAGGCTGCCCATCATGGGACCGGCCTCCTTGAGACTCTGCATGACGAGGAAGTACCCGAGGATCGCGCCGAAGACCGTCGTGCCGGAAAACGCCGCCCAGCCTACGGCGTCGAGCGCGGGCGCCGCCGCCCAGGGCCGCGCGAAGGGAAGCAGGATGATGCCGCCCAAGAGCATGCCGACGGCGTTGACGGGCAGCGACCCGTGGCGCTCGAGCGCGCAGAGCGGCAGCGAGTTGTGCAGGAACGCGAGGACGCTGTCGAGCAGGCACCAGGCGAGGCCTGTGATGCCGACGACGAGCGAGGAGGGGTCTCCCTTGGTCGCGATGCACCAGACGCCGGCGAGCGCGAGCGCAAGCCCGGCAGCCTCGGCGGGCCTGGGGCGGCGACGGGAGCGCAGGCAGGTGAAGGCCATCATGTACACGAGGTTGAGCTGGCCCACGAGCGACTCGGTCGCGGCGCTCGTGGTGTCGATGGCGACGACGTAGGTCACCTGGAGCGCGGCGATGCCGAAGATTGCGTAGAGGACCGTGCCCGCGAGCGCGCGGCGGTCTCGCAGCAGCGCGAGGAGGTTCTCTTTGTCCGTCGCCGCGCAAACAGCCGTGAAGACTGCGCCGGCGGTGAGCACGCGCAGGCAGCCGAGCCAGGTCGGGGCGATCGCGTAGCTGCTCGTCATGAACGCTACGAGGACGTTTGAGATCCCCCAGAAAAACGCGCCGAGGATTCCCGCGACGATTCCCTTGGTCTTTGCCTGCATGCGACCGGTCTCCCCATCTGTGTCTGAGTTTGCCTAAAAGATGAAATCACGTCGCCAACCAGAAGTACAATTCATAGATATAAAGAAACCCATAAGCACAATTGATTGGTTGCGCATCCATGGAGCTCAGGAACATCAAGACCTTCGCCCGCATCGCCGAGGTGGGCAGCTTCACTCGCGTGGCGACGGAGCTCGGTTACACCCAGTCGGCCGTGACGATGCAGATAAAGCAGCTCGAGCGCGAGCTCGGCTGCGTGCTGTTCGAGCGGCTCGGCCGCAGCGTGCGCCTGACGCCCGAGGGCGAGCGGCTTCTGCCCGTGGCCAACCGGATGCTCCAGGCGGCAGACGAGGCCTCGCGCATCGCCCAGGAGCCGGGCGAGGTCTCCGGCACGCTTCGGATCGGCGTCTCGGACTCGCTGCTCGTGGGCGTGCTCGCCCCGGTGCTCTCCGAGCTCTCGCGCACCTACCCGCGCGTGTGCGTCTCGACCCATCAGCAGATGCCCGACGAGCAGTTCGCGATGCTGCGCCGCAACGACATCGACGTGCTGCTTTTGCTCGACGAGCGCATGGAGCGCCCCGAGTGGGTCAAGGTCTTCGAGGCCCCTGCCGAGGTCGGCTTCGTCGCCGCCGCGACCGACCCCATGGCAAGAAGGGCGAGGGTTCCGCTCGAGGAGGTGCTGTCTCGGCCCCTCTTTCTTACCGAGCGCGACGTCAGCTACCGCGCGGGGCTCGACGAGCGTATCTGGGCGCGCGGGCTCGAGGCGACCCCGCGCGTCGAGTGCGGCAACACCGCGTTTCTCGCCGAGCTCGTGGAGGGCTGCGGCGGCGTGTCCTTCTTGCCGTCGTGCGCCGTGCGCGCGGCCGTCGCGGCCGGCAGGCTCGCGCACGTGGACGTCGACCTCGAGCGGCTCGACCTGTGGCACCAGGCCATCGTCCGGAAGAACAAAGTGGTGACCCCGCAGATGCGCCTCTTTCTCGAGCTCGTCCAGCGCGAGTTGTGCGGCTAGCCCGCATGACGGCAGCCCCGGCGGTCGCGCGTGCGCTCCTTGCAAGCGAGTTGTGCAAATAATCCGCAGGTTGGGTGCTATAGGTACCGTCCACCCGGTCGCTCGGGGGAAAGAAGCCCGCGGGCGCCGCGCATTGCTATCCTAAAGAGTCGCTAGTACACCAACCACAGGGGGATGGCATGGTAAAGACACTGGTGCTCGTGCGTCACGGAAAGACCGAGGATGTGAGCTCGACGGGCGACGACATCGACCGCAAGCTCACGCCGGCGGGAATTCGCGCCCTTGAGGTCGCGTATCCCCGCACGTTCCAGCTTTTGGGCGAGGATCCGGAGGTCTCCATCTGGTGCAGTCCCGCGATCCGCGCGCTGCAGACCGCGGGCGTGGTGGCCGAGGCGATCGACGCCTGCGGCATCGACGTGCACCAGTCCCTCTACGACCAGGACGTCGACGCGTTCCTGTCCGAGCTCGCGGCCGCCGACGAGGAGGTCGAGGCCCTCGCCGTGGTCGGCCACGTTCCCTTCATGGACCGGCTGACCAAGCGCCTGACCGGCTCGGACATCAAGTTCAACAAGGGCGCCGTCGCCTCCATCGCGCTGCCCGACGGTCCTTCGGGCGAGGGCTCGCTGCGCTGGTACGTGGCAGGCCCCGACTCCGTGTCGTGGGACGCGATGGCCGAGGTGGACAACCAGGTCGAGCTGATGGCCGCCGAGCTCGCGGACGCCTGCGACGCCTTCCTCGCCGACCCCAGCGACATCGAGGCGCTGCGCGTGTTCCGTATCCGCCTGCGTCGCCTGCGCTCGCTCATCCAGTTCCTTACCCCCTGGCAGTCAAAGAAGCAGGGCAACCGCACCTCCGATGACCTGCGCGCCCTTCTTGACGCGACCTCGCCGCTGCGCGAGATCGACATCTTGTCCGACGCCGTGGCGGGGCTCGTCGATTCCGGCGAGCTCGGCGTGAACTGCCTGCTGCCCGTGGCCTGCGCCAAGGAGCGCCAGCTCGAGCTCGAGAGCGTGCTCACCCTCATGCGCAAGCGCCACGTGCGCCGCCGCCTGCACAATATCGCCGACGAGTGCCCAAGCATCAAGTGGAAGAGCCGCGTGCTCGACGCGGGCCTTTGCGCCGCCGATTTCCAGAAGCACTTCGACGAGGAGCTCGAGGTGCTCGACGGCGTGCTGTTCGGCCTCGATCTGCACGACCCCGAGTCCGTCCACGTGGCGCGCCGCGACGCGAAGGAGATCCACTTCGTCGCCCGCGCCCTGGGGGCGGTCCTCGGCGAGGAGCGCGCCTCGGCGAGCGAGTACATGAACAGCATCCAAGGCGAGCTCGGCGCCCTCGGCGACGCTTATCGCAACGAGCGCCTGGCAAACGAGTACTCGAAGAGCCCGCGCTTCCGCGGCGTGCGCGCCGACCTGGGCGTCGTTGCCCGCGACCAAGCCGAGGTCGCGAGCGCGATCCTGGCCGGCTCCACCTTCTCGGCCCGCATGCGCGCCGCCGACTAGCTCGTCCCCAAGCCAATTTACATTTGGCGTCAGACGCAGGATTCTCGGTGCGAACATGAGAAGATGGCGTCTGGCGCCGTTTTCATCGTAAGAGCCTTAAGACAAAGGAGAGGCCGATGGCCGACTCGTCCGCATACCGCGTTGAGCACGACTCGATGGGAGAGGTGCGCGTTCCCGCGAGCGCCCTGTGGGGTGCGCAGACCCAGCGCAGCCACGAGAACTTCCCCATAGGCGCACAGACGATGCCGCCCGAGATCATCCGCGCGTTTGCCCAGCTCAAGAAGGCCGCCGCGCTCGCAAACCGCGATTTGGGACGCATGACGCCCGTGCAGGCCGACCTCATCGCCGCCGCTGCCGACGAGGTGCTCGACGGCAAACTCGACGGCAACTTCCCGCTCGTGGTGTGGCAGACCGGCTCGGGCACCCAGTCGAACATGAACATGAACGAGGTGCTCGCAAACCGCGGCAACCAGATCGCGGCCGAGCGCGGCGTCGAGCTCGAGCGCCCGCTTCACCCCAACGACTCCGTGAACATGAGCCAAAGCTCCAACGACACCTTCCCGACGGCCATGCACGTGGCCGCCGCCATGGCGGTCCGCGGGCGCCTGCTGCCCGCGATCGCCGAGCTCAAGGCTACCTTCTTGCGCCTCGAGGAGGAGAACGCCGGAGTGGTCAAGTGCGGCCGCACGCACCTGCAGGACGCCGTGCCCATCGCCTTCAGCCAGGAGATCTCGGGCTGGCGCGGGCTTCTGGAGGGCGCGTCCGAGGAGCTCGAGGCGTCGCTTGGCGGCCTTTATCGCCTGGCGCTCGGCGGCACGGCGGTCGGTACGGGCCTCAACGCGCCCGCCGGCTTCGACGTGGCCGTGGCTGCCCACATCGCCGACCAG
Source organism: uncultured Olsenella sp. (assembly GCA_900540955.1). GTDB lineage: Bacteria > Actinomycetota > Coriobacteriia > Coriobacteriales > Atopobiaceae > Paratractidigestivibacter. Next base: position 22,528 of record UQIF01000016.1, read on the forward strand.
ACGGGGCTTCCCTTCGTGACCGACCCGAACAAGTTCCGTGCCTTGTCCGGCAAGGACGCGGTCGTCTTTGCCCACGGCGCCGTCAAGGCGCTCGCCGCGAACATGATGAAGATCGCCAACGACGTCCGCTGGCTCGCGAGCGGCCCGCGCCTGGGCTTGGGCGAGATCGCCATCCCCGCCAACGAGCCCGGCAGCTCCATCATGCCCGGCAAGGTCAACCCCACCCAGTGCGAGGCGGTCACGATGGTTGCCGTGCAGGTCATGGGCAACGACGCCGCCATCGGCTTCGCGGCCTCACAGGGCAACTTCGAGCTGAACGTCTTCATGCCCGTGATCGCGTACAACTTCCTGCAGTCCGTGGACCTTCTTGCCGACGCGATCCGCTCTTTCGATGAGCGCTGCGCTGCGGGCATCCGTGCCAACCGGGCAAAGATGGACGCGAACCTGCACAACTCGCTCATGCTCGTGACGGCGCTCAATCCTCACATCGGCTACGAGAACGCCGCGAAAGTGGCAAAGAAGGCCTTTGCCGAGGATACGAGCCTGCGCGAGGCCTGCGTTGCGCTCGGCTTCCTCACGGCCGACGAGTTCGACGCCGTCTTCCATCCCGAGCAGATGGTGTAGGCGTCCGTCGAGCGCGTAGGCTAACGGGAAAGCGACGCCGACGTCAGGCCGCCCGAGCGCAAGGGGCTGCTCCCGCACTCGACGTGGCTGCGGACGGCGGCCACGTCGGCGACGCAGCTTCCCGCGATGTGCGCCGCCCCGGCGCAAAGAAGTGCCGGCGCGATTGTGGCCGAGGGCCCTACGACGATGGTGCGCGCGCCGGACGCGAGCTCAAGCAGGCGGGGGAGCGTCTTGTTCGACTCCGCCATGCCCGTGATCACAGCGAAGTCCGCCTCGGGCAGTACGTACTCGCAGGCGGTATCGGGCAGGTCGTCGTCGGCGCGGCGGGCGCGCTCGAGCACGCTGAGTTCGGCCATCTGCGCGATCTTCTCCATGCGGGGGAAGCGGCCCACGACGGCCACGCGGGCGCGGCGGCCCTCGCGGCGCCAGAACTCCTCGAGCTCGCCCGGCAGGAAGAAGAACGGGTCCGCCTCGGCGCAGGGACGATTTCCGGAGTCTGCGTACAGGCGCGCACCGGCGAGCCCGTTCAGACGCTCAGGTTGGTTGTACCAGGCGTTCAGCGCCGCCACGCCGACGGAGGCGGTCTCAAAGTCCCAGGACTTGGCCAAGGCGGCGACGTCGCGCAGGGGCTTGCCGGCAAGCGGGCTTAAGCGCTCGCGCCTGCCGCCTTTGCAGGTGGCCGCCACGCCCGTGCCGCAGCTCGCCTCGACGCACGTCCAGTGCGAGCCCTCGCACATGCCGAGCACACGCTCTCCCGCGTCGACCCCTTCGATCAGTTCATCGTACAATTGCCAGGCAGAACCCATCGTTTTCTCCTATCCGACCGCGGAGGGCCTCGCATGCTGCTTATTCTTACCGCACCCATCCAATCGGGCAAGACCCGCTGGCTCGAGTCGCTTATCTTGGAGCTCGCCTCCCGCGGCGTCGCCTCGTACGGCGTGGTGGCGCCCGGGCGCTGGCACCGCGGGCCCGATGGCGGCGAGCTGGTAAAGGACGGCATCGACAATGTCTTGCTGCCCTTGGGCGAGCGCGTGAGGCTCGCGGAGGCGGCGCGCGGCCACGACGGCACGGCGGGGCTCGGCTGGAGCTTCGACGCGGACGCCCTCGCGCGGGTGGACGGCCACTTCGCCGAGCTCGCCTCACATGCCGACGACGCCCCTGGCCTGCTCGTGGTCGACGAGCTCGGGCCGCTCGAGCTCAAGCGCGGCGAGGGGCTCGCCCATGCCGTCCGCCTGCTCGAGCGCGGGCCGGCCTCCGCGTGGCCGCACGCCGTCGTGGTCGTGCGGCCGGCGCTCGTTCCTCTTGCCGAAGAAAGGTTCCAAGCCGCGTGGAGCGACTTGGAACCCATTGTTCCCGGCGACGATGCCCGCGAGCTCGTCTTGGGGCTTCTTGGCGCCTAGGCCCGCCGGTGCGCCCCGGCCACCTTAGTTGGACTTGGGCAGGGCGTTGGCCATGATGGCCTGGCACTCCTCGTCGGAGAGCTCGTGGCCGTAGAAGGTCTTGTAGTAGCTCTTTGCGACGTCGGTCATGCTGTCGGGGAACTGGTCGGGATAGCATAGGCGGGCGAGCCACTGCATGCCCATGATCTGGTTGACGGACGGCGGGCTGGACAGCCAGTTGTAGGGCTTGCCCGGGGCCTCGTAGACCTGACCGTCCTTGACCGCGTCGATGCCCGCCCAGGCGGGGTCGGTCGCGACGGAGCCGTAGTAGCTGTCTGCCGTGAAGACGATCATCTGAGGGTCGAAGGCCGCGATCTGCTCGAGGCCGATCTGGTCGCCCTTGCCGGAGGCGCTGGCGTTCTGGATCTCTACGCAGTTGTTGGCCACCATGTCGACGACCTGGGCCATGAAGCCGCCCTTTGCCAGCGCGCTGGTGCCGGAGTCGCCGGTAAGGTAGGCGACCTTCGGGCGCTCGGACTCGGGAATGTCCTTGACGACGTCGTTGACCTCATCGTAGGCGCTCTGGCAGTACTCGCCGAGCTCGGCCGCGCGGTCCCGCTTGCCGAGGAGCTCGCCCAGCTGCTCGTAGGCCTGCTTGTAGGTGGACAGCGACGACTCGATGTGGACCACGGGGATGCCGAGCTGGTCCTGGAGGGAGTCCATGTCCTCCTTGATGGTCTTCTTTGACTCGCCCACGTCGATGATGAGGTCGGGGGCGGCCTCGGCGATGGCCTCCCTGTTCAGGTCGCCTTTGCTGCCGTAGACGGCGCCAAAGACGGGCAGGTCAGGGTTGACGTCAGCGATGTAGTCGGCCTCCGCTCCGAGCTTGGCGGAGAGCCCGCAGAGCTTCTCGGGCGCGATGGTAAGAAGGACCTGCTGAGCAAGGGCGCCGGACGGGGCGATGCGATCGATGTCGGCGGGTATCTCCACCTCGCGGCCACAGGAGTCGGTGAACGTCCTGGTGCTGGCCTGCTCGCTCGCAGCCTGCTCGCCCGAGTCGCCGGGCTGTGCCTGGCCGCCGCAGGCGGAGAGGCCCAAGGCGGCGCCCATGCCGAGGGTGCCGGCGAGCATCGTCGCGAAAACCCTTCTGGAAATGCTGCTGCTCTTCAAGGAAAGCTCCTTTCGTCTTGTTGCGCGGCCCGCGGCCATGGTGCGCGGGCGTCCGAGTACCTATGCTGTCCGCCGCGCGAGCGCGTCAGCCGCGCCTGCCGCGCGGGGCCGCCTCCCGCCCTCTGCCGTCGTCTTCGAGCGCCGAGGCGGGAACGACGGCGCGCGCCCGGTCGCCGAAGAGCGGGCATACGCGCACATCGACGCCGTAGAGCTCGCTTACGTGCTCCTGCGTGACGACGTCTGCGGGCAAGCCCTGCGCGTAGACGCCGCCGTCCTGCATGGCGAGCACGCGGTCGGCGTAGAGGTAGGCCTGGTCGGGCTGGTGCATGGACAAAAGCACCGAGCGCCCCTCGGCGCTGAGCTCGCGAACGAGGCCGAGTACGCGGGAGGTGTTGGCGAAGTCGAGGGCGCTCGTGGGCTCGTCCATGACGATCGCGCGGGAGTCCTGCGCGATGGCGCGGGCCACGAGCGCGAGCTGCTGCTGGCCGCCCGAGAGCTGCGTGATTGGCCGGTGCGCGAGCTCGGCGATGCCGACGCGCTCGAGGGCCTCCATCGCGCGCGCCTCGTGGCGGCGGGTGGGGGAGCGCATCATGCCGAGGTCGGTGCCGCAGGCCATGAGGACGAGGTCGACGACCTCGTAGTCGAAGATGTTGGCGTGGGCCTGGGGGATGTAGGCGAGCTCGCGGGCACGCTGCGCCACGCTCAGGCGAGCGATGTCCTTGCCGTTGACCTCGATCGTGCCGGAGTAGCCCGCGGCCACGCCGAGGATGCAGCGGAACAGCGTGGTCTTGCCGACGCCGTTGGGGCCGAGGACGACGGTGAGCGTGGCGTCGGGCACCTCAAAGTCGATGTCGCGCAGGACCCGGTGCGCGCCGTAGGAGAACGAGAGCCCTTTGACCTTAATGCTCATATGCGCTTCCCCCTCGTGATGAGCCACATAAAGAAGGGCGCGCCGACGAAGGCGGTGAGGATGCCGATGGGGATCTCGGCGGTGGTGGCCATGCGGGCGATGTCGTCGACGATGAGCAGGAACGTGCCGCCGAGCAGCATGCTCGCGGGAAGCAGGCGGCGGTAGTCGGCGCCCACGAGGCTGCGCGCGAGGTGCGGGACCACGAGGCCGACCCAGCCGATGATGCCCGAGACCGAGACGCAGGAGGCCACGATGATGGTGGCGAGCACGATCGCGACCGAGCGGACGCGCGGGGCGTCGACGCCCATCGAGACGGCCTCGTCGTCTCCCATGGTGAGCGCGTTTAAGCGCCAGCGCAGGGCAAGAAGCCCGATGTTGCCGATGACGACGGGGCAGGCGATGAGGAGCACGTCGCGCTGGCTCGCGGAGGTGAGCGAGCCCATGAGCCAAAACGTGATGGCTTGGAGCTGCGAGGTCGGGTCGGCGACGAGCTTGACGAAGCTCACGCCCGCGTTGAACAGCGAGCTCACCATGACGCCGGCGAGCACCGTCACGAGGATGCGGTTGCCGCGCGAGAACTTGCTGACCAGAAGCACCACGGCGACCGAGAGCATGGAGAACGCGAAGGCGGTGACCGAGATGGCGAGGGAGGAAGCGCCGTACAGGATGGCCAGGCACGCGCCGAACGCGGCTCCCTGGGAGGCGCCGAGGAAGTCGGGCGAGACGAGCGGGTTCTGGAAAATGCCCTGGAAGGCGGCGCCGGCAGACGAGAGCGAGCAGCCCACCATGATCGCGAGGGCCACACGGGGCAGGCGCACCCGGAAAAAGAGCGTCTCCTGCTGGTCGGTCCAGGTCTGCTCCATGGGGGCGACGCGGCTGGCGAGCATGCGGCAGACGTCTGCGACGGACATGTCGTAGCGGCCGAGCATGAGCGAGGCCGCGGCGGCGGCCGCGAGCGCGATGGCGAGCGCCGCGATGACGGCTTCGGGACGGTGCCTGCCCTTGGTGTCCATGCGCCCAGCTCCTTCGCGTTGAATCCGGAAAACTACAACGAATCAAACAAAGTGTAAGGCAATGGAGGATAAACTCAACAGAATGTTTGGCGAACGGTAGCGCAGCGCGCCTGGGGCGCTGCCCTTGACAAGAAAAGCCCCGTCCGCTCCTGCCGCCGGGTTGCCCGGGCAGATGCGGACGGGGCTTCTTGCCGTCCTTGGGATATAAGGGCGCGGGCAGGCTTCCTACTCGGCAACCTCGAGCAGCTCGATGTTGAAGTTGAGGTCCTTGCCGGCCATCTCGTGGTTCATGTCGAAGGTGATGTTGCCGTCCTCGACCTTTGCCACGGTGGCGGGGAAGGGCTGGCCGCTGGGGGAGGCGAGCATGACCTTGTCGCCGGTGCTGAGGTTCTCGGCGCCGGGGAGCATGCTCACGGGGACGGTCTGCATGAGGTCGTTGCGGCGCTCGCCGTAGGCCTCGGCGGCGGGGATGTGGACGTCGACGACCTGGCCGACCTCCATGTCCTTGACGGCGGCGTCGAATCCCTTGATCATCTGGCCGGCCATGCAGGTGAACTCAAGCGGCTCGTTGCGGTCGCGGCTGGAGTCGAACTTCGTGCCGTCGTCCAGGGTGCCGACGTAGTGGACCTTGACCTTCTTGCCTTCGTTGCTCATAAAAAGCTCCTTGTGCTCGGTTTGTTCATACAGGCTCGCAGTATACCCGAGTCTTGGGCGGGATGCCGGGGCTCGCGTTGCCGGCTGAAAGCGAATACCTCAGCCGACTTTTTCTCGCTTTGGGGTAGGATGTAAAAGTTAACTATGGCTATCAATTGGCGCGGGGCAGCGGCAGCCGCGCGGATTCGGAGCGGACAACTATGATGGACAAACGGCTCTTGGCCCTGGTGCCCGAGGCCATGCGCCACGTCATCGCAACGGTCGTGTGGCAGTGGGTGGGGCTTCTGGGCAACGCGGCGATGGTGTGGGTCATCGCCCGAGTGCTCGCGGCCCTGGCTGGCGGCGGGACGGTCCCCGCGTCGGCGCTGCCCATTCTGAGCGGCGGAATCGTGGCACGGACCATCTCCGCGCGCCTCGCGGCCCGCGAGAGCTTCGTCGCCTCCCAGGGCGTGAAGAAGACCCTGCGCCGCCGCATCTACGAGAAGCTCCTCACGCTCGGGCCCGACTACGTCGAGTCGGTGCCGACGGCCGAGGTCGTGCAGCTCTCCGTCGAGGGATGCGAGCAACTGGAGACCTACTTCGGGCAGTATTTGCCGCAGCTCTTCTATGCGGTGCTCGCGCCCGCCACGCTCTTCTTTATGGTCGCGCCCGTGTGCCTGCCCGCCGCGGTCGTGCTGCTTTTGTGCGTGCCGCTCATCCCCGTGGCCATCGTCGCCGTCCAGAAGGTGGCCAAGCGCATCCTCGGCGACTACTGGGACCAGTACGCCGAGCTCGGCGACAGCTTTCTCGAGAACCTCCAGGGCCTGACGACGCTCAAGATCTACCAGGCCGACGCCGCCCGCCACGAGGCCATGAACGCCGAGGCCGAGAGGTTCCGCGTCGTCACGATGAAGGTCCTCTCGATGCAGCTCAACTCCATCATCGTCATGGACATCGTCGCGCTCGGCGGCGCCGTGGCCGGCATGGCCGTGGCGCTCGCCTTCGCGGCTGCCGGCGCGGTGGACCTGTTCGGATGCCTCTTCATCATCCTCATCTCGGCGGACTTCTTTGTTCCTATGCGCCAGCTCGGCTCGTACTTCCATGTCGCCATGAACGGCATCGCCGCGAGCGAGAAGATCTTCCGCCTGATCGGCCTACCCGACCCCGCGCCGCGACCGCTGCTCCCTGAGCGCGGCGACCACTTCTCGATGGGTCGCGTGAGCTTTTCTTACAAAGAAGGGCGCCGAGTCCTCGATAACGTGGACATCGACGTGCCGTCGGTGGGCCTCACCGCCATCGTGGGCGAGTCGGGCAGCGGCAAGTCCACGGTCGCGGCCCTTCTTTCCGGGCGCTACGACGACTACGAGGGCAACGTCTTTCTCGGCGGCAAGCAGGTACGCGACATCGACCGCGCGGCGCTTGCCCGCTACGTGACCGTCGTCGGGCTCCAGGCTCGCCTCTTTGCCGGCACCGTCGCGGACAACCTGCGCATGGCGGCTCCCGATGCGACTGACGAGGAGCTGTGGCAGGTCCTCGAGCTCGCGCGCCTCGCGGACTTTCTGCGCGAGCAGGATGGGCTGGGCACGAGGCTTGCGGAGAACGCGGCCAACCTCTCGGGCGGCCAGCGGCAGTGCCTGAGTCTTGCGCGCGCCATCCTGCACAACAGCCCCGTCTATATCTTCGACGAGGCCACGAGCAACGTGGACGTCGAGTCCGAGCAAGACATCATGGATGCCGTCTGCGGCCTTGCGCGGTACAAGGCCGTCATCGTGATCTCTCACCGCCTGGCAAACGCCGTGCCCGCCCGCCGTATCTACGTCCTCGACCACGGCGTGCTCGCCGGCGCGGGCACGCACGAGGAGCTTTTGGCCGGGTGCGAGGCCTATGGCGCGCTGTGGAACGCGCAGGCGGAGCTCGAGAAGCTCTCGGCGGGTGACGCCGCCATGGATGCCGTCGCCGATTCCGAGGAGGTGGGCGCCGATGAATAGCGGCGCAAAAAAGCCCATGGGCAACGCCCGCGTCATGTGGAGGATGCTGGGGCTCGCCAAGCCGCTCGCCGGCTGGATGGTCATTGCCGTGACCTGCGGCGTCGCGGGGTTCTGTTGCGCCACGGGCATTCCCGTGCTCGCCGCGGCCGCGGCGCTCTCCGCGTGCGGGGCGGCGCCGGCGACCTTGCCGCTTGCCGGCGCGGTGGCCGTTCTCGCCGCATTGGCGGTCGCCCGCGGCGTGCTGCACTTCATCGAGCAGCGCTGCAACCACTACATCGCGTTCAGGCTGCTCGCCCACGTGCGCGACCTGGTGTTTAGCGCCTTGCGACGCCTGACCCCCGCCAAGCTTGCCGGCGCCGACCGCGGCGACCTCGTCTCGACCGTGACGGCCGACGTGGAGCTGCTCGAGGTCTTCTATGCCCACACCATCAGCCCCATCTGCATCGCCGTGCTCATGGCGTGCGCCATGGGGGCGTTTCTGGGCACCGTGGCCGGCCCGCTTCCGGCGGCGGTCGCACTTGGCTCGTACGCCGTGGTGGGCGTGGCCGTGCCGGTGCTCGTCTCGCGCTCGTCGGGGGAGGGCGGCCAGCGCAGCCGCGACCTCGCCGGCTCGCTCTCGAGCTTCGTCCTCGAGGGGCTGCGCGGCCTGGACGAGGTCCTGCAGTACGGCGCCGGCGCGCGTCGGCTGGCCGAGCTCGACGAGCGCAGCGACGAGCTGATCGCCGCGCAGCGCGAGCTCCGCGGGCGCGCCGCCCAGGGCCAGGCCGCGACCACGGGCCTCATCATGGTCCTGAGCTGCCTGCAGATGATCCTGTGCATCGAGCTTGCCGCCGCAGGCGCCGTTACCGCCGGGGGCGCCGTCCTGGCCACGGTGGCCACGTTCAGCTCCTTCGGGCCCTTCGTCGCCCTGGCCAACCTCGGCTCCACGCTACAGGGGACGCTGGCGTCGGGGCGCCGCGTGATCGCGATCCTGGACGAGGAGCCTCAGGTGGCCGAGGTGCCCGATGCCGAGGGGGCTCACCCGGGCTTTGACGGCGCCGCCGCCGAGCACGTGGGCTTCAGTTACGGCGAGGAGCGCATTCTCGACGACGTGAGCGTTCAGGTCGAGCCTGGCCAGATCGTGGGCATCCAGGGCCGCTCCGGCTCGGGCAAGTCCACGCTGTGCCGCCTGCTCATGCGCTTCTGGGACGTCGGCGAGGGGCGCGTGACGCTCTCCGGCGAGGATGTGCGCGGCGTGGCGACGAGCGCGCTGCGCGACGCCGAGGCGTTCGTGGAGCAGGACACCTACCTCTTCCACGACAGCGTTCGCGACAACCTGCTCGTGGCAAAGCCTGGCGCCACCGACGAGGAGCTCGTGGCGGCGTGCCGCGCGGCCAGCGTCCACGACTTCATCGAGAGCCTGCCGCACGGCTACGACACGATGGTCGGCGAGCTCGGCGAGACGCTCTCGGGCGGCGAGCGCCAGCGCCTTGGCCTTGCCCGCGCCTTCCTCCATGACGCGCCGCTGCTTTTGCTCGACGAGCCCACGAGCAACCTCGACTCGCTCAACGAGGGGCAGATCCTGCGCACCTTGACCGAGCAGCGCGGCCAGCGCGCCGTCGTGCTTATCAGCCACCGCCCGTCCACCATGGCCATCGCCGACAAGACCTACGCGATGGACAGCGGCCGCGTGAGCTAGGGGGTGTCATGACAAAACAGCTCACCTTCGAGGCCGTGGAGGCCAAGCGCGGCCGGGAGCGTGCGGTCGTCACGCAGATGATCGCCGTGTACTGCCACGGCAACCACGGCACGCGCCGCGGCGAGCTCTGCCGCGACTGCGTGGCGCTCACCGACTACGTCGAGACGCGCATCGGCCGCTGCCCCTTCATGGCCACAAAGACGTTCTGCTCCCAGTGCCGCGTGCACTGCTACGCGCCCGCGCAACGCGCCGCCATCAAGGACGTCATGCGCTACGCCGGCCCGCGCATGCTGCTGCGCCATCCCGTGATGACCATCCACCACGGCATCGACACCCTCCGCGCGAAGCGGGAATAGCTCGACGCGTGCTTCTCGGGGCGCTCGATCAAAGACGGGCAATTGTCGCTAAAAGTTGAGGAACAAATAACCGCGCTACACTGGTATGCACTGACCGCGAGGGTTGGCGGTCGCCTGGATATACGAGGGGAGCGCGGCATGGGCTGCGATTGCGATAAGAACAATGGGTTTATCGGCGTCTTTGATTCCGGCGTGGGCGGCATCAGCGTGCTCAAGTCGCTCGTCGCGGAGCTTCCCGGCGAGGACTTCCATTACTTCGGCGACTCCGCGAACGCCCCGTACGGCGAGAAGACCGAGCAGCAGGTGTGCGAGCTTTCGCGCGCGATCGTCGACCGCTTCGTCGCCGATGGCGCGAAGGCCATCGTTATCGCGTGCAACACGGCGACCTCCGCCGCGGGCCCGAGCCTGCGCGCCGCGTATTCCGACCTGCCCATCATCGGCATCGAGCCCGCGCTCAAGCCCGCCACCGAGGCGCCCGACCACGGGCGCATCCTCGTCATGGCCACCGACATCACCTTGAGCCTCGACAAGTACCATGAGCTCGCCGAGACCTACGGCAAGGGCTGCGAGGTCATCTCGGTCCCGTGCCCGGGCCTCGCCGGCCGCATCGAGCACGGCGACCTTGAGGCCTCTGACCTCGTCGAGATGATCCGCGGCTACGTGGGGTCGTTCGCAGGGACCGTGGGCTCGGTGGTCCTCGGCTGCACGCACTATCCGTTCGTCCGCAGGCAGATTGCCGAGGTCTTAGGCGATGGGGTCAAGTTCTACGACGGCGGTGCGGGAACCGCCCGCCAGCTCCGCAAGCGCTTGACCGACTGCGGGCTGCTCGCGCCCGAGGGGCACGCGGGCGCCGTCGAGCTCGCCTCCAGCAAAGATACCGCGGCAGAGCTCGAGCTCTACCGCGAGTTCCTCGGCTACGAGCTGTAGACGCCCGGCCGCGCTTCTTGCCAACAAAGCGTGCGCTGAGTGACGGTTTTGGCCCCCGAAGGGCGCGATTGTGTCGCTATCCGCACGCTTTGCCGGCAAGAAGTGCCGCGCGATTGGCATACGGTCCCGAACGGGACGACCCATCGACGCAAATAGCGCCGCCGCGAAACTGCTGCGTTTCGCGGCGGCGCTGCGGTTATTGGGCCAAGAAGCGCCCTACGCCCTCGGCTTGCCCCAGAAGAAGAGCGCGACGGTGCCGGGGCCCGTGTGGCAGCCAATGGTGGCGCCGATATCGCTGATGCGCACCGGTCCGTCGATCTTCTTGAACGCGGCCTCGATCTCGGAGGCGACGGCGCGGGCGTCGTCCGCGCACTCGGAGTTGCTGATGAAGACCTTGCCGGAGTAGTCGAGGCCGCCCTGGGCGAGCTCCTCCATGAGCTGCAGGTCGCGCTTGACGGCGCGCTGCTTGGTGCGGATCTTCTCCTTGACGGCGAGCGAGCCGTCGGGCTCGACGTCCATCATCGGGCAGATCTTGAGCAGGCCGCCCATGACGCCTGCCGCCTTCGAGATGCGCCCGCCGCGGATAAAGAACGTGAGGTCAGTGGAGAAGAACCAGTGCTGCACCTCGAGCCGGTGCTCCAGGCCCCAAGCCGCGAGCTCGTCGATTCCCATGCCCTCGTCGCGCAGGTCGGCCAGGCGGTCGACAAAGAGACCGTACCCGGCGCTCGCGGCGAGCGAGTCGACGATGACGACCTTGCGCTCAGGGTACTTCTCGGCAAGCAGGTTCTTTGCGGCGACGGCGGAGTTGTAGGTGCCCGAGATGCCGCTCGAGAGCGTGGCGTGCAGGACGTCGAGTCCCTGGGAGAGGAACTTCTCGAAGTGCTCCACGTAGTCTCCCGTGGAGACCTGGGAGGTCTTCGCGTCGGCGCCTGCGAGCATCTTTGCGTAGAGCTCGGCGGGGGAGTTCGTGCGGCCGAAATCGTCCTTACACGGCTTTCCGTCGAGCTCGTAGTTGAAGTAGATGTACTTGATGTCGCGCGCCTCAAGCGCCTCGGCCGTAAGGTCGACGGTTGAGCAGCAGCTCAAAACAAAGCCGGACACGGTATCCCCTTTCGTCGGTTACACCTCAAGTGTAGCCGTGCAAGCGGAAATACCGTGTCCGGAAACCTAGGGCTAGGGTTTGCCCAGCGCTAAAGCTTGGAGACTAGAGGCCCATCTCGGCCTTGAGCTTGGCGAGCTCCTCGTCGACGGCGGCGGAGTCGGCGATGCCGGCGTACTTGGCCTCGAGGGCCTCGACATCGTCGGCGGGCTTCTCGTTGAGCTCAGCCAAGGACTCGGCGGTGTCGAGCTGCTTGTCGACCTTGGCCTCCATGCGGTTGAAGGCGTCGATGGCGCCGGCGGCCTTGTCGGTGCCGGAGGCGAGCTCGTTGACCATGGTCTGGGTCTTGGCGACGGCGCTCTTTGCCTTGATGGACTCGCGGCGGGCCTTGAGCTGCTCGATGTCGCTCACGAGCTTGTCGTGCATCTGGCGCATCTTGTCGGCGTTGGCGTGGGCGGCGTCGGCAGCCTTCTTCAGCTCCTCGCTGTTGGCCTCGAGCTGCTGCTTCTTTGCGAGGAAGACGCGCGCGTCGTCCTCGTTGCCGGCGGAAAGCGCCTTCTTTGCGAGGTCCTCCATGCGCTTGGCCTCGGCCTCGTTGTCGTCGACGAGGCGCTGACAGCGCTTCTCCTCGGCCATTACCCCGGCAGTCTCCTCCTTGACCTTGGCAAGGCTGTCCCCGAGGTCGATGAGGTACTGGTCGACCATCTTTGCGGGGTCCTCCGCCTTGTCCAGAAGCTCATTGATGTTTGCCTTGATGATGGTGGCGAAGCGGTCGAGAATGCTCATGTTCATTCCTTTCGTCTGGCAATGCCGTGTATTGGGTCCGTCACCCGCAGCGGGCGATGGTTGGAGCCGCGATCTACTCGTTGTCCGAGTCGTCCTTCTTCTCGTACTTTGACGCGAGGTCCTCGATGTTGGCGTCGCTTGTGGGGTCGGCGGCGTCGGAGAACTTCTCGAGCGGTGTGTTCAAGATCTCGTCGGCGCGCGCTTTGCGCTCGGCGTCGGCCTTCTTTTTTCTGCGGACGGCGAAAACCACGGCGCCTCCGGCAAGAAGGACACACGCAATGACCGCGCCGACCTCGCCTGCCTTCTTTGTGTCCGCTTCCTTCTGGGCGGCTTTCATGATGGCCTCCCCGGTGACGTAGAACGCGTCCGAGAAGACCTCCTCGTCGGTGTCGGCGTTGTTGTAGGCGTTGTTGAGCGCGCTTTTGAGGACGCCCATCGCCTCGTCGTCGAGCACCTCGCGCGCCTTCGTGCCGATGGTGTATCCGCAGTTGTAGCCACCGTTGCCGTCGTCGCAGAACACGAGGAGGAAGTGGCCCTCGTCCGCAAAGAGCTCGTCGTAGAGCTCGGCGGAACGCTTGTTGAGCGCGTCGACGTCGGTTACGGAGCCGTTCTTGAGGATGTAGACGTAGGGCTGCACGCCGGTTTTCTCAAAGAAGTGGGAAAGCCCGCGCTCGAGCCTGGAGGCGTCGTGGATCCAGTCGCCGTCCTCGTCGGTGTACCAGCCGGCCTTTACGACGTCGCCCGCGTCGAGCTTTTGGCGCACGGTTCCCGAGACGCTGGACACGGTGTAGGAGGTTTTGACGAGGCCTGGGTTATAGCCCCCTGAGCAGCTGTTCATTGCACTCGAGATCGCCATGATCAAAAGCACGCAGAGCAAAAGGCCGATGAGCGTGCCGAAGCACCCGCCCCGTCCGCCGCCGTCGCTGCGGCGCCTGCCGCCGCCCACGTTGATGACCGGGCCGACGTTGACGCGCCCGAAGGGGGATCCGAACCCGCCGAAGGGGTATCCGTAGCCGCCCGAGGGGCCGCGATACCCGCCGCCTCCGCCGCCGAAGCCCACGGAAGGCCCGCCGCCGGACCGGCCGCCGGAGCGCCCGCCTCCGCCGCTGAACCCGCCGGAAACCCGGCCGCCGCCGCTGAAGCCGCCCGAGTGGCCGCCGCCACCGCTGCCGCTAGATCTTCCCACGCAAATCCTTTCGTCGGGTCGGATTGAAGTCAATTATCCCCATTTGAAGGCGGGTGGAGAACCACGGAGGCGGACGTCTTTGCAAGTGGTTGATGTCCGCCCCTGTACAATTTCGGGCTTGCCGAGTCGTTTGCCAGCGGCGCTCGGACGAACCCGCGCGAGGTCTCGTCAGCTCACAATTCCTCCATGTTTGAAAATATGAAAGCCGCCTCAACGCCGCCCGCCAATCCCTCGGGCTTCTTTCCAAGGAGGTTGCCTTCTTGATATATCACCGTGAACGGTAGCAAATCGTCGGTAGACGGTAGTTCTCTAGGGGTGTAGCCTTCACCGACGGTGCCGTGACCGGAGCGGCAACGAGTTAGGAAGAAGGACCTAACCCCATGTATGAGTTTGATTTGCCCTACGACCACAAGACCATGCATCTGAGCCTCGACGAGAAGAACTTCGCCGGGCTTATGCAGGGGCACCAAAACGAGTTCAAGCCGAGCGAGAGCCAGCAGAGGCTCGTCGAGGATTCCCTCGACAACCCCTATGGCTCGCCCAAGCTCGAGGAGCTCTGCGCTGGCAAGAAGGACATCGTCATCATCAGCTCCGACCACACGCGCCCCGTTCCCTCGCGCGTGACGATGCCGATCCTGCTGCGCCGCATCCACGCCGCCGCCCCCGAGGCCCGCGTGCGCATCCTCGTGGCGACCGGTATGCACCGTCCCTCCACGCACGAGGAGCTCGTCAACAAGTACGGCGAGGATATCGTGGCCAACGAGGAGATCGTCATGCACGTGGCGACCGACGACTCCGCCATGAAGAAGATCGGCACTCTGCCCTCCGGCGGCGAGTGCATCATCAACAAGGTCGCCACCGACGCCGACCTGCTCCTTGCCGAGGGCTTCATCGAGCCGCACTTCTTTGCAGGGTTCTCGGGCAGCCGCAAGTCCGTCCTGCCGGGCGTGGCCTCCTACAAGACGATTATGTACAACCACAACGGCCAGTTCGTGAACGACTCCCACTCCCGCGCCGGCAACCTCTGCCACAACCACGTGAGCGAGGACATGTTCGCCGCGGCCGAGATGGCCCACCTCGCCTTCGTCCTCAACGTGGTCCTGAACGGCAAGCACGAGGTCATCGGCTCCTTTGCCGGAGACATCCACAAGGCGCATGAGGCCGGCTGCGACTTCGTGAAGAAGCTCGCTGGCGTCGAGCCCGTCAAGTGCGACATCGCCGTCACCACCAACGGCGGCTACCCGCTCGACCAGAACATCTACCAGGCGGTCAAGGGCATGTGCGCCGCCGAGGCAACGCTTCCCGAGGGCGGCGTGATCATCGACGTCGCCGGCTGCGCCGACGGCCACGGCGGAGAGGGCTTCTACAAGAACATCGCCGAGAACGACCCGGCCGAGTTTGAGCGCGCCTGCATCGAGCGCCCCAAGGACGAGACCCTGCCCGACCAGTGGACGAGCCAGATCTTTGCCCGCATCCTGGCGCACCACCCCGTGATCATGGTCACGGACCTCTGCGACCACCAGATGCTGCGCGACATGCACATGACGCCGGTTAACACCGTCGAGGAGGCGCTTGAGCTCGCCTTCCAGATGAAGGGCGCCGACGCCAAGGTCGCCGTCATCCCCGACGGCCTGGGCGTCGTCGTGGCCCAGCACTAGTCCATTCGTCAAAAGAAAGACTGAAGGAGTTTCCCGCGTGATTAGCATCGACCTTCTTTACCACATGCTCGCCGAGTTCGGCAGCACCGCCCTCATGATCGTCTTCGGCGTGGGCGTCCACTGCGATACCGTGCTCAAGGGCACCAAATACCAGGGCTCCGGCCACATGTTCGCCATCACTACCTGGGCCTTCGGCATCTCCGTGTGCCTCTTTGTCTTCGGCGGGGCCGTGTGCATGAACCCGGCCATGGTGCTCGCGCAGTGCATCGTTGGCCTCGTGCCCTGGAGCTCCTGCATCCCGTACATGATCGCCGATATGCTCGGCGGCTTTGCGGGCGCCTGCATCGCGTGGCTTATGTACGCCGATGAGTTCAAGGCTTCCGACGGCGTCGTCGACCCCGTCGCGCAGCGCAACATCTTCTCGACGAACCCCACCACTGAGGGAACCAACTACGCCCGCAACTTCTTCTGCGAGGCCATCTGCACCTTCGTGTTCATCTCCGCGATCCTGGCCGCGGCCAGCCGCGCCGGCGAGAACGTCCTCATGCTCGCCGTCTGCGTCGGCCTGATCGTCTGGGCCGTCGGCATGGGCATGGGCGGCATCACGGGATTCGCCATGAACCAGGCGCGTGACCTTGGCCCGCGCATGGCCTACCAGGTGCTCCCCATCGCGCACAAGGCCGACAACAACTGGAAGTACGGCCTGCTCGTCCCCGGCATCGCGCCTTTCATCGGCGCCGTGGTGGCCGCGCTCTTCGTCCACGGCTTCCTGGGTTTGTTCTAATAAACTCGCTCTGCGGCTTCCCAGCGCACAACATAAGCCCGCGAATCGCTTTCGGCGGTTCGCGGGCTTTTTTTTGCAAGAAGGACCGGCGCTTCCAGGGGGCTATTCGGCAAAGAGCGGAAGAACCGCGCGGAGATAGTCGGCGGCGAGGTCGGAAGGCGAGACGCTGAAGTCGTTCCATGCCCACCACTGGACCATGCCGACGAACGTCGCCGCGATGTGGTGCAGAAGAAAGCTCCGGTTCATCTGGCCGGCAGGCCCGCTCGGGTGCTCGGGCACGGCCCGGGCCGCCCGCGCCACGATGGCGTGGCGCAGGCAGTCGGCGAAGCGGCGCGACCCCGCGCCCGAGACGAGCGCGCGCACGCCGTCGCGCCGCTCCCAGAAGTTCCGCAGGACGTCCTCGACCTGGACAGCGGCATCGCTCTGCGGGTCGCCGTCCTTCGTGAGGGCGTGCGCGCAGACCGATCCCACGAACACGGTAAGAAGGTCGTCTTTGCCCTTGAATTGGGCGTAGAACGTGGCCCTGCCCACCCCTGAGCGCTCGAGAATGTCCGCGACGGTGATCTTTGAGTAGTCGCGCTCGAGCAGCAGGGCTAGGAAGGCATCCAGAATCGCCTGACGGCTGCGGGTCTTGCGGGCGTCCATCTATGCTTCCTCGCCGGAAGCATCGTCGGCGTCCGAGCTCGCCTCGGGAAGGTGCTTGGTCGGGCGCCCCGGAAGCCCGTGGGGGCGCTGGCCGTCGCTGGAGCCCTCACGGGCAGCTTTTCCCGGCTCATCGAGCAGACCCGCGGCCTCGGCGGCGCGGAAGACCTCTTGGAACGTTGCGCCTGTGCGCTCGGACGCCTCGACAACGGAGGCGTACTCGGGATAGGTCCGCACGACGCCGTTCGGCGTGACCACGCGCTTCACGGCAACGGGCCCGTAGGCGGTGACGACCTCGCCGGGCCTGCGGCGCAGGGGGTATCGGCGCATCTTTACCGAGCGGATGCCGATCGTGGTGGTGGTGGCAAAGATAATGTCTCTGAGCTGCGCTTCGTTCGACTCGTCGCAGACGACCTCGAGCTGGTAGCCGGGGCGGCCCTTCTTCATGACGACGGGCACGGCGTGGGCGTCCCTGGCGCCCGCGGCCATGAGCAGCTCGATGGCGCGTCCGAGCGCCTCGCCCGTGCAGTCATCGAGGTCGCTCTCGAGCTTCACGACGGTATGGGGCGCGTCGGGGTCGTCGTCTCCCACCGCGGCGAAGGGAACGGCGGGCTCGACGTGGGCGTCCGGGGTGCGTTCGGGCACGTGCCCGCGCCCTGTGCCAAGAAGCGCCTGCCCCGACGCCGCGGCTCGCTCGACGTTGGCCTCGCTTGCGCCGTCTACCTGGGCCAGGGTAACGCGCAGGACGCCGGCGGTGTTGCGATACGCGCGCTTGCCGGCGCCGTAGCCCATGGCGAGGATGCGGTAGGAGGCGGGGAGCTCCTCGGAGGTGCGCAACGCGGCCACGATGGCGGCGCCCGTGGGCGTCACGAGCTCGCCGTGGACGGGTACGGGCATGAGGCGAATCCCCGCCGCCGCGCAGAGGTTGGCGACTGCGGGCACGGGGATGGGCATCATGCCGTGGGCACAGCGAATGGTGCCGTGGCCCTCGCTCAGGGACGGCACGATCACGTCATGGATTCCCAGGTCGTCGAGGCAGACGGCAACGGCGCAGATGTCGACGATGGAGTCGACGGCCCCCACTTCGTGGAGCAGCACCGTGTCGGGTGTCGCGCCGTGCGCCTTGGCCTCCGCGCGGGCGAGCTCGCCGAAGACGGCGAGCGCGATGTCCTTCGCGCGCTGCGTAAGGCCGGATGCCTTGATGACGGCATGGATGTCCGCGAGCGAGCGGTGCGCATGGTGGTGACCATGCTCGTGCTCGTGGCAGTGCTCATGCTCGTGCTCGTGCTCGTGCTCGTGCTCGTGGCAGTGGCCGTGCCCCTCGTGGGCTTCTTCCCCGTCCTCTCCAAAGAGCCACGCCATGTCGTGGTCGTGGTTCTCGTGCTCGTCGTCAAGCTGCACGTCGAAGTCGCAGGCGTCGAGGCCGCTCTTTGCCACGCGGCTCACGCGGACCTTGAAGCCGTGGACGGGAAGGGTGCCCAGCGCGGCCAGAAGCCGCTCCTCGCTCGCGCCCAGGTCCAGGAGCGCCGCCACGGTCATGTCGCCGCTGATGCCGGAAGACCCGTCCACGATGAGGGCGCGGTAGTCGCCGTCCTTGTGGCCATTCTTTTTATAGAGCTCGCTCATCGATGGTCGACCCCGTTTCTTTTGCTCAGGTGGTTGATGAGGCTGGCCTGGTAGCCGGCCCCGAACCCGTTGTCTATGTTCACGACCGAGACGCCGCTTGCGCAGGAGTTCAGCATGCTCAGGAGCGCCGCGACCCCGCCGAGGCTCGCGCCGTAGCCGACGCTCGTGGGCACGGCGATTACGGGGCAGGAGACGAGGCCTCCCACGACGCTCGCAAGCGCTCCCTCCATTCCCGCGACGGCCACAATGACCTGTGCCTCGTTCAGCTCGTCCATATGGGAAAGAAGGCGATGGAGGCCCGCCACCCCCACGTCGGGAAGGCGCCCCACACGGTTGCCGAGGAACTCGGCGGTGAGCGCCGCCTCCTCGGCGACCGGCAGGTCGCTCGTGCCAGCGCACGCCACGAGCACGTCCCCGTCCCCGTCGGGCTGGGGGAAACCGCCGGCGACGAGGATCCGCGCCGTCTCGTTGTAGGTCACGTCGACGCCGCAGGTGACGGAGGCGGTCACGGCGCCCGCCTTGTCCGCGTCCACGCGCGTCGCGAGGACGCGCGGCTGGCCCGCCGCTACGAGCGCGTCGATGATCCCCGCTATCTGCGCTGCTGTCTTGCCCTCGCCGTAGACGACCTCGCCCGCGCCTTGGCGCTCTGCGCGCGAAAGGTCGAGCTTCGCGTAGCCAATGTCGGCCACGCGCCCGCGCGCGGCGCCGGAGAGCCGGGACTCGTTCACGTTACTCATGGCTTTCCGCTGCCTCCCTGGTCTCGCGCTCGCGGGCCGCGCGGGCGGCGGCGTTCTCGCGCTCGAGCGCCGCCGCCTCGGCGGGGGAGGGCTCGATGTTGCCGTCGGTGCGCACGCGGTCCGCCGCGTCGGGGTGCTCGGCCATGAACTTGTTCACCGTGGCGGCCAGCGACTCGGGCGTGATCGCCTCGTTCTTGCCGAAATAGGCGCCGTAGCACGCGTAGCTGGGCTTATTTGCCGTGGGGAGGCCGAGCTTCGCCGACTCCTCGCGCACCATGTCCTTGGTCATGCCCGCGGCGCGCAGCGGCGAGACGACGCCCAGCTCGTGGATGGCGCGAAAGCCCGGGCGACGGTCCTCGCGGTCGCTCGCGTTCGTTCCGTCAAGAAGCACCGTGCGGCCGTCCTTCTTCATGTGCTCGAGGATGGTGCCGAAGACCATGGACTTGCAGTAGTAGCAGCGGTTCCACGGGTTTGCGCGCAGCTCGTCGTGGCCCTCCCAGAGGTTGACGCGGATGATCTCCTGCTCGGCACCGAGCATGCTCGCGATGGTCACGGAGTCGTCCGTGTCGCGGGTGATCTGAAGGTCATCGAGGATGGTGTAGGCCTTGACGTCGAAACCCTGGCGCAAGAGCTCGGCGAGAAGATAGCACGAGTCGACGCCCCCGGAGTATGCAAGGCCGTATCTAACGTTTTTATCGAGGTCAAACTGCATGGCTTGGTCTCCTTAGTTGATGCTCTTCCCTGCGTCCGGCGAGGTCCGGCGGCGCTGTGCCCAGCCCCGGTCATCGCCTTGACGCCTGTGAATAGGATAGGTCTTTCCGAACATATCGTGCAATTTGTTCGGAAATCGTCATTATCTGCACGTCGGCTCCTTATACTCGAGAAAACAATTCACATGGCTGAAAGGACGTTTCATGGCAAAGAAGGGCCTTGCCTTGACCAGACGGTCGTTCCTTACGGGCTCGGGCATCGTAGGCGCGCTCGCGCTCTCGGCGTGCTCGAGCGAGGGTGCGAGCGACGACGGTGCCGCCGCCTCCGGCTCGGGGGTCGACCCCTCGCGCCAGTTGACCATCGCCATGAGCACGACCAACGAGCCCGACGCCGGCTTCGACCCGTGCGTGGCCTGGGGCTGCGGCGAGCACGTCCATGAGCCCCTCATCCAGTCCACCCTCATCCACACGACCGAGGACATGGGCTTCGAGTGCGACCTCGCGACGTCCTTCGAGTGCTCGGACGACAAGCTCACCTGGACGTTCAAGCTTCGCGACGACGCCAAGTTCTCCGACGGCGAGCCCGTGCGCGCCTCCGACGCCGCCTTCACGCTGAACACAATCCGCGGCTCGAAGAACGCGCAGGCCGACCTCTCCATGGTCGAGGACGCCTCCGCCCCCGACGACACCACGCTGGTCGTAAAGCTCTCCAAGCCCTACAACGCCCTTCTGTACACCCTCGCCGTCGTGGGCATCGTGCCCGAGCACGCATACG
Organism: uncultured Olsenella sp.; assembly: GCA_900540955.1. Classification (GTDB taxonomy): domain Bacteria; phylum Actinomycetota; class Coriobacteriia; order Coriobacteriales; family Atopobiaceae; genus Paratractidigestivibacter. Next base: position 43,209 of record UQIF01000016.1, read on the forward strand.
GCCCCGACTACGGCCAAAAGCCCATCGGCTCCGGGCGCTACGTGCTGACCCAGTGGGACCGCGGGCAGCAGGTCATCCTCGACGCGAACCCCTCCTACTACGGCGAGGAGCCCCAGATCGAGCGCGTGGTCGTCGTCTTCATGGAGGAGGACGCCGCCCTCGCGGCGGCGAAGTCCGGACAGGTGGACATGGCCTACACCTCGGCGACGCTTGCCGACCAGCAGGTGGGCGGCTATACGCTGGAGTCCTACGACACCGTCGACTCGCGCGGTGTGCAGCTGCCGGTCGTGCCCGCGGGCGCCGAGCGCGAGGACGGCCCCAACACGTACCCCGCCGGAAACGACGTCACCTGCAACCTCGAGGTCCGACAGGCCGTGAACCTCGCGGTCGACCGCCAGGCGATCATCGACGATGTGCTGGGCGGCCACGGGTCGGTGGCCTACAGCATCGGCGACGGCCTTCCGTGGGCGAGCGCGGACATGCGCTGCGACTACGCGCCCGACCGCGCCCGCGTCCTGCTCGAAGGCGCCGGCTGGGAGCTCGGCGACGACGGGGTCTACGCGCGCGACGGCCTTGCGTGCGCCTTCGACCTCTACTACGCCGCGGGCGACTCGGTCCGCCAGGCCATGGCGCACGCCCTCGCCGACCAGCTCGGCCAGGTGGGCATTCGGGTGACGCCTCAGGGCGGCAGCTGGGATGACCTGTATCCCCACGAGTTCAGCGACCCCATCATGTGGGGCTGGGGCTCGAACTCGCCCTCCGACGTCTACGAGCTCAACAGCTCCAAGGGCACCATGAACTACGCCTGCTACGAGAACGCCCAGGTGGACGCGTATCTCGATGAGGCGCTCGCGGCAGACACCGTCGAGGACTCCTGGCCCCTGTGGCAGAAGGCCGAGTGGGACGGCCAGACGGGCGTGGCCCCGCAGGGCGACGCGACCTGGCTGTGGCTCGCCAACGTGAGCCACCTCTACTGGAAGCGGGAAGGGCTCAAGGTCGCCCGCCAGAAGCTCCAGCCCCACGGCCACGGCTGGTCGATCCTGAACAACGTAGACCGCTGGAGCTGGGAGTAGCGTGGGCGCTTTCGCCCGCATGCGCCCGTCCGTTCCCGCCGCCCGCCGCCTGCCGCGCTGGGCGGGCCGGGCGGCGCGGCTCGCCTTGCTGCTCGTCGCCACGAGCATGGCGACGTTTGCCCTGGTGGCCGCCTCGCCGATAGACCCGGTGAAGGCCAACCTCGGCCAGGCCGCCTACGCGCAGATGAGCGAGGCGCAGCGCGCCCAGCTCGCCGAGTACTGGGGCGCGACGATGCCCCTTCCCGTGCGCTACGCGCATTGGGCCGCCTCGGCGCTTCGCGGGGACTTCGGCCAGAGCCTGCGCTTCGGGCGCCCGGTCGTGGAGGTCGTGGGCGAGCGCTTCGCGAACTCGGCGGCCCTCATGGCGTCCGCCTGGCTGCTCGCGGGTGTCCTCGGCCTCGTGCTCGGGGTGCTCGCCGGCTCGCGGCGGGGGAGCCGCGCCGACCGGGCAATCTGCTGCGTGTGCTACGCGCTCTCGTCGATGCCGTCGTTTTGGCTCGGCCTCGTGGCGCTCATGGTCTTCTCGGTGTGGCTCGGGTGGTTTCCCCTGGGCTTCTCGGTGCCCATAGGCGTGGACGCAGCGCAGGTCTCCTGGGCGCAGAAGCTCCATCACCTCGTGCTCCCCGCGATCGTTCTGGGGGTTGCCAACGCGCCGGGCATCGCGCTCCACACGCGCCAAAAGACGATAGACGTCCTTGGCAGCGAGTACGCGCGCTTCGCGCGAAGCCGGGGCGAGAAGGGCGCGCAGTTGCTTCTTCGCCACGGCCTGCGCAACCTCGTGCTCCCGGCCATCACCATCGAGTGCGCGTCGGTGAGCGAGGTCTTCGGAGGCTCGGTGCTCGTGGAGCAGGTCTTCTCGTATCCGGGGCTCGGCCAGGCAGCCGTGACGGCCGGGCTCGGCGGCGACGCCCCGCTTCTCGTGGCGATCGCGCTCGTGTCTGCCTGCGTCGTCTTTGCGGGCAACGCGTGCGCGGACATGCTCTACGCCCTCATCGACCCGAGGATTCGCGAAGAAAGGGGGTCGCGCAATGCGTGAGCCGGAAGCTGTGGCGAGCGCCGCCTCGGTGCCCGCGGGGCCCGGCGAAGTCCAGCGCCCTTCTTTGCTCCTTCACGCCGCCGAGGTCTCGCTTTCGGGAAACCGTAGAAGTACGGTTGTGCGCCTGGTCGCCGCCTGCGTGCTGCTCGTGCTCGTCGTTGTGCTCGGCAACGTCTTGCGCCCACAGGCCACGGTGACCGACTTTGCCCAAAAGAACCTCGCGCCGCGTCTTGCCCATCTGTTCGGAACCGACTGGATGGGGCGCGACATGCTCGCCCGCACGGTCGCGGGCCTCTCGACCTCGGTCTGGGTGGGCCTTGCCGCCTCGCTCTGCTCGGGGGCGATCGCGCTTGTGCTCGCGCTCGTGTCGGCCCTCGGTGGCCGCGCGGCGGACGCCGTCGTGGGCTGGCTCGTCGACCTGGTGATGGGCGTGCCCCATATGGTGCTGCTCATCCTCGTGAGCTATGCCCTCGGCCGCGGGTTCTGGGGCGTGACGCTGGCGGTCGCCTTCACGCACTGGGGGAGCCTCGCCCGCGTTCTTCGCGCCGAGGCCATCCAGATCCGCGACCAGCCCTACCTGCGGCTCGCGCAGGCAGCCGGGGCCTCGAGGTCCCGCATCGCCTTTGCGCACGTGATGCCCGCGGTCCTGCCCCAGCTCATCGTGGGGCTCGTCGTCACCTTCCCTCACGCGATCCTCCACGAGGCGTCGATCACCTTCCTCGGCTTCGGCCTCGGCGCCGACGAGCCGGCCATTGGGGTGATCCTCTCCGAGGCGATGCAGTACCTCTCGATGGGCTACTGGTGGCTCGCGGTGCTCCCCGGTCTCGCGCTCGTGGCCGTGGTGATCGTCTTCGATAGGCTCGGCTCTTCTTTGCGCGACTTGGTCGCGCCCGACTCGGCGCAGCTGTAGGGGGTGGCTATGGAAAACAAACCGACAAGGGGCGAGGCGATGCCTGTGTCGCAAGAGTCTGAGCGCGCGGCCGTCCCGGACGCCCCGCACACGGACGTCGAGACCCACCATCACCACAGCCACGCCTTGGTTTCGCGTCACGTGGGCGGCCATCACCTCCTGAGCGTCGAGGGGCTGAGCGTCTCCTTTACCATGTACGACCCGAATATGCCTTTTTGGCGCGCCGGTCGCGTGCGCAGCGAGGTCCTGCACGACCTCTCGCTCAGCGTCCACGTTGGCGAGGTCTTGGCCGTGGTAGGGGCGAGCGGCTCCGGAAAGACCGTGCTCGCCGACGCGCTCATGGGTCGCTGGGACCAGAACATGGAGGTGCGCGGCCGCATATGGTTCGACGGCGTCCAGAAGGACGCCGACTCGCTGTCCGCGCTCGCGGGCCACGGGATCTCGCTTGTGCCCCAAGGCGTGGGCAACCTCGACCCGCTCATGCACGTGGGCAAGCAGGTTCGCGGGGCCGCCCGCGGCGCCACGAGGGAGGCTCGTCGCGCCGATGCCGAGCGCCGGGCGGCCCGGCAACGTGAGCTCTTCTTGGCCTATGGGCTCGACCCTCGTGTGGAGCGGATGTATCCCCATGAGCTTTCCGGTGGCATGGCGCGCCGGGTGCTGCTCATGTGCGCCCTCATGGACGATCCGAGGCTCATCATCGCGGACGAGCCGACGCCGGGGCTCGACCTCGACCTGGCGGTTCATGCTCTCGACGACCTGCGCGGCTTTGCCGATGCTGGCGGCGGCGTGCTCCTGATCACCCACGACATCGAGCTCGCGCTGCGCGTGGCTGACCGCGTCGCGGTGTTTAACAGCGGCACCATCGTCGAGGAGACGGGGGTCGAGAGCTTCTCTTCGCCGAGCACGCTGCGCCACCCGTTCTCAAGGGCGCTTTGGCACGCGATGCCGGGGCACGAGTTCGCCGTCGCCGCGGGCGCGGCGGGGGAGGGGGACGAATGAGCCTTCAGGCGCGTGGGCTGGGCTTCGCGTATCCTTGCGGGCGCGAGCTGTTCTCCGGCCTCGATTTTGATCTAGACCCCGGCGAGCGAGTGGCTATCCTGGGCCCCTCCGGCACCGGGAAGACGACGCTGTGCCGGCTGCTCTCCGGATTCCTGCCGCCGGCGGCGGGGGATGTCCTCGTGGACGGCGGCCCGCTCGTTCCCGTGGGACGCCTGCGCGGCTGCGCAAGCCCGGTTCAACTTCTGTGGCAGCATCCCGAGCAGGCGTTCGACCCCAGGATGCGCCTTGGAAGGAGCCTGTCCGAGGTTCCCGGCGCAAACGGAGAACTCCTGGATGAGCTCCTTTCCGCCTTCGACGCGCGCGAGGAATGGCTCACGCGCCGGCCGAGTGAGCTGTCCGGCGGCGAGCTCATGCGCCTGGCGATGGTCCGCGCGCTCGCGTGCCGGCCTCGCTACCTCATCGCCGACGAGTCCACCGCCATGCTCGACGCCGTGACGCAGGCCGAGCTCTGGCACGTGCTCATGGGCCTGCAGGAGCGTGACGGCTGGGGGCTTGCCCTCGTCTCGCACTCGCCGGCCCTCGTCTCGCGCGTGGCCACCCGGGCCTTCTTGCTGGCAGACGCCGGCAAGTAGAAACCCAATTCCATTCGGACGAAAAAAGGCCGCCGCCCGGAAGGGCGACGGCCTTGCTATCCTCGGTTCGCCTATGCGAAGAAGGACTAGGCGTTCAGAGCGGCGTTGACGGCAACGGCGCAGGCGACGGTGGCGCCGACCATCGGGTTGTTGCCCATGCCGATGAGGCCCATCATGTCGACGTGCGCGGGCACCGAGGAGGAGCCGGCGAACTGGGCGTCGGAGTGCATGCGGCCCATGGTGTCGGTCATGCCGTAGGAGGCGGGGCCGGCGCCCATGTTGTCCGGGTGCAGGGTGCGGCCGGTGCCGCCGCCGGAAGCGACGGAGAAGTACTTCTTGCCGGCCTCGAGGCGCTCCTTCTTGTAGGTGCCAGCGACGGGGTGCTGGAAGCGCGTCGGGTTGGTGGAGTTGCCGGTGATCGAGATGTCGACGTTCTCGTGCCACATGATGG
>UQIF01000017.1 GCA_900540955.1 uncultured Olsenella sp.
GAGCACGCGGCTCATACCCGCGATGTCACTGGTTCGAATCCAGTCACCGGTACCAGAGCTTCAGGCGGCGGCTTCGGTCGCCGCTCAGCATATGTAGCAGTAAGTTCTTCCTAAAGGAGGATGGCAATGGCCAAGGAGAAGTTCGACCGTTCTAAGCCGCACGTAAACATCGGTACGATTGGTCACGTCGACCACGGCAAGACCACCACGACCGCCGCTATCACCAAGGTCCTCTCCGAGACCGAGGGCTGCAAGGCTGACTTCACCGCCTTCGAGAACATCGACAAGGCTCCCGAGGAGCGTCAGCGCGGCATTACCATCAACGTTGCCCACATCGAGTACGAGACCTGGGAGCGCCACTACGCTCACGTCGACTGCCCGGGCCACGCTGACTACATCAAGAACATGATCTCCGGCGCTGCTCAGATGGACGGCGCTATCCTGGTCATCGCTGCTACCGACGGCCCCATGGCTCAGACCCGCGAGCACATCCTCCTCGCCCGTCAGGTCGGCGTCCCCTACATCATCGTCTTCCTGAACAAGTGCGACATGGTTGACGACGAGGAGCTTATCGACCTGGTCGAGATGGAGACCCGTGACCTCCTCTCCGAGTACGACTTCCCCGGCGACGACCTGCCGATCATCCGCGGCTCCGCTCTCGGCGCTCTCAACGGTGAGCAGAAGTGGGTCGACTCCATCATCGAGCTCATGCACGCCGTCGACGATTACATCCCGACCCCGGCCCGCGACGACGAGAAGCCGTTCCTGATGGCCATCGAGGACGTTATGACCATCTCCGGCCGCGGCACCGTTGCTACCGGTCGTGTCGAGCGTGGCGTCCTGAAGATCAACGAGCCCGTCGAGATCGTCGGCATCAAGGAGACCCAGACCTCCGTTGCCACCGGCATCGAGATGTTCCGTAAGACCATGGACGAGTGCATGGCTGGCGACAACGTCGGCATCCTTCTCCGCGGCATCAAGCGCGAGCAGGTCGAGCGTGGCCAGGTTCTCTGCAAGCCGGGTTCCGTTACCCCGCACAAGAAGTTCACCGGCGAGATCTACGTCCTCACCAAGGAGGAGGGTGGCCGTCACACCCCGTTCTTCGCTGGTTACCGTCCGCAGTTCTACTTCCGCACCACGGACATCACCGGCGATGTCCAGGAGCTCACCGACTCCAACGGCACCAAGGTTGAGATGGCCATGCCTGGCGACCACATCACCGTCACCTGCGAGCTTATCCACCCCATCGCTATGGAGCAGGGCCTCAAGTTCGCTATCCGCGAGGGTGGCCACACCGTCGGCGACGGCCGCGTGACCTCCATCATCGAGTAGATTTAGTTTCTTTCTCAGCTTGATTACCCGGCGTCCGATTGGGCGCCGGGTTTTCTTTTCCTTCTTCCCATATGTGTTGCAGTTATGTGCAGGAAGGCAAAGATTGCGCAGGTGCTTGACACCAAAAGCGCTTCTACTGTATTGTTTACCACCGCGTCACTCCGAATAAAGACACGGAGATGACAACGTGTTCAGGAGGATTCATGCGTACTCTGGTTACTCTTGCGTGCACTGAGTGCAAGCGCCGCAACTACACCACGGACAAGAACAAGGCAAACAACCCCGATCGCATGGAGTTGAAGAAGTATTGCCGTTGGTGCCGTAAGCACACGCTCCACAAGGAGACCCGCTAAACTTTAGCGGTGGGTCTTCACTCACAGGCCAGTAGCTCCAATGGTAGAGCGGCGGTCTCCAAAACCGTTTGTTGAGGGTTCGAGTCCTTCCTGGCCTGCCAGATTTCACCACCGGCTTTCCCGAAAGGGTTAGCCGGTTTCTATGTACAGAACTATTTAGGGAGATCGCCCATGGCGAACAAGGACCGTCAAAAGAGGAGTGCCCGCAAGGCACGCGCCGATGAGCGCGCCCGCCTTGAGGCCATCCAGGCGTCTTCTGCTCCTGCCGGGGATTCCCAGGCTGCGCCGAAGAAGGCTGAGGCTCCTAAGGCCGTCGCAAAGGCCGAGAAGAACAAGAAGCCCGGCTTCTTTAAGCGCATCGCCAACTGGTTCGGTGACGTCAAGACCGAGATGCGCCGCGTGACGTGGCCCACCAAGGACGAGCTCAAGTCCTACTCCGTGGCCGTCATCGCCATGCTCATCGTCTTCGGCGTTCTCATTTGGCTTGTCGACACCGGTATCGTCGCCGTCCTGGCGGGCTTCACCGGTCTGAGGGGGTAGGCAATGGCAAAGCGTTGGTACGTTATCCACACTTACTCCGGTTACGAGAACAAGGTCAAGACCGACCTTGAGCACCGTATCGAGATCTACGGCCTGCAGGACAAGGTCGTCGACATCAAGATCCCGACCGAGGAAGTCACCGAGCTCAAAGAGGGCGGTAAGCGCGAGACCAAGGAAAACAAGGTTTTCCCGAGCTACGTTCTCGTTCGCATGGAGGTCGACGACAACACTTGGGCTGTTGTCCGCAATACCCCCGGCGTTACCGGTTTCGTCGGCCTCGACGGCAAGCCCACGCCGCTTCGCCGCGATGAGTTCGACAAGATCATGCGTCGTTCTGGAGATCGCTCTGCTCGCTCTACTGAGCCTGCTCCCAAGCGCACCAACATCAACCTCGAGGTCGGTCAGGCCATCAAGGTTGTCTCTGGTCCGCTTGCCGACTTCGATGGCCAGGTTTCCGAGGTCATGTCTGAGTCCGGCAAGGTTAAGGTCCTGCTCACCATCTTTGGACGCGAAACCGCCGTTGAGCTTACCCTCGACCAGATCGCCACGATCGGCTAGAAATCCCGTTCGGACCCGTTCCCGTGAGGGATTGCTTCTCGGGCCGGCGCTTACATAGTTCGTTATCTTCCTACTAAATTCCAGGAGGTTCTCATGGCCAAGAAGGTCACGAAGTTCATCAAGCTCCAGATTCCCGCAGGCGCCGCAAACCCCGCGCCTCCCGTTGGTCCCGCCCTTGGCGCCGCCGGCGTGAACATCATGCAGTTCTGCCAGGCCTTCAACGCTGCCACCAAGGACAAGTCCGGCGACATCATCCCTGTCGAGATTACCGTCTATGAGGACAAGTCCTTCGACTTCGTCACCAAGACCCCGCCCGCGGCCAAGCTCATCCTCAAGGAGCTCGGCATCAAGAGCGGCTCCGGCGTGCCTCAGCGCGACAAGGTCGGCCAGCTCTCCCAGGAGCAGCTCACCAAGATCGCTGAGATCAAGATGCCGGACCTCAACGCCAACGACATTGAGGCTGCCAAGAAGATTGTCGCCGGCACCGCCCGCTCCATGGGCGTCACCGTCGCCGAGTAACTTAAATACACGGCACCACGCGCCCTCACCTGTGGGGGCGCTTATCCAGTAGTGCGGGAAACCGCAGAAGATGTGGGAGGGCGCATGCCCGCTGACCACAGGAGGTATTTGAATGCCTAAGCACGGTAAGAACTACAACAACAGCGCCGCCAAGGTGGACTCCGCCAAGCTCTACACCCCGAAGGAGGCCATGACCCTCGTCAAGGAGCTCGCCTCCGCCAAGTTCGACGAGACCGTCGAGGTTTCCATCCGCCTCGGCGTCGACACCCGTAAGGCCGACCAGAACGTCCGTGGCTCCATCTCCCTGCCCCACGGTACTGGCAAGACCGTTCGCGTCGCCGTCTTCGCCGAGGGCGAGAAGGCCCGCGAGGCCGAGGAGGCCGGCGCCGACATCGTTGGCTCCGACGAGCTCGTCGCCCAGATTCAGAAGGGCGAGATCAACTTCGACGCCGCCATCGCCACCCCGAACATGATGGCCAAGGTTGGTCGCATCGGTAAGATCCTCGGCCCCCGTGGCCTCATGCCGAACCCCAAGCTCGGCACCGTGACCATGGACGTCGCCAAGATGGTCTCCGAGCTCAAGGCTGGCCGTGTCGAGTACCGCGCCGATCGTTACGGCATCTGCCACGTTCCCATGGGCAAGGCTTCCTTCGACGTCGAGAAGCTCGTCGAGAACTACGCCGCTCTCTACACCGAGATCCTGCGCGTGAAGCCCTCCAGCGCCAAGGGCAAGTACGTCAAGTCCGTGGCCGTCTCCTCGACCATGGGCCCTGGCGTCAAGATCGACTCCAGCGTTACCCGCGACTTCCTCGCTTAGTAGCAAAGCTATAGCTTCTATTTGTAGAAGTTGTAGTGTGCTTGACGGACGTCTTGTGCAATGCCAAACTAGGCAATTGCGCAAGACGTCCGTCTTGTGTATACATAGCACGTTCCGCTGCCAAAGATAGCCGGTGCCGAAAGGCTCAAAGGGGAGTACCCGCCTGCCGAGGTGGTCTCAGAGATAGCATCTTCGAGAACCCCGCTTTGGCTGTGCCAGGTGGGGTTCTTTTCTGCGAGAAGGGCCCGCCCAGAAATCGGCGGCTCGTGCCCGGAAGCAGAACACAAGGAGGTGTAATCAATGCCCTGCAAAGCAAACGTCAACATGCTCGACAAGGTCTCCGAGTCCATCGAGAACTCCAAGGGTGTCTTCGTGGTCAACTACCTCGGTCTCACCGTTAAGGAGTCTCAGGAGGTCCGCCGCGCCCTGCGCGCGGCCGGCGCCGAGATGAAGGTGTTCAAGAACAACATCGTCAAGCTCGGTCTCGAGAAGGCTGGCCTGCCCGACATCAGCGAGACCCTCGCTGGTCCGTGCGCCTACGTCTTCTACGAGAAGGACGCCGTCGCCGCTGCCAAGGTGATCAAGGAGCAGTCCGAGAAGCTCAAGAAGATGGAGTTCGTCGCCGGCATCGCCGACGGTACCGCTCTGTCCGCGGAGGAGACCAAGGCCTACGCCGATCTGCCCTCTCACGAGGAGCTCCTGGCCAAGCTCGTGTTCGTCATCGCGAGCCCGCTCTCTGGTATCGCCCAGGTTTGCGCCGGTCCCGCCCGTGGCCTCGCCACTGCGCTCAAGGCCATCGCCGACCAGAAGGAGGCCGCGTAAATTCACGCGCCTGCTTCGAAAGCAAATTTGCACTGCCAGCACCACCACATAAGACACCGGGCGACTCAGAACCGTTGCCCGCTACAAAAGGAGAATTGACATGGCTGTCACCAAGGATGAGATCATCGAGGCCCTCAAGGAGATGCCCGCCCTCGAGCTTTCCGAGCTCGTTCACGAGCTGGAGGACGTCTTCGGCGTCTCCGCCGCTGCTCCCGTGGCTGTTGCCGCTGCTCCCGCTGCCGGCGCTGCTGCTCCCGCTGAGGAGGAGAAGACCAACTTCGACGTCGTCCTCGAGGCTTTCGGCGACAACAAGATCGCTGTCATCAAGGTCGTCCGCGCCCTTACCTCCCTTGGCCTGAAGGAGGCCAAGGAGGTCGTCGAGGGTGCCCCCAAGGCCGTTCTCGAGGGTGCCAAGAAGGAGGACGCCGAGGCCGCCAAGAAGCAGCTCGAGGAGGCCGGCGCCACCGTCACCCTCAAGTAAGTTCGCTTACATTAGGGTTTCGGCATTTGCCATCCAAAAAGGGCCGTGCGTTCGCGCACGGCCCTTTTTTGTGCGGCGTTTAGTCGTTGAATCAAGAGCCTGCTAAAGGCACAAAAAAAGCAGCCCGAAGGTAATCTTCGGGCTACTCATGATTTCTTCACAACTGATCTAGCAGCGAGTTTTCAAATCTGCAGGTAAACGCGCTAGCCCATAAAAAATAAAGCATGAAGAGCCATAAGTCAAGCCTGTACATTGACCAAAACAGGTGCTTCGTCTAAATTATTACGTTGCGACAATTGCCGCCTTCCACCCTTTTGAAGGAGGAAAAGCCTGGTGTCTACCACAAAGACTTCTCTCACCAAACCACAAGGCACTACTGGACGCATGACCTTCAGCAAGATCGCCCCGGCGATGGAGCTGCCGAACCTGATCTCCGTACAGAAGGAGTCGTTCGAGCACTTCATGGGCGATGGCCTCGCAGAGTCCTTCGCTGAGTTCTCCCCGATTGAGAACTCCGCCAAGACCATGCAGGTTCAGTTCGGCGACCATCAGTTCGGCGACCCGGCCCACACCATCGCCGAGTGCCGCGCCAAGGACATCTCCTACCAGGCGCCCCTCTTTGTGGACGTCCGCTTCATCAACAACGAGACCGGCGAGATCAAGGAGCAGCTCGTCTTCATGGGCGATTTCCCGCTCATGACCGACCGTGGCACCTTCGTGATCAACGGCACCGAGCGCGTCGTCGTCTCGCAGCTCGTCCGCTCCCCGGGCGTGTACTTCTCCACCGAGATGGACAATGGCATCCAGGTCCACAAGGCCCAGTTCATCCCCGCGCGCGGCGCGTGGCTCGAGTTCGAGGTCGACAAGCGTGGTCACCTCGTGGTCTCCATCGACCGCAAGCGTCGTCAGTCGGCCACGATGTTCCTGCGCGCCCTCGGCATCGCCGAGACCGATGACGAGATCCTCTCGCTGCTCGGCGACTCCGATATCGTCCGCAACACCCTCGAGCGCGACACCGCGACCACCCGCGAGGATGCCCTTCTTGAGATCTACCGTCGCCAGCGCCCCGGCGAGCCCCCTACCGTGGACTCCGCCCGCAGCCTCATCGACGGCCTGTTCTTCAACCCGCAGCGCTACGACCTTGCGCGCGTCGGCCGCTACAAGGTCAACAAGAAGCTCGGCATCGACGTCGACTCCGCCGATAAGGTGCTTACGCAGGAGGACATCATCGCCTCCCTGCGCTACCTGCTTGCTGTCCGCGCCGGTGACCCCAACTGCCGCCTCGACGACATCGACCACTTCGGCAACCGCCGCGTGCGCACCGTCGGCGAGCTCGTGCAGAACCAGTTCCGCATCGGCATGAGCCGCATGGAGCGCGTCGTTCGTGAGCGCATGGCCTCCCAGGACGCCGACGACATCACCCCGCAGAGCCTCATCAACATCCGTCCGATCGTGGCGGCCATCAAGGAGTTCTTCGGCTCCTCGCAGCTCTCGCAGTTCATGGACCAGTCCAACCCGCTTGCCGGCCTCACCCACAAGCGCCGTCTGTCGGCTCTCGGCCCCGGCGGCCTCGCGGGCCACAAGTCCGGCTCCAGCCGCCGCACCAACGTGCCGACGGCCGTCCGCGACGTCCACAACTCGCACTACGCCCGTATGTGCCCGATCGAGACCCCCGAAGGCCCGAACATCGGTCTTATCGGCTCGCTCGCGCTCTACGCGCACGTCAACGATTACGGCTTCATCGAGTCCCCGTACCGTCGCGTCGTCGACGGCAAGGTCACCGACCAGATCGATTGGATGACCGCCGACGAGGAGGAGACTCACAACATCGCCCCGGCGAACACCCCGTTTGACGAGAAGACCGGCGAGTTCGTCGAGACCGACGCTCACGGCAACCTCATTAAGCCCGAGCGCATCATCGCCCGTACCCGCGACTTCGACGGCTCCTTCGGCGCTCCCGCCCAGGTCCCCGTCGAGGACGTCGACTACATGGACGTGAGCCCGCGCCAGCTGCTCTCCGTGGCCGCCAACCTCATCCCGTTCCTCGAGCACGACGACGCTAAGCGTACCCTCATGGGCGCGAACATGCAGCGTCAGGCCGTGCCCCTGATCCGTGCGCACGCGCCGTTCGTCGGCACCGGCATGGAGTCGCGCGCCGCGCTCGACTCCGGCGAGCTCATCCGCTCGGCCCACGCCGGCACCGTGACCGAGGCCGACGCCGCCCACGTCGTCGTGTACTCCGACGCCTACGGCTCCGAGCGCTACGACCTGCCCAAGTACCAGCGCTCCAACCAGAGCACCTGCATCAACCACCGTCCGATCGTCCACGCGGGCGACGAGGTTGAGGCTGGTCAGCCGCTGGCCGACGGCACCTCCATCGATCACTCCGAGCTCGCCCTCGGCGCGAACCTCACCGTGGCGTACATGCCGTGGGAGGGCTTTAACTACGAGGACGGCATCATCGTCTCCGAGCGCGTGGTCCGCGACGACCTCCTTACCTCGGTGAACATCTCCCGTCACGAGATCGACGCCCGCGACACCAAGCTCGGCCCCGAGGAGATCACCCGCGAGATCCCGAACATGGGCGAGGACATGCTTGCCAACCTCGACGATGACGGCATCATCCGCATCGGCGCCGAGGTCGGCCCCGGCGACATCCTGGTCGGCAAGGTCACCCCTAAGGGCGAGACTGCCCTCACCGCCGAGGAGCGCCTGCTCCGCGCCATCTTCGGCGCCAAGGCCCACGATGTCCGCGACACCTCGCTGAAGATGCCTCATGGCTCTTACGGTCGCGTTGTCGACGTCGTTCGCTTCAGCCGCGAGGCCGGCGACGACCTCCCGCCGGGAGTCAACGAGCTCGTGCGCGTCTTCGTTGCTCAGCGCCGTAAGATCCAGCAGGGCGACAAGATTGCCGGCCGCCACGGCAACAAGGGCGTCGTCTGCAACGTCCTGCCCGTGGAGGACATGCCCTACATGGCCGACGGCACCCCCGTCGACGTCCTTCTTGACCCGCTGGGCGTCCCGTCCCGTATGAACGTCGGCCAGCTGCTCGAGTGCCACCTCGGCTGGGCCGCCGCGCACGGCTGGGACGACGAGTCCACCGACTCCAAGCGCTATGTCCCCGGCCCGATCAACGTCGCCACGCCCGTCTTTGACGGCGCGACCGATGTCGAGGTCGCCGAGGTCCTTCGCCGCACCAACATCAACATGGTCAACAAGGCCATGCAGGAGTACGGCGAGCACATGCGCCTCGACTTCGTCCCGCAGCTCAACGAGCGCGGCAAGACCACGCTCTACGACGGCCGCACCGGCGAGCCCTTCAAAAGCCAGATCACCGTGGGCACCTCCTACATCCTGAAGCTCGGCCACATGGTCGACGACAAGATCCACGCCCGCTCGACCGGCCCTTACTCCCTCGTCACCCAGCAGCCGCTCGGCGGCAAGGCCCAGTTCGGCGGCCAGCGCTTCGGCGAGATGGAGGTTTGGGCGCTGTACGCGTACGGCGCCGCCAACGTCCTGCAGGAGCTCCTCACGGTCAAGTCCGACGACACCAACGGCCGCGTGAAGACCTACGAGTCCATCGTCAAGGGCGAGAACGTGCCGTCCGCCGGCATCCCCGAGTCCTTCAAGGTTCTCGTCAAGGAGATCCGCTCCCTGGCGCTCGACATCCAGCCGATCTCCTACAAGAAGCGCGAGCAGCGCGGCAAGCAGGAGACCCCGGCCCAGGCCGAGGACGCCGTGGACGTCTTTGCCAACATGAACGGCGTCGACGACCTGATCGGCGGCCTCAGCAGTGGCCTCGAGGGCGAGCCCGCCCTCGCAGGCGACGCGAACAGCGATAAGGAGTAACTGTGGCAGACTTCGATACCACCGACTTCGACGCGATCAAGATCTCGCTGGCTAGCGCCGACGCGATCCGCGGCTGGTCTTACGGCGAGGTGAAGAAGCCCGAGACCATCAACTACCGTACCCTCAAGCCCGAGAAGGACGGCCTGTTCTGCGAGAAGATCTTCGGTCCCGTCAAGGACTGGGAGTGCTCCTGCGGCAAGTACAAGGGCATCCGCTTCAAGGGCATTGTCTGCGAGCGCTGTGGCGTTGAGGTCACGACGGCCAAGGTCCGTCGTGAGCGCATGGGCCACATCGAGCTCGCGGCTCCCGTGAGCCACATCTGGTACTTCAAGAGCCCCGCGACCTTCCCGCTCGCGCGCCTTCTGGACATCAAGTCCAAGGACCTCGAGAAGGTGCTTTACTTCGCCAGCTACATCATCACCAACGTCGACACCGAGGCCCGCGAGGCCGATGCTGACGACCTGCGCGAGGAGCTCGCCGCCGACCTCGAGGAGCTCGACGCCGAGCGCGACGACCAGATCGCCCGCCTGAAGGAGCAGGGCGAGGCCTCCGAGGGCGACGAGTTCGACGACTTCGAGCCGCTGTCCGCCGACGAGATTCGCGCCGGCATCGCCGACCTCGAGGAGGAGTACGAGGAGGAGAAGGCTCTCCGCCGCGATGCCTACGAGAGGTTCATGCAGCTCGAGGAGCGCGAGCTCATCTCCGATGAGGGCCTGTTCTCCGAGCTCAAGCGCTACTATGGCATCTACTTCAAGGGCGGCATGGGTGCCGAGGCCGTTCGCGAGCTTCTTCGCGGCGTCGACCTCGAGTCCGAGGCCGAGAACCTCCGTGCGATCATCGCCAACGAAGACTCCCAGAAGCAGAAGCGCGAGAAGGCCGTCAAGCGCCTCGAGATCGTCGACGCCTTCCTCAAGGGCGGCAACGACCCGGCCGACATGATTCTCGACGTTATCCCCGTCATCCCGCCCGACCTTCGCCCGATGGTCCAGCTCGACGGCGGCCGCTTCGCCGCGTCCGACTTGAACGACCTGTACCGCCGCGTGATCAACCGCAACAACCGACTCAAGCGCCTGCTTGACCTCGACGCCCCGTCGATCATCGTTAACAACGAGAAGCGCATGCTTCAGGAGTCCGTTGACGCCCTGTTCGACAACGGCCGTCGTGGCCGTCCCGTCACGGGCCGTGGCGGTCGCCCGCTGAAGTCCCTCGCCGAGGCCCTCAAGGGCAAGCAGGGCCGCTTCCGCCAGAACCTGCTCGGCAAGCGTGTCGACTACTCCGGCCGTTCGGTCATCGTCGTCGACCCGAAGCTCAAGCTGCACCAGTGCGGCCTGCCGTCGCAGATGGCCCTCGAGCTCTTCAAGCCCTTCGTGATGCGCCGCCTTGTCGAGCTCGACAAGGTTGAGAACATCAAGGGCGCCAAGCGCGCCATCGATCGCCAGCTTCCGGCCGTCTGGGACGTGCTCGAGGAGGTCATCCAGGGTCGTCTGGTGCTCCTCAACCGCGCACCTACCCTGCACCGTCTCTCCATTCAGGCCTTCGAGCCGGTCCTCGTCGAGGGTAAGGCCATCCACCTGCACCCGCTGGTGTGCGCCCCCTTCAACGCCGACTTCGACGGCGACCAGATGTCCGTGCACGTGCCCCTGTCGACTCAGGCCCAGACCGAGGCCCGAATCCTCATGCTCTCGAGCAACAACCTGCGCTCGCCGGCTTCCGGCAAGGTGCTCACCGTTCCTTCCCAGGACATGGTCTTCGGCACCTACTACCTGACCTCCGCCAAGCCCCTGGCCGACGGCCAGAAGGCCAAGGTCTACGCCGACTTCGAGGACGCCCTTCTTGCCTCCGACGCCGACAGCAAGCTTGATCTGCAGGTGCCCGTCCAGATTCGTCTAGACCCCTCCGAGGCCAACGTCGTCGAGGATGGCAAGCGCTACTTCCGCGTGCTCGTCGCCAAGGGCAAGACCGAGGACATTGACCTCAACAACGGCCCGGTCCGCTTCGAGACCACCATCGGCCGCGTCATCTTCAACCGTCAGTGCCTGCCGCCCGACTACCCCTTCATCAACTACAAGATGGTGAAGAGCGACATCGGCGCGCTGGTCAACGACTGCTGCGACCGCTACCCGCTGGCCGACGTCGAGCCGATCCTCGACGCCATCAAGGCCACCGGCTTCCACTACGCCACCCTCGGCGGCCTCACGGTCTCCGTGTGGGACGCCGTGATCCCGAGCGACAAGCCCGAGCTCATCGCCGAGGCCCAGGAGCGCGTCGACCAGATCAACGAGTACTACGAGGACGGTTTCCTCTCCGAGCGCGAGCGCCACGTCGAGGTCGTTAACGCCTGGACCGAGTGCACCGACCTGCTCGGCTCCGAGATGCTCGCGGGCTTCTCCGAGGACAACCCCATCTACATGATGGCCGACTCCGGCGCCCGTGGCTCCAAGACGCAGCTTCGCCAGCTTGCTGGTATGCGTGGCCTGATGGCTGACATGTCCGGCGAGACGATCGACCTCCCGATTAAGGCCAACTTCCGCGAGGGCCTGGAGCCGCTCGAGTACTTCATCTCGACCTACGGCGCTCGTAAGGGCCTGGTCGACACCGCGTCGCACACCTCCGACTCCGGTTACCTGACCCGCCGTCTGGTCGACATGGGCCAGGACGTCATCGTGCGCGAGGAGGACTGCGGCACCGACGAGGCCGTCACCTATCAGCTCATCAAGCCGGGCGAGACCGACGTCAACGTCGACCTCATCGGCCGCTGCGCCCTGAACCCGATCGTCGATCCCGAGACGGGCGAGGTCCTCATCGACAAGGACGGCTACATCGAGTCCAAGGCCGACCTTGAGATGCTCGTGGCCCACGGCCTCAAGAAGGTCGAGCTCCGCGCGCTTCTTACCTGCAAGAGCAAGTACGGCGTCTGCCAGAAGTGCTACGGCTGGGACCTCTCGACCCGTCGTCCCGTCAACATCGGCACCGCGGTCGGCATCATCGCCGCCCAGTCCATCGGCGAGCCGGGCACCCAGCTCACCATGCGCACCATTCACTCCGGCGGCGTCGCAGGCGCCGACGACATTACGCAGGGCCTCCCGACGGTTGCCCGCATGTTCGACGTCGTCGGCAATGTCAACGAGAAGATCCTGGGCCGCGAGGCCGACCTGGCCCCCGTGTCCGGTCTTCTTCGCATCCAGCCCGAGCAGACCGAGTACCTCATCCGCATCCTGGATATGGAGGACCCGACCCGCATCATCGAGGAGTGGCGCGTCCCCGCTTCCGCCCGCTTCATGCCGGGCATCGAGGACGGCGTCGAGGTCCGCGCCGGCGACCAGATCACCCGCGGCTTCGTCAACTTCCGCAAGCTCCGTAGGCTCACCGATATCGAGTCCACGATGCACGTCTTCGTCGACTCCGTTAAGGACGTCTACACCTCGCAGGGCGTCGACCTTGACGACAAGCACATCGAGGTCATCGCGCGCCAGATGCTGCGTCGCGTCCAGGTCACCAACCCGGGCGACTCGCAGTACCTCCTCGGCGAGTACGTCGACCGCTATGTCTTCGCCGAGACGGTGAAGAACATCACGCTGGCCGGCGGCACCCCGCCCGAGGCCGAGCCGGTCATCCTCGGCGCCCTCAAGGTCGCCAGCTCGATCGACTCCTGGCTCTCCAGCGCGTCGTTCATCCGCACCGCCGGCGTCCTCACCGAGGCCGCCATCGAGGGCGACGTCGACCACCTGCTGGACCTCAAGTCCAACGTCATCGTCGGCAAGCAGATTCCGGCCGGCACCGGTCTCGCGGCGTACCACAACGTCTCGACGACTTACCATGGCCAGAAGATCGACGGCCCCACCTCCCCGATGGCCAAGAGCCTTCCCGAGTGGGCCCCCGACGAGCTCAAGGGCATCGAGGAGCAGCTCCCCAAGCAGCTCGACTGGGTCGGCGACGACTACAACTTCGGCGGCGTCTACTCCAAGAACGGCCGCACCCTCTCTTCTGAGGACGCCAAGCTGTACCTCTTCGACGACCTCGGCGTGTCGCAGCGCTGGACCAACAAGTTCAGCGAGGTCGGCATCGAGACCGTCGGCGACCTCATCGGCAAGACCGAGGACGACCTGCTGCGCATCGACGGCATCGGCGCCAAGGCCATCGAGGAGCTCCGCGACGGCCTCGAGGCCCGCGGCCTGCTCTACATCCTCGAGCCCGAGGACGACGAGGCTGACAGCGAGGATCTTTCCCAGCTGCTCAACATGGTCTTCTCGCCCGACGCCGACGGCGACATCATGCTCGGCAGCGCGGCTCCTTCCAAGCACCACTTCGATGACGACGAGCTCATCGGCGGTGCCGCGGACGAGAAGGACTCCTCCGGCGGTGACGTCATCAACGAGGACCTCGGCAGCCTCGACGACCTGCTCTCCGCGGTCGTGAAGTCCGAGAACGACGACTAGGCCACGTCTGGTCCCATACCATGGCCAAGGCGGCCCCGTTTGCGCGGGGCCGCCTTTTTTGCACGTGCTACCCGTGATTTCAGCCTGCCGTGTGTGTACTCCGTGTGAAATGGATACGCCCGGCTCCGTGGCGTTTTGACAACTGCTTGCAAGCAAGCGTAAAGTTCATCGTCGCGTCAATCCGGGGCAGCGGTGCTGCGCAGCCCATGAATATGAGAATAACAGCACGTCGATAGGTATAAGAAGGAGAGAACTTTGCCTACTATCAACCAGCTCGTTCGCAACGGTCGCGTGAGCGTCAAGGCCAAGTCCAAGAACGCAGCCCTGCAGCACAACCCCCAGAAGCGTGGCGTCTGCACCCGCGTCTTCACCACCACCCCCAAGAAGCCGAACTCGGCTCTTCGTAAGGTCGCCCGTGTCCGTCTTGTCAACGGCATCGAGGTCACCGCTTACATCCCCGGCGAGGGCCACAACCTCCAGGAGCACTCCATCGTCCTGATTCGCGGCGGCCGAGTCCGCGACCTGCCTGGTGTGCGTTACAAGATCGTCCGTGGCGCCTACGACTGCGCCGCCGTCCAGAACCGCGCCAAGGCCCGTTCTCGCTACGGCACCAAGCGCCCGAAGTAAGACGACTTACACGCAAACACTCGCTCTTAGTTCTTAAGGAGATATCACATGCCGCGTCGTGCAGCAGCTAACCGCCGTGAGGTCCAGCCTGACGCCGTTTATAACAACCGTCTCGTGACCCAGCTCATCAACAAGGTCCTCCTCGATGGCAAGAAGGCCACCGCTGAGCGCATCGTCTACGGTGCCTTCAACATCGTCGCCGAGAAGTCCGGCGAGGATCCCCTGGCCGTCTTCAAGAAGGCCATGGACAACATCCGCCCGACCCTCGAGGTCAAGCCGAAGCGTGTCGGCGGCGCCACCTACCAGGTGCCGATGGAGGTCAACTCCCGTCGCGCCACCACCCTTGCCATCCGCTGGATGGTCAACTTCTCCCGCGTCCGCAAGGAGAACTCCATGGCTGATCGTCTGGCCAGCGAGATTCTCGACGCCTCCAACGGCGTCGGCGCGTCCGTGAAGAAGCGTGAGGACCTCTTCAAGATGGCCGAGGCCAACCGCGCCTTCTCTCACTACCGCTTCTAGTCCGAGGGGATAGACTACTATGGCTAAGGCTAAGTACAAGCTCGAAGACCTCCGCAACATCGGCATCATGGCCCACATCGACGCCGGTAAGACGACGACCACCGAGCGTATCCTTTACTACACGGGCAAGACCCACAAGATCGGCGAGGTCCACGACGGCGCCGCCACCATGGACTGGATGGTTCAGGAGCAGGAGCGCGGCGTTACCATTACCTCCGCTGCCACCACCTGCTTCTGGAAGGACCACGTCATCCAGATCATCGACACCCCGGGCCACGTCGACTTCACCGCTGAGGTCGAGCGCTGCCTGCGCGTCCTCGACGGCGCTGTTGCCGTCTTCGACGCCGTCGCCGGTGTCCAGCCGCAGTCCGAGACCGTTTGGCGTCAGGCCACCAAGTACAACGTGCCCCGCATCGCCTTCATCAACAAGTTCGACCGCGTCGGCTCTGACTTCGACCACGCCATCATGACCATGAAGGAGCGCCTGCACGCTCCGGCCGTGGCCGCTCAGCTTCCCATGGGCTCCGAGTCCAACTTCTGGGGCCTCATCGACCTCGTGACCATGACCGCTTGGGACTTCAAGGAAGACGCCAAGGGCATGATCTACCCCGAGCCGATGGACGAGATCCCCGCCGAGTTCGCCGACGAGGCCCAGGCCAAGCGCGACGAGCTTCTCGACGCCGCTTCCAACTTCTCCGATGAGATCATGGAGGCCGTTCTCGAGGAGGCCGAGATTCCTGTCGACGTCCTCAAGGCCGCCATCCGCAAGGGCGTGCTCGAGGGCGGCATCAACCCCGTCTTCGTCGGCTCCGCCTACAAGAACAAGGGCATCCAGGAACTCCTCGACGCTATCGT
Organism: uncultured Olsenella sp.; assembly: GCA_900540955.1. Classification (GTDB taxonomy): domain Bacteria; phylum Actinomycetota; class Coriobacteriia; order Coriobacteriales; family Atopobiaceae; genus Paratractidigestivibacter. The sequence goes on from UQIF01000017.1 coordinate 15,709, forward strand.
CGACTACCTTCCTTCCCCGCTCGACGTCAAGGAGATCGACGGCACCACGCCCAGGGGCGAGGACGCCGTCCGTCACGCTGACATCAAGGAGCCCTTCTCCGCTCTGGCTTTCAAGATCATGACCGACCCGTTCGTGGGCAAGCTCACCTACATCCGCGTTTACTCTGGTCAGGCCGAGGCCGGTTCCTACGTCTACAACTCCGTCAAGGACGGTCGCGAGCGTCTGGGCCGCATCCTCGAGATGAACGCCAACGAGCGTGTTGACCGTGAGGAGTGCTCTGCTGGCGACATCGTCGCTTGCGTCGGCTTCAAGAACACCACCACCGGCGACACCCTCTGCGACGAGAAGAACCCGATCATTCTCGAGTCCATCCAGTTCGCCGACCCGGTTATCGACGTCGCCGTCGAGCCCAAGACCAAGGCCGAGCAGGACAAGATGTCCGTGGGCCTTGCCAAGCTCGCCGAGGAGGACCCGACCTTCCAGGTCCACACCGACCACGAGACCGGCCAGACCATCATCGCCGGCATGGGCGAGCTGCACCTCGAGATCATCGTCGACCGTCTGCGTCGCGAGTTCAAGGTCGACTGCAACGTGGGCAAGCCGCAGGTTGCTTACCGCGAGACCGCCGGCAAGGCTGTCAGCCACGCCGAGGGCAAGTTCGTCCGCCAGTCCGGCGGCCGCGGCCAGTACGGCCACGCCGTCATCGACATCGAGCCGAACGAGGAGGGCAAGGGCTACGAGTTCGAGAACGCCATCGTCGGTGGCGTCATCCCGAAGGAGTACATCCCCTCCATCGACAAGGGCATCCAGGAGGCACTCGAGACCGGCGTCATCGCCGGCTACCCGGTCGTCGACATCAAGGTCAAGCTGATCGACGGTTCTTACCACGAGGTCGACTCCTCCGAGGCCGCCTTCAAGATCGCCGGCTCCATGGCCATCAAGGACGCCCTCAAGAAGTCCGACCCCGTCCTCCTCGAGCCCGTCGAGTCCGTCGAGGTCGAGACCCCCGAGCAGTACATGGGCGACGTCATGGGCAACCTCACTTCCCGCCGCGGTAAGATCGAGGGCATGGAGGACCGCTTCGGCTCCAAGGTCATCCGCGCCAAGGTGCCCCTGGGCGAGATGTTCGGTTACGCTACCGACCTCCGTTCCCAGACTCAGGGTCGCGCGAGCTACACCATGCAGTTCGACTCCTACGAGCCCGTCCCGAAGTCCGTCCGCGACGAGATCGTCGCCAAGAACGGCACCAACTAAACGACCCGAGCGTTAGCTCATTTACGGAGGTACCACAGTGTCTACCCAGAAGATCAGGATCCGCCTCAAGGGCTATGACCACGAGGTCGTTGATCAGTCCGCCAAGCTCATCGTTGACACCGCCCAGAAGACCGGTGCCCGCGTGAGCGGCCCCATCCCCCTGCCGACCGAGCGCAACCTTTACTGCGTCATCCGCTCGCCGCACAAGGATAAGGATTCCCGCGACGAGTTCGAGATGCGCACCCACAAGCGCCTCATCGACATCCTCGACCCCTCCTCCAGCACCGTCGACTCCCTCATGCGTCTCGACCTCCCCGCTGGCGTTGACATCGAGATCAAGCTCTAAGCTGCTTGCTTAACAGCTAATCGGAACCCCGCTGCCACTTAGGTAGCGGGGTTCTTCTTTGCAAAGAAGGGCGCGTCGTGGTGTTCTTCTTTCTAACTAGAGAGGCTCCCTCCTGTTTGGGCCATTTTGAGGCGTTTTAGCCTTGATAAATGGGACAAACGGGAGGGAGCTCTGCGTTGGATGGAAAGAAAGGCGATCAGCCTATCTGACGCGGCGAAGCGAAGCAAGCTCGAAGGGGAATGAGCGCAGGCCGCCCGGTGTGGCTAAAACTGCCTGGCCCCAGTCGTCGACCGTCTTAAAGGTTCCACGCATAAGCTCGGTTCCCTCGGGGGAGAGCGCAACGACCTCACGCTCGAGCCAAGCCAGGTGCCCGAGGTACCCGTCGATCACGGGAAAGAGGGGCCCTCTTCCGTTGCGGTGCTTCTTGAGGTCCGAAGCCCAGGCGTCGCACTGCTCAACAACACTGCCGTGGATTGCTCGTAGCAGGGCGTCAACACTGGGAACGTGCCCGTTCAGGTCCATGAGGCTCACGGCGGGCAGACCGCCGTCTGGAACCTCCGCCGGCGTGTACGCGACGTTGATCCCGATTCCCGCGACGGCGAATCGGTTGCCGTCGGCATCGCCGGCGGCCTCGATGAGGATTCCGCCGAGCTTCTTTCCGCGCGCGTACAGATCGTTTGGCCACTTGAGGCGGACCTCATCAGCCAGACCGAGCGATTCGAGCTCCTCAATAACGGCAAGCCCGCAGACGGCTGCAAGGCCGCTGTAATCCTCCGGCGCCACGTCCGGCCTCAAGATGATCGAGAGCAATAGGTTGCCTTCGGTGGAGTCCCATTTGTGCCCGCGGCGCCCGCGTCCTGCGGTTTGTCGCCGCGCGGCAAGGCCATAGCCGTGCCGCGCTCCATTTTTTCCTGCTATGAGCAGGTCGTCGTTTGTCGAACCGGTCACATCGACGATGTTCAGCTGGTATCCCATGCGTCCTTCCTTTCCGGCCAAGCCCCGTATGGAGCAAACGTGGCGATTCCTTGCACACAAAGTTGAGACCTCAACAATTGACTACTTACGTTATTCTGTCAGAGCAATGTTAACAGGTCAACATTCGGAGAGCGTAAGGAGAAGAACAGCCTTGTCTTTCCAGATTCTCGGCACAGGATCGGCGCTGCCTGCCCGTTCGGTTTCGAACGAAGAGCTTTCGGGCTTTCTCGACACCTCCGATGAATGGATCTTCTCCCGCACGGGAATCAAGAGCCGCCGCGTTTGCACGACCGAGACGCTCGACGACCTCGCTGTCGACGCGAGCCTTCGGGCTCTTGAGTCGGCGGACGTCGATGCATCCGACCTTGACCTCGTTATCTGCTCAACCACCACGGGCGACCACCTGCTTCCCGCTCAGGCATGCGCCGTGGCCGAGCGCCTTGGGGCAAACTGCGCGGCCTTCGACGTGTCGGGTGCTTGCGCCGGGTTCGTCTTGGCGCTCGACGTGGCGGACGGCTTCATCGCTCGCGGCAGGGCGCAGCGCGTCCTTGTGGTGGCCGCCGAGCAGATGAGCCGTGTCCTCGACTGGTCGGATCGCGCCACCTGCGTGCTTTTCGGCGATGGTGCCGGCGCGGCGGTGCTCGGCGCGGGCAAGAAGGGCAATCCCCTGGCTTTGTCCTTCTCGACGAGCCCGGATGTGGCGGCCCTCGATGTGCCGGGCTTGGCGGGCACTTCTCCCTTTGTGGGGGCCGGGCGGCCGGCGAGCACGCTATCCATGGACGGTCGCCGCGTGTTCCGCTTCGCCGTCGCCGCGATTTGCGACGCGGTCGAGGGGTTGGCCGCAAAGGTCGGGATAGCCGTCGCGGACATCGACCACCTGGTTCTTCATCAGGCGAACGAACGCATTCTCGCCGCGGCGGTAAAGCGGCTCGGCATAGACGACGCTCGCGTGGCCCGCACGCTGCGCGACACGGGCAACATCTCGAGCGCCTGCATCCCGCTCGCGCTCGACCGGCTTGCCCGGGCGGGCGAGCTCAAGGACGGTGATCTCGTCGCCTTGGTCGGCTTCGGAGCCGGCCTCGACATTGGCGCATGCCTGCTTCGCTGGAAGTAGGTTTCGCATAACACGAAAGAAAACGCACGTACATGGCCCTACGGGGCAAAGCAAAGGAGAGCACCATGGCAGATAAGAACACTTTCGAGCGCGTCTGCGACATCATCTGCGACAACGCCGGCACAGACGCCGAGCTTACCCGCGAGACCACCATGCCAGACCTCGGCCTGGACTCCCTAGCCGTCGTCGAGGTCGTCGTCGCCTGTGAGGACGAGTTCGACATCGCCATCGATCAGGACGCAAACCCCGCGACCGTCGGCGAGTTCGTTGACCTCGTCGAGGCCCAGCTGGAGAAGTAGTCATGCTGAAGACCCCTCTTTGCGACCTTCTTGGCATCGAGAAGCCCGTGTTCCAGGGCGGCATGGCATGGATCGCCGACGCCTCGCTGGCCGCTGCCGTGTCGCAGGCGGGCGGCCTGGGCATTATCGCCGCCATGAACGCGAACGCCGATTGGCTCCGTGACCAGATCCATGAGCTGCGCCGCCGCACGGACAAGCCCTTCGGCGTCAACGTCATGCTCATGAGCCCGTTTGCCGACGAAGTCGCGCAGGTCGTTATCGACGAGAAGGTCCCGGTGGTCGTCACCGGCGCCGGCAACCCGCGCAAATACATGCCCGCCTGGATCGAGGCCGGCATCAAGGTGGTCCCCGTGGTCGCGTCCGTGGCGCTCGCAAAGCTCGTGGCCCGTGCCGGCGCGACCGCGGTGGTGGCCGAGGGCACCGAGTCCGGCGGCCACATCGGCGAGCTCACCACGATGGTCCTCGTTCCGCAGGTCGTTGACGCCGTCGATGTCCCCGTTCTCGCGGCCGGCGGTATCGCCGACGGTCGTGGCGTGGCGGCGGCATTCATGCTGGGCGCGCAGGGTATCCAGGTGGGCACGCGCTTCCTCGTGGCCGACGAGTGCACCGTCTCGGAGCCGTACAAGGAGCTCGTGCTCAAGGCCAAGGACATCTCGACCCGTGCGACGGGCCGCTCGACGGGACACCCCGTCCGCGCGCTCAAGACCCGCTTTACGAACGAGTACGCAAAGCTCGAGGCCGAGGGCGCGGACCCCGACAAGCTCGCGGAGTTCGGGACGGGGGCGCTTCGCCGCGCCGCCAAGGAAGGCGACGTCGAGCGCGGCTCTTTCCTCTGTGGCCAGGTCGCCGGCATGGTCCGCGAGCGCCAGAGCGCGGCCGACATCGTGGACGACCTGATGCGGGGTGCCGAGAAGGTCCTGGCGGGGGCGAGCACATGGGTAAGGTAGCGTTCCTCTTTGCGGGGCAGGGGGCGCAGCATCCCGGCATGGGCGCGGGAATCGCCGCGGCGTCGCCTGCGGCCCGCGCCGTGTTCGAGGCGGCGGACTCCGTGCGTCCCCACACCTTCGAGCAGTGTCGGCAAGGCGCGAAGGAGGAGCTCTCTCAGACTGAGAACACCCAGCCCTGCGTGTTCGCCACCGACCTCGCCTGCGCCCGAGCGCTCGAGGAACGGGGGGTCGAGCCGGACGTCGTCGCAGGCTTCTCGCTCGGAGAGGTCGCGGCGCTCACCTTTGCCGGCGCATTCTCCGACAAGAAGGGCTTTGAGCTTGTGTGCCGTCGTGCCGAGCTTATGGCTGCTGCCGCGTCGGCGCGCCCCGGCGCCATGCGCGCCGTCGTCAAGCTCGACGCCGCCCGCGTGGAGGAGCTCGCCGCCGAGGCAGCCCGACTGACCGACGGCGATTGCTGGCCCGTGAACTACAACAGCCCGATGCAGACCGTGGTCGCCGGCTCTCCTGCGGCGTGCGCGAAGCTCGACGAGCTCGTGCGCGAAGCGGGCGGCCGCGCGATGAAGGTCGCCGTCTCGGGCGCTTTCCACAGCCCGTTCATGGCGGACGCCGCGGCCGGCCTCGCCGAGCGCCTTGCCGGCAACGAGCCTGCCGCGATGCGAGTCCCCGTGTTCGCCAACCGTACGGCGCGCCCGTACCCTGCAGATCGGAAGGCCGCCGCGGAGCTTCTGTCCGCGCAGGTCGCAAGCCCTGTGCGCTGGACCGACACGATTCGCGCGATGGCGGAGGGCGGCGTCGATGCCTTCGTGGAGGTCGGCCCCGGAAAGACCTTGGGCGGCCTTGTGAAGCGAACGCTCGAGGGCGCCTGCGTCTACAACGTGGAGACCCCCGAGGAGCTCGAGGCGGCATCGTCCGCGCTTCTTGCTAGGAAGGAGGCCGAAGGTGGCCGATAAAGAAGGAACCTTGGCGCGCGACGCCTCGCGCCGCGTCGCCCTGGTAACGGGCGCCTCGCGCGGCATTGGCCGCGCGGTTGCCTGTGGGCTTGCCGCCGACGGCTTCGACCTCGCGCTCGTGTACGCGGGCAACGCCGATGCCGCCGCCGACGCGGTCGCCGCCTGCGAGGCCGCCGGCGCCACGGCGCGCGCCTACCGCTGCGACGTGTCGAACGCCGACGAGGTCAAGGCGACGGCCGACGCGGTCCTTATCGACTTCGGCTCCGTCTGGGCGCTCGTCAACAACGCGGGCATTACCCGCGACACGCTGCTCGCCCGCATGAAGGACGAGGACTTCGCCCGGGTGCTTGAGGTCAACCTTACCGGCGCGTTCAACATGATGCGCGCCCTCACGCGTCCGCTCATGCGGCAGCGCGGTGGCCGCATCGTGAGCATGTCGAGCGTCGTCGGCCTTATGGGCAACGCAGGGCAGGCCAATTACGCGGCCTCCAAGGCCGGCCTCATCGGCCTGACCAAGTCCGTTGCGCGCGAGCTCGCTCCCCGCGGCGTGACCGTGAACGCGGTGGCCCCCGGTTTCGTGCGCACCGACATGACCGCGGCGCTGCCTGAGCAGGTCGTCGAGCGCTACGAGGGCCAGATCCCCCTCGGCCGCCTGGCCGACCCTGAAGAGGTTGCCGGCGTGGTCCGGTTCCTCGTGAGCGACGCCGCGGCGTACGTGACGGGCGAGGTTATTCGCGTCGACGGCGGAATGGCGATGTAGCTGGGGTTTCTTTGCAAAGAAGAGCCGGCGAGGTTCGGCTCGGTTGGGAGATGACGATGGAACACAGGGTGGCGATCACCGGTATCGGCGCCGTCACGCCGCTGGGCAACACGGCGCCCGCGACCTGGGAGGCGATGCTCGCGGGTCATTGCGGCATCGGGCCGATCACGCGCTTCGACGCGGAGGGCTCCGCGGTCCAGGTCGCCGCCGAGGTCAAGGGTTTCGACGGCGAGTCGTACTTCGGGCGCCGCGAGGCGAGGCACCTCGACAGGTGCGTGCAGTTCGCGATGGCGGCGGCCGACGAGGCGATGGCGGACTCGGGGCTTGGCGCCGAGGGCGCCGTCGACCATGAGCGCCTGGGCGTCTATATCGGCTCGGGCATCGGCGGCATAGAGACCTACACCGACCAGGTGCACATGATGGCCGAGAAGGGCATGCGCCGCGCCTCCCCGTATCTCGTGGCGATGATGATTCCGAACATGGCCTCCGGCAATGTGGCCATCCGCCACGACGCCAAGGGACCGACCCTGCCCGTGGTCACCGCCTGCGCGACCTCGGCTCATGCAGTGGGAGAGGCATTCCGCGCCATCAAGCACGGCTACGCCGAGGCGATTCTGGCCGGCGGCGCCGAGGCGGCCATCTTCCCCGAGGTGGTCGCTGGCTTCACTTCCTGCCGCGCCCTCTCCACCAACCCTGACCCCGCGACTGCCTGCCGACCCTTCGACGCCGACCGCGATGGCTTTGTCATGGGCGAGGGGGGCTGCGTGCTCGCCCTTGAGCAGTGGGAGCACGCCGTCTCGCGCGGGGCGCACATCTACGCCGAGGTCGTGGGTTACGGCAATACCGACGACGCGCACCACATCACGAGCCCCGACCCCGAGGCCGCGGGCATCGCCCGCGCGATCTCGCTGGCGGTGGCCGAGGGCGGCGTGAGGCCCGAGGAGGGGCTCTACATCAACGCGCATGGCACGTCGACCAAGCTCAACGACTCGTCCGAGACGCTCGGCATCAAGCGCGCGCTCGGCGACGAGGCGGCGCGCGCGGCGCACGTGAGCTCGACCAAGTCGATGACCGGTCACATGATCGGCGCCACGGGCGCGGCCGAGGTCATGGCGTGCGCCCTGGCCCTGCGCGATGGCGTCGTGCCCCCGACCATCAACTACCGCACGCCCGACCCCGCGTGCGACCTGGACTACACGCCCAACGAGGCCCGCGCCTGCGAGCTTACCTGGGCGCTCTCGACCAACCTCGGCTTCGGCGGGCACAACGCGTGCGTCGCGCTGCGCGCCGCCAAGGAGGCGTAAAGCATGGATTCGAACAAGATCGCGCAGATAGCCGACGTGATGGAGGACCGCGGGCTCACCCGTGTCCGCGTCGAGGAGCCCGACGGCTCCGCCTTCGAGCTCGAGCGCGGCGTCGCGCAGGCGCCAGCGCCCGTAGTGGTGGCGCCGCAGGTCGTGGCCGCCGAGGCCCCTCTTGCCCCGGTTGCCGCGGCGATGCCCGCCGCAACCGCCGGGGCTCCCGGGCAGGAGGCCCCCGCCTCCGAGCCCGCAGCCCCCGCCGGCGCCGAGGTCAAGGCCCCGATGGTCGGCGTCTATTACGCCGCCCCCGCCCCCGGCGCGGATCCCTTCGTCCACGTGGGCTCCAAGGTAAGGAAGGGCGAGACCCTCTGCATCATCGAGGCCATGAAGGTCATGAACGAGGTCGCCGCCGAGGCCGACGGCGAGGTCCTCTCCATCAACGCCAAGGACGGCGAGCTCGTCGAGTACGGCAGCTGCCTCATGACCATAGGCTAGGAGGCCCGCGTGAACAAAGAAGAGATTAAGCGCGTCCTGCCCCATCGCGAGCCGATGCTTCTGCTCGACGAGGTCGAGCTCGTGGAGGGCGAGGCTCACGGCAGGCTGACCATCACGGGCAAGGAGTTCTTCGTCCAAGGCCATTTCCCTGGAAACCCGGTGGTCCCGGGTGTCATCCAGTGCGAGATGCTCGCCCAGAACTGCTGCGTGCTCTTTGCCGAGGAGCTTGTCGCCGGCGGTACGCCCTTCTACACAAGCCTCGACAAGGTGCGCTTCAAGCGCCCGGTCCGCCCCGGCGACACGGTGGAGCTCCGTTGCAAGGTCACCCGCGCCCGCGGTCCCTTCCGCTTCTGCGAGGGTGTGGCGACCGTGAACGGCGAGGTCTGCTGTAAGGCCGACATGTCGTTTGCCCTCGTGGCGGACGGGCAGTAGGGGAGGCCGCGGGATGTTCGACAAGATCCTTGTTGCCAATCGCGGCGAGGTCGCCGTGCGCGTGATTCGCGCCTGCCGCGACATGGGCGTGCGCACCGTTGCCGTTTACTCTCCGGCCGACGCCGAGGCCCTCCATGTTCGGCTTGCGGACGAGGCCTACTGCATCGGCGGCTCGCGCCTGGCGGAGAGCTACCTCAACGAGGACGCGGTCCTGACCTGCGCCGTCAAGTCGGGCGCCAAGGCCATCCACCCGGGCTACGGGTTCTTCTCCGAGAACGCGGGCTTCGTGCGCGAGTGTGAGAAGTGCGGGCTTGCCTTCGTCGGCCCGTCGGCCGACGTGATCAGCCGCATGGGCGATAAAGACGCTGCCCGTCGCACTGCGAAGGCCGCCGGCGTGCCTGTGGTTCCCGGCTGCGACCTGCTCAAAAGTCCCGAGGAGGCGGAGCGCGAGGCTCGCCGCATCGGCTGTCCCGTGCTCATCAAGGCGCGCTCGGGCGGCGGCGGCCGCGGCATCCGCAAGGTCGAGCGCGTCGAGGACGCCGCGCGCGCCTTCACCGAGGCGCACACCGAGGCCGAGGTGGTCTTCGGCGACGGCGAGTGCTACATGGAGAAGTTCGTCTCGCCGGCGCACCATGTCGAGGTGCAGATCATGGCCGACAAGTTCGGAAACGTCTACTCCCTGGGCGAGCGCGAGTGCTCGGTCCAGCGCCGCAACCAGAAGCTCATCGAGGAGAGCCCCGCGCCCTGCCTCGAGGGCCGCGACGACGTTCGCGAGCGCATGCACCGCGCCGCCCGCGACCTCGCGCGCGCCGTCGGCTACGAGGGGGCCGGCACCATCGAGTTCCTCTACTCCGACGACGGGCAGTTCTACTTCATGGAGATGAACACGCGCCTGCAGGTTGAGCATCCCGTGACCGAGTTCGTCACCGACACCGACCTCGTTAAATGGCAACTGCGCGTGGCGGCGGGGCAGCCCCTGCCTTTCTCGCAGGAAGACGTGCCCATGCGGGGGCACGCCATGGAGTGCCGTATCAACGCCGAGACGCCCGAGTTTCTCCCCTCGTGCGGCACCGTCACGATGCTGCACGTTCCGGGAGGCCCGCGCGTGCGCTTCGACTCGGCGCTGTTCCCGGGCGCCTCGGTGCCCCCGTACTACGACTCGATGCTTGCCAAGGTTATTGTCTGTGCCCCCACGCGCGACGGCGCTATCCGAAAGATGCGCTCGGCCTTAGGCGAGCTCGTCATCGAGGGAGTCGAGGAAAACAGCGACCTCCAGCTGCGGATCCTTTCAAATGAGGAGTTCCTCTCCGGCAACTACCACACGAACCTGATGGAGCATATCTATGCTGAGCAATAGGATCGGCCACGCGCTGAACACGCTCGAGGCCCCGATGACCGAGGTTTGCGCCGAGTTCCCCGCACGCCGCGTGCTCGTCAAGTGCCCTGGGTGCCGTCGTGCCATCGACGAGGAGAAGCTCCGCAAAAACCTCGAGGTCTGCCCCCGCTGCGGCAAGCACCTGCGGGTCTCCGGGCGCGCCCGTATGCGCATGACCGTGGACGCCGGCAGCTTCGAGGAGTGGGACGCCGGCCTGCGCGCGACGGACTTCCTCGGATTTCCCGGCTACCCCGATAAGCTCGCCTCAGCGCACGAGGCCTCGGGCGAGAACGATGCCGTTATCTGCGGACGCGGGCGCATCGGCGGCCGGGAATGCGCGCTATTCTTTATGGACGCCGGCTTCATGATGGGGTCCATGGGCTCGGTTGTCGGCGAGAAGATCTGCCGCGTGTTCGAGAAGGCCGCCGAGGAGGAGCTGCCCGTGGTCGGCTTCACCGTCTCGGGCGGCGCGCGCATGCAGGAGGGCGTGACGTCCCTCATGCAGATGGCCAAGGTCTCGGCCGCCGTGCGCCGACACTCCGAGGCGGGGCTTCTTTATATATGCGTGCTCACGGACCCAACGACGGGCGGCGTCACGGCGAGCTTTGCCATGGAGGGCGACATTACCCTGGCAGAGCCCGGGGCGCTGACGGCGTTCGCCGGCCCCCGCGTGATCGAGCAGACCGCCCGAAAGAAGCTCCCTGCCGGGTTCCAGCGCTCCGAGTTCATCCTCGAGCACGGCTTCTGCGACGCGATCGTGGAGCGCAAGGACCTTCCGGCGACGATTTCCGAGTTGCTCGCGCTGCACGCGGGCGAGGCTCCCGCCGACGGCGCCCCGCACGCGATCGCACATGCGGGCCAGCGCGGCTCGGCGAAGCGCGGCGGCAGACCTAAGGCGGCCGAGCCGGCGAGCCCCTACGAGGTCGTCAAGCTCACGCGCTCGGCCGAGCGCGCCACAGCCTCCGAGATCATCGGGTGTGGCCTCGACGGCTTCATCGAGCTGCACGGCGATAGGCTCTTCGGCGACGACGCCGCCGTGGTTGCGGGCATCGGCTGGAAAGAAGGGCGCCCCGTCACGGTGATCGCCATCGAGCGTGGCACCACCACGAAGGAGCGCGTGCGCCGCAACTTCGGCATGGCGCACCCCGAGGGCTACCGCAAGGCCCTGCGCCTCATGCGTCAGGCCGAGAAGTTCGGTCGTTCCGTGCTGTGTCTCGTGGACACCTCGGGCGCGTACTGCGGCATCGGCGCTGAGGAGCGCGGCCAGGGCGATGCCATCGCCCAGAACCTCATGGCCATGAGCGGGCTTACGGTGCCGGTGGTCAGCGTGATCACGGGCGAGGGTGGCAGCGGCGGCGCGCTCGCGCTGTGCGTGGCCGACAAGCTGCTCATGCTGCGAAGCTCGGCGTTTTCCGTCGTGAGCCCCGAGGCCTGCGCATCAATCCTGTGGAAGGACCCCAAGCGTGCCGAGGACGCCGCCGAGGCGCTCGCCCTCACGGCGCCCGAGCTACGAGGGCTCGGCCTCGTCGATGGAGTGATCAACGACCTGGGGCTTACGCACGCCGAGATCGCCCACGACATCATGCGCGAGGCGAGCATCGCCTTCGATGAGCTCGAGCGCCTCGGCGGCGACGAGCTCGAGCAGCGCCGCTACGCCAAGTTCCGCGCCATCGGCACATGGGCGGGTGCTGACGGCCGCTAGCCGAACAACGAACTCGCCTGGCGGCGGGCACTTCTTGCCGCGTAACGTGGAGCTCCCTCCTGTTTTGACCATTTTCGGGCCTTCGAGCCTCGGCATTCGGGTCAAACGGGAGGGAGCTTTGCGTTTCTCGGCGTCCCGAGCCTCCAAAAGGCCCCCAAAAACACTCATAGATACGCCCGGCCGCGGGGCAATTGGAGCCGCAGGTAGATGTGCCAAAAAGTTCTGCGTAGAGATTGTGAACGCGACTATTCGCATGTATTATAGACAGGCTGCAAAGTCTGGGGACACGTGTGTCTCTGGACAAAACAGCAGGTAAAGGACGTGGTCCGCTGGGGTTGAGGCAAAGGGTGCCTCACAGGTCCCATGACCACCGAAGGTAAGGAAAGAGCATGGTCAACACCATCCTTGGCCGCAAGCTCGGAATGACCCAGGTCTGGGACGAGAACGACAACGTCGTCCCCGTGACCGTCATCCAGGCTGGCCCCTGCACCGTCTCGCAGGTCAAGACGAAGGCGACCGACGGCTATGACGCCGTCCAGATCGGTTTCGGCGGCATCTCCGCCAAGCACGTCAACAAGCCTATGGCGGGCCACTTCGCCAAGGCCGGCGTCGAGCCGATGAAGTTCCTGCGCGAGGTTCGCGTCGAGAACGGCGAGGAGCACAAGTGCGGCGACGTCGTCACCGTCGCTGACTTCTCCGACGTCAAGTCCGTCGACGTCACCGGCACCTCCAAGGGCAAGGGCTTCCAGGGCACCATCAAGCGCTGGAACTTCTCCCGTGGCCCCATGGCCCACGGTTCCCGCAACCAGCGCGAGCCGGGCTCCATCGGCCAGTGCGCCTACCCCGCGCGCGTCCGCAAGGGCCTGCACATGGCTGGCCACATGGGCAACGAGCGTGTCACCGTCAAGAACCTGAAGCTCGTTCGTGTCGACGCCGAGCAGAACCTCATGCTCATCAAGGGCGCTGTCCCCGGCGGCAAGAACGCTCTCGTTTCGATCCGCATGGCCTAAGGGCCCGTTCGTAATCACACCCTAAGGCTAACAAGGAGGACTAATGTCCAAGATCGAAGTTAAGAACGTGGAGGGGAAGGCGGCCGGCGAGGTCGAGCTTTCCTCCGACGTCTTCGGCATTGAGCCGAACATCCCCGTGGTGCACCAGGTCGTCGTGGCCTACGAGGCCTCCCTGCGTCAGGGCACCCACTCCGTCAAGAACCGCCACGAGGTCTCCGGCGGCGGCGTCAAGCCTTGGCGCCAGAAGGGCACCGGTCGTGCCCGCCAGGGCTCCATCCGCGCTGGCCAGTGGGTCGGCGGCGGCGTCATCTTCGGGCCCCAGGTCCGCAGCCACGCCAAGCGCGCCAACAACAAGGAGAAGAAGCTCGCCATGCGCTCCGTCCTCTCCGGCAAGCTCGCTGACGGCGAGCTCGTGCTCGTGGACGAGCTGAAGTTCGAGGCCCCCAAGACCAAGCAGGCCGTCGCTCTTCTGAGCGCCCTTGCCCTCGACGGCAAGCGCGTGACCGTCGTCGTCGACGACGAGGACATCAACACCTACCTCGCCTTCAGGAACCTTCCGAAGGTCAACGTGATCGGTGTCTCCGAGTCCAACACCCGCAACCTGCTCGACAATGGCGCCCTCGTCATGTCCACCGCGGTTGCCAAGCAGCTCGAGGAGGTGCTCGCGTAATGAACTCCATCTATAACGTCATCATCCGCCCGGTCGTCTCCGAGCGTTCGTTCGACCTGATGTCCCAGGGCAAGTACACCTTCGAGGTTGCCGCCAAGGCTCCGAAGGAGGAGATTGCCGACGCAGTCGAGAAGCTCTTCAACGTTCACGTCCTCAAGGTTAACACCATGTGGGTGAAGCCGAAGAACAAGCGCGTCCGCTACGTCACCGGCAAGACCCGCACCTGGAAGAAGGCCGTCGTCACCGTCGCCGAGGGTGAGCAGATCGAGGTCTTCGCCAACCAGCAGGCAGCTGCTGAGGAGTAAGTGGTTTTTCGCCCGCGCCTCCCAGGAGGCCGGGCTTTCATGCCGCGCATGATGGATACGCGCGGTACCGTGGTAATCCGGTGTCGGCGTGCCATTCCCGGGTACACCGGCCAACGGACAAGAAAGGGAAGCAGTAATGGCAGTTAGACATCTGAAGGCAACGAGCGCCGGCAGGCGTTGGCAGACCATCTCCGACTTCGCGGAGATCACTACCGACAAGCCCGAGAAGTCCCTCCTCGAGCCCCTGCCCAAGAAGGCCGGCCGCAACAACAACGGCCGCATCACCACCCGTCACCAGGGTGGCGGCGTCAAGCGCATGTACCGTCGCATCGACTTCAAGCGTCTGAAGGACGACGTGCCGGCCAAGGTCGCGGCTATCGAGTACGACCCGAACCGCTCCTCCCGCATCGCGCTTCTCCACTACGTCGACGGCGCCAAGGCCTACATCATCGCCCCTGAGGGCCTCCACGTGGGCGACAAGGTCATCTCCGGCACCAAGGACGTCGACATCAAGCCCGGCAACTGCATGCCGCTCTCCGAGATTCCCGTCGGTACGCTCGTGCACAACGTCGAGTTCCAGCCCGGCAAGGGCGCCGCTATGGCCCGCTCCGCCGGCACCTCTGTTCAGCTCATGGGCAAGGACAACGGCTACGCCGTCCTCCGCATGCCCTCCTCCGAGCTTCGCCGCGTGCTTCTTACCTGCCGCGCCACCATTGGTGTCGTGGGCAACGCCGAGCACGCCAACATCGTGATCGGCAAGGCCGGCCGCAACCGCTGGAAGGGCGTCCGCCCGACCGTCCGTGGTACGGTCATGAACCCGGTCGACCACCCGCACGGCGGCGGCGAGGGCAAGAACCACACCTCTGGTCGTCCTTCCGTCACCCCGTGGGGCAAGCCGACCAAGGGCTACAAGACGCGCGACCCGAAGAAGGCCAGCAACCGCCTCATCATCCGTCGCCGCAAGTCCAAGTAGTACACGAGTAGTAGGAGAAAGAAAGAATGAGCAGAAGTCTCAAGAAGGGCCCGTTCGTGGAGACTCGCCTCCTCGCGCGTGTCACCGCTCAGAACGAGGCCGGCACCAAGGACGTCATCAAGACCTGGTCGCGTTCCTCCACCATCTACCCCGAGATGGTCGGCCACACCATCGCCGTCCACGACGGCCGCAAGCACGTGCCGGTGTACGTCACCGAGTCCATGGTCGGTCACAAGCTCGGCGAGTTCGCCCCGACCCGCACCTTCCGCGGTCACAAGGTTAAGTAGGGGAGTTTTAGTAAATGGCTAACAACACCAACAGCGTTGAGGTCAGCGCTACCGCCAAGTACGTGCGCATGGCCCCCCGCAAGACCCGCATGGTCATCGACATGATCCGCAACCTCCCCGTCGCCAAGGCGCTCGAGGTCCTGCAGTTCAGCACCCGCGCTGCCGCGGAGCCCGTCTCCAAGGTCCTGCGTTCCGCCATCGCCAACGCCGTCAACAACAACGGCCTTCGCGCTGACGACCTCTATGTCAAGATCGCCTACGTCGACGAGGGCCCCACGCTCAAGCGCATCCGTCCTCGCGCCAAGGGCTCCGCTTCCCGTATCAACAAGCGCATGAGCCACATCACCGTCGTCGTCGCTCCTCGAAAGGAGGCGTAGGGAAAGCATGGGTCACAAGGTTCAGCCTACTGGCTTCCGTCTCGGCATCACCGAGGAGTGGCGTTCCCGCTGGTACGCCGATAAGAACTACGCCGAGAACCTCGGCAATGACCTCGCTATCCGCGAGTACCTCAACAAGCGCCTCGAGAAGGCCGCCGTTTCTCGCGTCGACATCGAGCGCGCCGGCGACAAAGTGAAGGTCACCATCTACACCGCTCGCCCGGGCATCGTCATCGGCAAGAAGGGCGCCGACATCGACGTCCTGCGCTCCGATCTCGAGCGTGTCGCAAAGGTTGCCAAGGGCCAGGTCAACGTCGACGTCATCGAGGTCAAGCGCCCCGAGCTCGACGCCAACCTCGTCGCTCAGTCCATCGCTGAGCAGCTCGAGCAGCGCGTTGCCTTCCGTCGCGCCATGCGCAAGGCCGTCCAGTCCGCCCGCAAGGCCGGCGCCAAGGGTATCCGTATCCAGTGCTCCGGTCGTCTGAACGGCGCCGAGATGGGCCGTCGCGAGTGGTACCGCGAGGGTCGCGTGCCCCTGCACACCCTTCGTGCCGTGATCGACTACGGCACCTCCACCGCCCGCACCACCATGGGTGCCTGCGGCATCAAGGTTTGGATCTACCTCGGCGAGAAGCTTCCCGGCCAGCCGACTCCGCGTCCGGCTCTCGAGGGTTCTTCGCGTCCTCGCCGCGGCCGTAACGAGAGGAGGGCCCGTTAATGCTCGCCCCTAAGCGTGTACTTCACCGTAAGGTTCAGCGCGGCTCCATGAAGGGCCACGCAAAGGGCCACACCGAGCTCCACTTCGGTTCCTACGGCATTCAGGCCCTCGAGGCTCACTGGATCACCAACCGCCAGATCGAGGCCTGCCGTATCGCCATGACCCGCTGCATGAAGCGTGGCGGTAAGGTCTGGATCACTATCTTCCCCGACAAGCCCATCACCAAGAAGCCGGCAGAGACCCGCATGGGTTCCGGTAAGGGCAACCCGGAGGAGTGGGTGGCCGTCGTCAAGCCGGGCCGCATCATGTTCGAGATCGACGGCGTTTCCGAGGAAGTCGCCAAGGAGGCCCTGCGTCTCGCCCAGCACAAGCTGCCCATCAAGACCAAGATCGTGACCCGCACCGTCGAGAAGGACGGGGAGGAAGCCTAATGAAGTACAAGGACATCAAGGAGCTCAGCGACGCCGAGCTCGTCAAGAAGGTCGAGGAGGGCCGCGCAGAGCTCTTCAACCTTCGTTTCCAGATGGCCACGAGCCAGCTTGACAACACCGCTCGCGTGAAGAACGTCAAGAAGGACATCGCTCGCTGCCTCACCGAGCAGCGCGCCCGTCAGATCGCAGCGGAGAAGACCGCTGACGAGCAGTAGATTGCAGGAGAGGTAAGAAATGGCTGAGACCGAAAACAGGAACGCGCGCAAGCTTCGCACCGGTATCGTCGTCTCCATCTCCGGCAACAAGTCCGTGACGGTGAAGATCGACTACCGTAAGCACCACCCCAAGTACGGCAAGATGATGACCATCTCCAAGAAGCTGCACGTTCACGACGAGAACAACGAGTGCGGCATCGGCGACAAGGTCACCGTCATGGAGACCCGTCCGCTCTCCAAGACCAAGCGTTGGCGCCTGGTCGAGATCGTCGAGCGCGCCAAGTAAGGACTTTTACAAACCCCGTCTTCCCATGTGCGCCGCTCGTGTGGGCGCACCTCTGGGAGGGCTTAGGTTCGGAGGAACACCAACATGATTCAGATGGAGACCATGCTCGCCGTCGCCGACAACTCCGGCGCCAAGCGAGTCAAGTGCATCAAGGTCCTTGGTGGCTCCAAGCGTCGTTACGCCGGCCTTGCCGACGTCATCATCGGCGCTGTTCAGGAGGCCACCCCCGGTGGCTCGGTGAAGAAGGGCGACATTGTTCGCTGCGTCATCGTGCGTACCAAGAAGGAGAACCGTCGTAAGGACGGCAGCTACATCAAGTTCGACCAGAACGCCTGCGTCCTGGTCAACAAGGAGGGCGAGCCCAAGGGCACCCGTATCTTCGGGCCGGTCGCTCGTGAGCTGCGCGATCGCAAGTACATGAAGATCGTCTCGCTCGCGCCTGAGACGCTCTAAGGAGGTAATTAGCGTGGCTAAGATGTCTGTAAAGAAGGGCGACCTCGTCGAGGTCATCTCCGGCAAGGACAAGGGTACCCAGGCTCACGTCCTGCGTGCTTTCCCCTCCGAGGGCAAGGTTACCGTCGAGGGCGTTGCCGTCGCCAAGAAGGCCCAGAAGCCGACCGCCGCTAACCAGCAGGGCGGCTTCGTTGAGAAGGAGGCTAAGATCGACGCCTCCAACGTTATGCTCGTCTGCCCCAAGTGCGGCAAGGCGACCCGAGTCGGCCACAAGCAGGGCGAGCTCGACGGTCACAAGACCGCCATTCGCGTCTGCAAGAAGTGCGGCGCCGAGTTCTAAGAGACTCGCAATCGCGAACTTCTTTGAGCCCCGGCTTCCTTTGGGAGGCCGGGGCTTCTTATTTGTGCAGGAAGGGTGACGTGCGATTCGTGCTGCCCTTCTTGTGGAGATTAGCGTAAGATAGACAATTGCGTCTGTAGACGGGACCTTTCTGTCTCGGACGCAGGCAAATGTAAGGCTCCGGAGGCGCGCCACGCCGAAGGAGGTCCGAGGCTCAAATGCCCCGGGCTTAAAACCCCATGATTTAAGGAGTGAACAATGGCAGACGAGAAGTACACCCCCCGTCTTAAGGAGCTCTACGTCGGCACGGTGCGCGACGAGCTTCAGAAGCAGTTCAACTACAAGAACGTCATGATGATCCCGAAGATCGAGAAGATCGTCGTGAACATGGGCGTTGGCGAGGCCGCCACCGACTCCAAGGCCATCGACGGCGCCGTCGCCGACCTTCGCGCCATCACCGGCCAGCAGCCGCTCGTGACCCGCGCCCGTAAGTCCATCGCTACCTTCAAGCTCCGTGCCGGCATGCCCATCGGCGCCAAGGTCACCCTCCGCGGCGACCGCATGTGGGAGTTCCTGGATCGCCTGATCTGCATCGCCATCCCGCGCATCCGCGACTTCCGTGGTATCTCCGCCAAGTCCTTCGACGGCCGCGGCAACTTCTCCATGGGCGTCACCGAGCAGCTCATCTTCCCGGAGATCGACTTCGACAAGATCGATCACACCCGCGGCATGGACATCACCATCGTGACCACCGCCCAGACCGACGAGGAGGGCAAGGCGCTTCTGGACGCCTTCCACTTCCCGTTCAAGAAGGCGTAGTCAATATATTTGCAGTAGGGGAGCGTGAGCGTTCCCCCAAGGATTCTCTGAAGGAGGATTTGTGGCTAAGACATCGATGATCGTCAAGGCGTCGCGCGAGCCGAAGTACTCGACCCGCAAGCAGAACCGTTGCCAGCGCTGTGGGCGTCCCCACTCCGTGTATCGCAAGTTCGGCCTCTGCCGTTTGTGCTTCCGCGAGCTTGCGAGCAAGGGCGAGCTTCCTGGCGTCCGCAAGGCAAGCTGGTAGGACGCAAAGGGCTCTGGCGTTAAGGCGCGCCCGCTATGGGTGGGAGCGAACCGAGCGCACAGGTTCATCAATAACAAAGGAGAAAAGGATCCATGAAGATTACCGATCCCGTTTCTGACATGCTGACGCGTATCCGCAACGCGAACTCGGCGAACAAGGCCGAGGTCTCCATGCCTTCCACGAAGGTTCTGGTTGCCATTGCGGGCGTAATGCAGGCAGAGGGCTACATCGCGGGCTTTGAGGTCGAGGACACCAAGCCCCAGAAGACCCTTCACATTACTCTCAAGTACGGTGCCCGTCGCGCCAAGGTCATCCGCGGCATCAAGCGTGTGTCCAAGCCGGGCCTGCGCATCTACTCCACCGCCGACAAGCTTCCGCGCGTCCTTGGTGGCCTCGGCACCGCTATCATCTCTACTTCCCGCGGCATGATGTGCGACCGCGATGCCCGCAAGGCCGGCATCGGCGGCGAGGTCATCGCCTACATCTGGTAAATCTCGACAGGAATGAAAGGAGACAACCGTGTCTCGTATTGGTAAGAAGCCTGTCCTGGTTCCCGCCGGAGTCACTGTGGCAGTCGACAACACCACCGTTACGGTCAAGGGCCCCAAGGGCGAGCTGACCCGTACGTTCTCTGATCTCATCTCCATCAAGGAGGAGGGCGAGGAGATCATCGTCGTCCGCAACGACGACACCCAGGACTCCAACGCCCAGCAGGGTCTCGTCCGCACCCTCATCCACAACATGGTCCTCGGTGTTTCCGAGGGCTTCGAGAAGAAGCTCGAGCTCACCGGCGTCGGCTACCGCGCCACGCTCAAGGGCAAGGACCTCGACCTCTCCCTCGGCTATTCTCACCCGGTCATTTTCCCGGCTCCCGAGAACATCACCTTCGTGGTGCCTGACAACACCCACATCACCGTTCAGGGCATCTCCAAGGAGCAGGTCGGCCAGGTTGCCGCCGAGATCCGCATGAAGCGTCCGCCCGAGCCTTACAAGGGCAAGGGTATTCACTACGAGGGCGAGCACATCCGCCGCAAGCTCGGCAAGGCCGCCAAGTAGTAACGCTTAACGCAAAAGCCCATCACCCCGTCAGGTGATGGCATGTCTAAGGAGAAGGAATGAACAAGTTCCAGGCCAAGCAGGCCGGTCTCGAGCGCCGCAAGCGCCGCGTCCGCGCCAAGGTCTCCGGTACCGCCGAGCGTCCGCGCCTCGCCGTGCACCGCACCAACGCTCACATCTACGCCCAGGTCATCGACGATGTCGACGGCAAGACCATCTGCGCCGCCTCGACCCTCGACCCTGAGTTCCGCGCCACCGGCAAGGTCGGCTCCAACAAGGAGGCCGCCGAGTTCGTGGGCGAGCTCGTGGCGAAGCGCGCCGCCGAGAAGGGCATCACCGAGGTCACCTTCGACCGCGGTGGTCGCATCTATCACGGCCGCGTCAAGGCTCTGGCAGACGGTGCCCGCAACGCGGGCCTGAAGTTCTAGGAGGATTCAATGGCACGAGATCGTAAGCGCCAGCAGGATACGGATCTTCAGGAGCGCGTCGTCTTCATCCACCGCGTTTCGAAGACCGTCAAGGGCGGCCGTCGTATGTCGCTGCTCGCTCTGGTCGTCGTCGGCGACGGCAAGGGCAACGTGGGCCTCGGCCTCGGCAAGTCCGCTGAGGTGCCCCTGGCTATTTCCAAGGCCGTCGAGGACGCCAAGAAGAACATGTTCCACGTCGAGGTCACCGAGGCCGGCTCTGTGCCGCACGCCGTCGAGGGCCACTACGGCGCGGGCCGCGTCCTCATCAAGCCGGCTATCGAGGGTACCGGCGTCATCGCTGGCGGCCCCGTCCGTCCGCTCTTCGAGCTTGCCGGCATCACCAACGTCCTCTCCAAGTCTCTCGGCACCAACAACTCCCTTAACATGATTAAGGCCGCTGCCGAGGGCCTGAAGGAGCTCTCCACCCCCGAGCAGACTGCTGAGCGTCGCGGCCTGACCGTGGGCGAGATGTTCGTCGGGAAGGAGAACTAAAGATGGCTCAGTCCCTCAAGATCACCCTGGTCCGCTCTGCCCAGTGCGGCGTCAAGAAGGACCAGACCGCTACCGCCAAGGCCCTCGGCCTTCGCAAGATCGGCGATTGTGTCGAGCAGCCCGACAACCCGGGCATCCGCGGCATGATCTTCAAGATCAAGCACCTCGTCAACGTGGAAGAGAACTAGGAGTCAACCAATGCAGCTCAACGATCTGCGCCCCGCGGAGGGCTCCCGCAAGAACCGCAAGCGCATCGGCCGCGGCAACTCGTCCGGTCACGGCACCACTGCGGGTCGCGGCACCAAGGGTCAGCTTTCCCGCTCCGGCGGCGGCAAGGGCAAGGGCTTCGAGGGCGGCCAGCAGCCGCTCGCCATGCGCCTGCCTAAGCTCCCCGGCTTCATCAATCACAACCGCGTCGAGTACGCTCCCGTGAACCTTTCCCGCCTCGACGCGCTCTTTGCCGACGGCGAGACCGTCGACGGCGCCTCCCTCGTGGAGAAGGGCGTCATCAAGCACGAGTACCAGCTCGTGAAGGTCCTCGGCGACGGCGAGCTCACCAAGAAGCTCATCGTCAAGGTCGACAAGGTCTCCGCCTCTGCCCAGGCCAAGATTGAGGCGGCCGGAGGAAAGGTCGAGCAGGCGTGCTAAAGGGAATCGCCAACGCATTTCGCGTTCCGGAACTGAGGAAGAAGCTCCTTCTTACCGCAGGCATTCTCCTGCTGTATCGCTTCGGCGCGTATCTTCCCGTCCCGGGAGTTCCGTTCCAGGACATGCTGTCCGCCTATCAGACGGGCCTTTCCTCGAACGGCGCTATGGCCGTGCTTAACCTGTTCTCAGGCGGCGCGCTTTCCCGCATGTCCGTATTCAGCCTCGGCATCATGCCTTACATCACCGCGCAGATTATTCTGCAGCTGATGCAGGCCGTGATTCCGTCGCTCGGCGAGCTTGCTAAGGAGGGCGAGTCCGGTCAGCGCAAGATTACGCAGTACACGCGCTACCTCACGATCGGTCTCGCCCTCATCTCTTCGGTTGGTTACCTGTTCCTGTTCAAGAGCTACGGCGTTAGCTTCGCGAACATGGGCATCGCTGAGGGGCTCCAGAACTTCATCGTGGTCTTCACGATGCTTGTTGGCGCCATCATCATCATGTGGCTGGGCGAGGTCATCACCCAGCGCGGCATCGGCAACGGCATGTCGCTCATCATCTTCGCTAACATCATGAGCGGCCTGCCCACCTCGCTGATCTCGTCTGTCGCCAGCAACGGCAACGTTGTCCTCACCGTCATCACCATGCTCGTCATCGTGGCGATTATTCCGATCATCGTCTACGTCGAGCGCGGCCAGCGTCGCATTCCGATCCAGTACGCCAAGCGCGTCGTGGGTCGTCGCGTAATGGGCGGTCAGGCAACCTACCTGCCGATCAAGGTCAACACCGCCGGCGTCGTGCCGATCATCTTCGCTTCTGCGATCCTGTATCTCCCGGCGCAGCTCGCGGTGTTCTTCCCCAACGTCGGCTGGGTCCAGGCCGTGGCCAACGCGCTTTCCGCGGGTTGGATCAACTGGGTCCTCTCGGTTCTTCTCATCGTGGCGTTCGCGTACTTCTACTCCTCGATGGTCTTCAACCCTGAAGAGACTGCCGATCAGCTTCGCAAGCAGGGCGGCTTCATCCCGGGCGTTCGCCCCGGCGCCGCCACCGCCGCGTACATCAAGAACACCATTGACCACGTGACCCTGCCGGGCGCCCTGTTTATGGCCGTCCTCGCCGTCGTCCCGTCGATCATCTTCTGGTTCACGGGCAACTCGCTCGTCCAGGCGTTCGGCGGCACCTCGGTGCTTATCATGGTCGGCGTGGCCATGGATACGCTCGCCTCTCTCGAGAGCCAGCTCAAGATGAACAACTACGACGGCTTCTTTAAGTAAGCCGCCTGCGGGCTCGAGTAACGCCAATTTCGGAAGAAAGGTACGGCCATGAACATCGTTCTTCTTGGCGCCCCCGGCGCCGGAAAGGGCACCCAGGGCCAGAAGCTTGTGGAGGATTTCGGCTTTGCCCACATCTCCACCGGCGACCTGCTCCGCGCTGCCGTCAAGGCTGGTTCTGAGCTTGGCATCAAGGCCAAGTCCTACATGGAGTCCGGCCAGCTCGTCCCCGATCAGCTTGTCATCGACCTCGTCAAGGAGCGCCTCGACTCCGATGACGCCCAGAAGGGCTTCATCCTCGACGGCTTCCCCCGCAACACTGCCCAGGCGGTCGCGCTCGACTCTGAGCTCGCCGCCATGGGCCGCGACCTTGACGCCGCGCTGCTCGTCAGCGTTCCCGATGCCTCTGTCGTGGAGCGTCTCTCTTCGCGTCGTACCTGCAAGTCCTGCGGGTACACGGCTCCGGCAGGCACCGAGGTGTGCCCTCGCTGCTCCGGCGAGATGTATCAGCGCGAGGATGACAAGCCTGAGACGATTCAGCGTCGTCTCGATACGTACCACACCCAGACCGCCCCGCTGATTGAGTACTACCGGGGCCACTCGATTCTCAAGGAGGTCGACGGAGACCGTCCCGTCGACGAGGTCTATGCCGACGTCAAGGATCTCCTGAGCCTATGATCAAGCGCAAAGATCCTCAACAGATCGAGCAGATGAAGGCCGCCGGGGCATTGTCCAAGGCGGCTCTTCGTCTAGCTGGGACCATGGTTGTCCCCGGCACCTCCACGCTCGCGATCGACCAGGCCGTGGAAAGCTTCATCCGCGCAAACGGCGGCAAGCCCACCTTCAAGGGTTACGGAGGTTTTCCGGGCAGCATCTGCGCGTCCGTCAACGAGCAGGTCGTGCACGGAATTCCCTCTGATGCCGTTGTCCTCAAGCAGGGCGATATTCTCTCGGTGGACACCGGCGCCACCTTGAACCGCTGGGTTGGCGACAACGCCTGGACCTTCTTCTGCGGTGAGGTGTCGAGCGAGTGGCAGGGTTTGTGCGAGGTCACACGCGATTGCCTCAAGGCTGCGATCGAGCAGGCAGTTCCCGGCAACCGGCTCGGCGATATCGGGGCCGCGGTCCAGGAACTCGCGGAGTCGAATGGCTACGGGGTCGTCCGCGACTACGTTGGCCATGGCATCGGCCGCGCGATGCACGAGGACCCTGAGGTCCGCAATTACGGCAGGCGAGGGCGCGGCGTTAAGCTCCAGTCGGGGATGGTGCTCGCAATCGAGCCGATGATCACCATGGGCTCCTACGAGTGCCGAACCCTCGGAAACGGTTGGACCGTTGTTACCTGCGACGGGGGAGCCGCGGCCCACTATGAGAACACCGTCGCCATTACCGATGACGGCCCGGTGATTCTTACCGCCGACGACGAGGGCCCGTGGTGCTCTATGCAAGGCGGCATGAACTAGCCTTCTTTGCGGCGTGTTCGAAATTCGATCAAATTTAGACTTTCGAACACGCCAGAAGCAGGCAATGAGTTGTTGTAGTTGTGGAGGGCGCTCACATCCGTGGACGCTCCCGTGAATTTTCGATATATTTGTTAGTCGCTGTCACGGCGTAGAGAGGGATTAACTTGAGCAAGCAGGACGCAATCGAACTCGAGGGCAAGGTCGTCGAGCCTCTGCCCAACGCTATGTTCAACGTGGAGCTCGAGAACGGTAAGACCATTCTCTGCACCATCTCGGGAAAGATCAGGATGAACTACATCCGCATCCTTCCGGGAGACAAGGTCGTTGTGGAGATTTCTCCCTACGATCTCACGCGCGGCCGCATCACCTACCGCTACAAGTAGGGTGCGGCACTCAGCCTGGAAATCACGCCAGCGGCTGGGCGAGTAGATAGTTCGTATCAGCACTACCGAAAGGAATGACGTTATGAAGGTACGCCCTTCGGTCAAGAAGATGTGCGACAAGTGCAAAATCATTCGTCGCCACGGCAAGGTTTACGTCATTTGCGAGAACCCGCGCCACAAGCAGCGTCAGGGCTAAGGAAGGAGCACCAAGTTGGCCCGTATTAACGGCGTCGACCTCCCGCGCGAGAAGCGCGTCGAGATCGGACTCACCTACATTTTCGGCATCGGCCGCACCACTGCCACCAAGATCTGCGCCGAGACCGGCGTTGATCCCTCTACCCGCGTCAAGGATCTGACCGAGGACGAGGTCACCAAGATCCGCGATTACATTGACGCCAACTACACGACTGAGGGCGACCTCCGTCGTGAGACCCGTCAGAACGTCGCCCGCCTGATGGAGATTGGCTGCTACCGCGGCCTCCGTCACCGCAAGGGCCTCCCCGTCCGTGGCCAGCGCACGCACACGAACGCTCGTACCCGTAAGGGCAAGAAGCGTCAAATCGGCGGCAAGAAGAAGTAGGACAGGGGATATAGAACATGGCGCAGAAGAAGAACGCTCGCACCACGCGCGTCCGCCGCTCCGAGCGTAAGAACATCGCTGTGGGCCAGGCCCACATCAAGAGCACGTTCAACAACACGATCGTCTCGATCACCGATCCCCAGGGCAACGTCATCTCCTGGCAGTCCGGTGGCACCGTCGGCTTCAAGGGCTCCCGTAAGTCCACGCCGTTCGCCGCGCAGCTGGCCGCCGAGGCCGCTGCCAAGGCTGCCATGGAGCACGGCCTGCACAAGGTCGCTGTCTTCGTGAAGGGCCCCGGCTCTGGTCGCGAGACCGCCATCCGTTCCCTCCAGGCCGCCGGCCTCGAGGTTTCGGGCATCCAGGACAAGACCCCCATCGCGCACAACGGTTGCCGTCTGAGCAAGCGTCGTCGCGTGTAGCTCTAGGAGGATTTAACAATGGCAGTTGATAGGACTCCCGTCCTTAAGAGGTGCCGTCAGCTCGGCATCGACCCCGTTGTGATGGGGATTAACAAGACTTCTCACCGCGAGCCCAAGCGTCGCCGCAAGGAGTCCGAGTACGGTATGCAGCTTCGCGAGAAGCAGAAGGCCAAGTTCATCTACGGCGTTCTCGAGAAGCAGTTCCACGGCTACTATGACGCCGCTCTTAAGCGTGAGGGCATCACCGGCGACAACCTGATGAGCATCCTCGAGAGCCGCCTTGACAACGTTGTCTTCCGTCTTGGCTTCGCTCGCACCCGCAAGGAGGCCCGCCAGACCGTCCGTCACGGTCACATCACCGTGAACGGCCACCGCTGCGACATCCCCTCCGCTCAGGTCAAGGCCGGCGACGTCGTTGCCGTCGCCCCCAAGTACAAGGACCTGCTCCCCATCAAGGAGGCCCTCATCTCCTCCGAGCACATGGCCGTCCCCGGCTGGCTCGAGGTCGACATCGAGAAGCTCCAGGGCACCGTCCTTCAGGTCCCCACGCGTGACCAGATCGACCTTGACCTCGACGCTCAGCTCATCGTCGAGCTCTACTCCAAGTAAGCCCGACCCTGTTTGGAGGTAGCAATGTCCGATTTCATCCGACCGCAGGTGTCGGTAGAGGAGATCAGCGACAGCCTGGCTCGCATCAACGTCGAGCCGCTGGAGCGTGGCTACGGCGACACGCTGGGCAACTCCCTGCGTCGCGTGCTGCTCTCGTCCCTCGAGGGCGCTGCTGTCGAGGCCATCTCCATCGACGGCGTGCAGCATGAGTTCACGACCGTCGAGGGCGTCTACGAGGACGTCACCGACATCGTGCTCAACGTCAAGGGCCTGGTCTTCCGCTCCATGGGCACCGGCTCCGAGGCGGAGGCCTCCATCTCGGTCGACGGCCCCATGACGGTGACCGGCGGCGACTTCGACATCCCCGCTGAGTTCGAGATCGTCAACCCGGGCCACGTCATCTGCACCCTCGCCGAGGGCGCCCACCTCACCATGAGGATGCGCATCGGCATGGGCCGCGGCTACGTCGCCGGCGAGGACAACGAGCGTGAGACCGACCCCATCGGCATCATTCACGTCGACTCGCTCTTCTCGCCCGTCCGCCGCTGCGCCAAGGTCGTTGAGAACTGCCGCGTCGGTCGTCGCACCGACTACGACCGTCTCGTCCTCGAGGTCGAGACCAACGGTTCCATGACCCCGCGCGACGCCGTCGTCGAGGCTTCCAACATCATCAACCAGCACATGACCGCTTTCATGTCCCTGGCTGACGAGGACGAGCCCGTCGAGGACACGTCGATCTTCACGACCAGCACCGTCGAGGACAACATCGAGCTCGACAAGCAGATTGAGGACCTGGATCTTTCGGTTCGATCCTACAACTGCCTGAAGCGCGCCGGCATCCACTCCGTGCGTCAGCTCGTGGAGTTCTCCGAGAACGACCTTCTCAACATCAGAAACTTTGGCGTCAAGTCCATCGAGGAAGTCAAGGACAAGCTCGAGAGCATGGGGCTTTCCCTCAAGGCTTAACGCGCGCCGGAACGCTTAGGAGAAGCAGTTATGCGTCACAACAAGAAGAAGGGCATGAAGCTCGGCACCGACGCTTCGCACACCAAGGCTATGAAGCGCAGCCTTGTTTGCGCCCTGTTTACCAACGACCGTATCAAGACGATCGATGTCCGCGCCAAGGCTATCCGCTCTGACGTCGACAAGGTCATCACCTGGGCCAAGAAGGGCGACATTCACTCTCGCCGTCTTGCCATCGCGAAGCTCAACGACAAAGAGGTTGTCCGCGAGGTCTTCGAGAAGGCCGCTCAGGGCATGTGGGCCGACCGCAACGGCGGCTACACCCGCATTATGAAGCTCGGCCCCCGCAAGGGCGACGCTGCCGAGATGGTGCTGATGGAGCTTGTCACCGAGCCCGTCACCCCCAAGGCCAAGAAGACCACTGTCACCAAGGTCGAGGCCGCTCCCGTCGTCGAGGAGGCCGCTGAGGCTCCCGCCGCTGAGGAGAACGCCGCTGAGTAAGCGACGCTCATTGAAGTGCCCTAAGGGCCCTGGCCTTGCGCCAGGGCCCTTTTTATACGAAATCGGAGGATATGCTCATGGGTGCCTATGAGCGCGAATATGTTCCGCGCGAGACACCGATGGTCGGCGACGCGCCGGCTCAGGCCACGCTTGTGATTCGCCTCGGCTATCGTGGGGAGGGCTTTTGCGGCTTCGCGGAGCAGCCCGGAAAGAGGACCGTTGCAGGTGAGCTTCGCCGCGCTCTGGAGTGCGCGCTTCGCCGTCCCTGCGAGCTTACCTGCGCCGGCCGCACCGATGCGGGCGTCCACGCCGTCTCCCAGTATGTGAGCCTTCCTATGGCCGCTTCCGAGCTCGATCTGTCGGCCGACCGCCTTCACCGCAGCCTCGTCGCGCTGACGCCCGACGACATCTCGGTGTCGGGCCTATTCCGGGCGGCTCCGGACTTCTCGGCGCGTTTTGGCGCCCAGATGCGTAGGTACCGCTACCGGATATGCGCCGGCGATGCTCGTCCCGTCATGGCCTGGGACCACGCCTGGTGGTACAAGGGCGCCCTTGACGTTGCCTCCATGGACGAGGCGGCGCAGGTCCTCGTTGGCGAGCACGACTTCAAGAGCTTCTGTAAGGCTTCCTCAGCCGTCGATAAGCCGACGTGCCGTTACGTCTCCACCCTGCATGTGAGTGAGGTCGAGGAAGCCTCGGAGCGCCTCGTGGCGATCGACATCGAGGGCAACGCCTTCCTGCACAACATGGTTCGCACCATCGTCGGCACCCTCGTTGAGGTTGGTCGAGGACACCGCGATGCAGCGTGGGTGGCAGCCGCCCTCGCCGCACGCGACCGCGCCTGCGCCGGCCCCTGCGCCCCTGCTCGCGGCCTCACCTTCCAAGCCGTCGACTACCTTCCCGGCGCCCTTGTCCCCTGGTGACCTGCTTTTCAGCTTGTCTGATTTGGCAGTCTATTTTGCCTGTCTGACCTGGTTGCCTGGACGTACCCCGCGCTTGGAAAGGACCTGCTTTGGATCTCTTTGTCGACGTTCTTGCCGACTCCGTTATCGATACCCTCAAGCTCATTCCGTTTCTTCTTGTGACCTACCTGGCCATGGAGGCTCTCGAGCACTTTGCCAGCAACAAAGTCAAAGAGGCGGTTGAGCACGCCGGCGCCGCCGGCCCTGTGGTGGGCGCGCTTCTTGGCTCCTTGCCGCAGTGCGGCTTCTCGGCCATGGCGGCCACGCTCTTCTCTGGGCGCGTGGTCACTGCTGGCACGCTAGTCGCCGTTATTCTTTCCACTTCTGACGAGATGATTCCGGTATTCGTGGCCCATCAGGAGCCGGCGAGCCGCATGCTCTCGATCATCGCCATAAAGGTCGTGATCGGCATCGTCGCGGGCCTCTTGCTCGACTTGGTCCTGCGCTTGCTCCACCGCGCCGGCGACGGCCATACGCACATCCACGAGCTTTGCGAGCGCGAGCACTGCCACTGTGAGGAGGCCGACGAGCATGAAGAGCTCGACGATGACCACCACGTCCACGGCGACCATCACGGCCACCATGAGCACGGGCATCACTACGGCCACTCACACCACGGCGCCTGGGGGATTGTCCGCTCCGCGTGCGTTCACACGGCTCAGGTCACGGCCTTCATTTTCCTCATCTCGCTACTGTTCGGCCTGATCATCGAGGGTCTCGGCGTCGACTCCATCCGATCGATGCTCGCCTATCACCCCGTGAGGGCGACCTTCATCGCGGCACTCGTCGGGCTTATTCCCAACTGCGGCGCGAGCGTGGCCATCGCGGAGCTGTTCCTTGACGGAACGCTCGCCACCGGCCCCATGCTGGCCGGGCTTCTTTCCTCGGGCGGCGTAGGCCTGCTCGTGCTGTGGCGCACGAACGCCGACGCGCGCCAGAACGTCTACGTCACCCTGTTGGTTTATGTCGCGGCGGTTCTCGCGGGTCTTGCGGCCTGCGCGTTAGGTATCCTGTTGTAAAAAGGATTCACGCGTGCGCATGCGCACGGGAAGGCGGTACCCATGCTCTTTAGGAAGCGCGAGCGTTTTGAGCGCACCGACGTGCCCACGCCGGGCCCCTACACGAACGTCATCGGCGTCGTTGTGCTCGTCGTCGTGGCGGTTGCCCTCTTTGTCGTCGTCGGGCGCGTCGCCGACCGTGTGGGCAAGGAGACCCGCCTTGAGGACGCCGACCTCTCCAAGCAGGTCGGAAAGCAGTCCTCGATGGTGGTCACCGACGACCAGTACTCGATCTCCCAGGACGCCTTCACCAAGGTGCTCTTCCTTACGGTGGCCGATGCCTCCGATATGGAGAAGGGCACACAGGTCACGCAGGCCCAGGTGCTGCTGCTCCACGAGAAGCCCGTTCAAGCCGAGGACGGCAGCGAGACCACGCAGACCGTGGCGTCTTTGGCCACCCTGCCGCTCGACGCAAAGATCGGCTCCGGAGACGACGCCGCCACGCTTGCCGATTACTGCGCCGCCCACGGCCCTGCCGCCTGCGTCGTGCCCCTCAACGCGGCGAGCAACATCAAGTTCACCCACGTGGTCGTGGCGAGCGAGGACGTGCTCGAGCAGGTCATGGCGCTTGCCGGCACTGATCCCTCGAAGTTCATCAAGGAGTCCACGGCGCTTCTGATGAAGCTTCGCACCGACATGACGACGGCCGAGCTCGTTGATTTGGGCACCAGGGCCACCGGTGTGGGTGCCGAGAATTTCAACCGCGTCGACGCGCCGCTCGTTGCCGAGACCACCCAGGCCGATGATGGCTCCGCGGCCGAGACGGGCTTCCAGGTCATCGACCGCACCGCGCTGTGCACGTCGGTCGGCACGCTCGTTTAAGCCGTCCCCGCGCAACTCGGGGGGAAGCCCCCCAAAAAAGCGGAATAAAGCAACGCTCTGCGCCCGTGGCCGCTTGGCTGCGGGCGTAGTCTTGAGACAAAAGAGGCCGCCGCGGACAACGATTGTTGATAATTGCTGAAGCGGATGACGCCTGCCCGGCGATGGGGAATCATGGTGATTTGAGGAGCGACGTCTTGCACACCGCACCTGCATAAGCGCATCGGATAATTGCTGGTCGGCCCATCGTCTGAAAGGCAGCAATTGCAGCATTTCTCTCCCACATCGCCGAAGGTGTCGGTCCTTCTTTGCGTCCATGATGCCGAGAAGACCCTGCGTCGCGCAGTGGAGAGCGTGCAGAACCAAACGCTGCACAATGTCGAGCTGGTTGCTGTCGACGCGGGCTCGGAGGACTCGAGCGCGCGCATGCTCGACACGTTCATGGAGCGTGACATCAGGGTGGTGGTCGAGCACGTGTCGGCGTGCAGCCGCGAGGAGGCGCTCGACGCGGCCTTCGCTTGCGCTCGCGGCGAGTATATCGTGGTCATGGACACCGACGGATGGTTCGACGCGACGTATCTCCAGAAGCTCGTCGATACCGCCGAGAGCGAGCACGTGGACCTTGTGGTGGGCGGCGTTGCCGTTCAGATCGAGACCCCGCGCCGAAAGATAGACCTCGAGACGGACGAGGCGCCCGTTATTTATCGGACGCAGCACGATTTCCGGACCGGCACGTGGGAGCACTTCGCCTCCGGTCGCCTCTCGCCGGCGAGCGCAAAACTATTCGACCGCGCAAGGGCTGCTGCGAACAAGCTGCGCTTCAATGCCGAGAACGGCAACGACCACGGATTCACCTTCGGGTACCTGCGAGATGTCGAGCGCGTCGCCTTCATGGGCGGCGGGTATCACGTTCGTCGCGAGGTTCCTGAGGAACACGGCGTCGAGTTCGCGCGGGAACTGTACCGCGGCATCGGCGACGAGTATGAGGCCGTGATCGAGCTGCTGCGCGGCTGGGGCCTTGAGGGCGACGCGGCGAGTATGACGATGGTCCAGGGCCGTTACCTCGAGCTTCTTTCCCTGTGTGTCGAGGCGGCGTGCATGACGCAGACGGGGGACACGTCCGCCGACGTCCGCGCCCTTGTGGGCCAGATGATCTCCGACGAGCGGGCACAGCTCGCGGCTGGCGTGGGCCTGCCGCGAGACGGCGCCGCCCGCGCCCTAATTGGCCCGATAAAGAGCCAGAACGTGCCGCTGGCCATCATGCAGGCTCGGCTTTTGTCGATGGTGCGCCGTGGCGCTCCGGCCACCCTTACCCCCGACGCCTTCCTCTAGTGGGACAAAAGGGACGGGGGATTTTGTCCCAAAATGTGGAGCGGCTCCATAAAGTGGGACAAAA
>UQIF01000018.1 GCA_900540955.1 uncultured Olsenella sp.
TGGCGGCATAGCCGCGCGCTTTAATTAGTGCGTCCAAGATTTGGGGCGCAGTTCACCGGCAACTTCGACAGGCCTTCCTTTCGGAAAGTCTGGTCCCTTTTTACCACATTTTGACGGTTGGGGACAAGAACTACTCTAGCAAACGCCTGTTCGATACACAAGTTAAAACTGCAGGTTGCAGCCAATCGTGCCGCTGTGAGATCGGGGTCGTGTCGTCAGCAATCGCCCACTACCCAAGCCGATGCCTACGCAGCTTCTTGAGATAGTTCTTCTTGAGCGAGCCCCATTGGCCGAAGAACATTCGGTCCGTGGCGGTCTCGGAGCGTGACTGGTATTTGAGCGCTGTGAGCTCGAGCGTGCAGATGTAATCCGCAAGCTGGAAAAGGCGGTAGTCGGCTGGCTTTGCATCGCGGTAAATAACGGCATCCCTCGCCAGTGCGTACTCAACCGCATCATGAAGAGCGTTGGTGACGACGGATTGACCGTTGTCGTAATAGACCTTGACCTTCTCAAACTTCTGGAAGAAGTCGAGGTTGTCGAAGATTGTCAGAACAAGGTCTCTCTTCATGCTGGTAAAGAGGCTCCTGTAGTCGGCATATTCGCTTTTTCGGTAGGCGAAGGTCATGTATTGGAAGGGGAGCTTGTCGGCCATCACGCGGAAGCTGTTGAGGAATGCCTTGCGTGTCGATACCCCGAGGCCTTTGTAGTCGTCGTTGCCGTTGAGCAGTGGCCCCAGATGCATCGGGATGTCCGCGACCCGTCGAGCACGAAGATCGGCCTCGTAAGGCTCAAGGACCTCGCTAATATCCTTGGCCTGATCGTGTAGGACGATTGTGATCAAATAGTACGTCGATGTCTCGCCGGCATCGCCGGATTCGTCGACAAAAATGGACAGCTCCTCCATCGTTACGACCTCCTTGCTAACAAAAATGCCGGGGGAAACCCCCCGGCTCTTGGAGGCCGACCCTTGCGGGAGGACCACCTCTTTTATACCACGGGTAAACGCTCGTCTTCAAGCAAAGATGATAGCAAACACACGTTCGTCACACAAAGTAAAACAGCAGGTAAACGGCTGCGCGAAAAACCGGTACCGTCGGTAAAACCGGTGCCGCGCTGCGCCAAAATCCGGGACCGTCGGTAGAGCGCGGGGAGTGCTGCGCCAGAATCGCCGACCGTCGGTGCTGACGCTCGCCCGTTCCCGCGCGGAAAGCGGCAAGAAGGGCCTCCCTTCACCAAAATCCGGGGCCGTCGGTACCGACGCTCCCGGATTCCCGCGCAGCCCAAAGCCTCATTTACCGACGCTCCAGGTTTCTCGCGCAGGCCGGATCCGCCCGCCCCGGGCCGTTCGCCCCTCCGCCTTCAATTGTTGTCCCAATCCCGTGGGAGCATGGCAACCATAGGAACGCGGCTTTGCCGCGTCACCATCCGTCACACCGTCGCGGAAAGGGGCCCAAATGGGCGTAGGTGGAGAGAAGGTCTTTGCGTTCGTCTCTTGCAAGTACGACAACTACGAGGTCTACCTCAATCCCGATACGCACATCTCGGTCCGCTAAGCCCGGGAACGCCGCTGCGAGCACGCCGCGGGCGCCGGTTCAAATTACCAGTACAAGCTACGAACAAGAAACGAGGCGCATCATTTCAGAAAACCAGGACTTTGAAGGAATGGACCGCGGGAGCATCCTCGCGCTGCTCAAGATGGCGGTTCTTACGAACGAGATACAGGGACGTACGCTTCCCCAGGAGCTGGCCGACAAGGTCGACGCGGTCGCGAGCGGCGATACAAGCATCGACCTCCTTGAGCTCATGGACCAGATCAACGACGCCATGCCGGATTCCGAGGAGGATGCGATCGACTACGCCGACGTGACCTTCTCCGGTGGAAACACCGCCAGGGGACCCCACTTCACGGTGGCTTGCCCCGATGGCTGGACCGTTGTGGAGGACTATGGGGATTCCGGCCTCATTTCCCAGTGCCGTTCCTTCGTCATCGTGCGTGGCGAGGCGAGCCGTGACGACGATCTCTCGTTGCGCGACCGCATCATCTACTGCACCGCGCTCGCAGGGGACGAGGAGGTCACGGAGAGCCTCCGCCGCACCGGTATCGAGCTGCTGTGGGGCCTGAAGCACAGCGCGATGTACTCCATGAAGCCCAGCGTGGCGTGGCTCGAGGACGTCGCATGCTCCAACGGCGAATGCGTCGTCGTCCAGACGCAGCCCAATGGCGGCATTAACGGCCTTCAGTTCCATATTCATCCTCTGACCTTGGCCTCCGAGGATTTCGTCAGGCTCTCGCTCACCTACGACGAGGACGCCGACATCGAGCATGCTAGGGACTTCGCAAGGAAGGTCGCGGCTTCGATTGTGATTGCCGAGCCGTTCGAGTCGGAAACGACGAAGGCGATGGAGCGTGCCGACAAGGGCGAGCTGTCTGCCGACGAATTCGTGGTGCTGTGCCAGGCTCTCTTTACGTCCTTCAGAATCGCCCCTCAGTTTATGTTCGAAGCCAAGGCCGAGTGGTATATGACGAACGGCATGGGCCCCAACGTAAATAAGGCCTACCTCGTCGGCGCCGAGGAGATCGCCGCGCTCAACAATAGGCTGACGCCCCTGCTCCGGAGGCTCCTCGACGAGTACGACGTCGCGAAACCCAATGCCTCCCATGACGACCGCGCAAAGATGCTCAACGTGCTCAGCCAGTTCACCGAGGCGGCGTTCACGGGCCCCGAGACGTTCGACGACGAGGACGCCCATTTGATCGTCGAGTCCGGCATCCTCGAGCCGAGCAAGGAGTTCAGTGAGCTCAAGGCCAGGCTCGCGGATGAGCTTAAGCAAGAAGGGCTTTCTGAGGCCTAGGCGGCCGCCTGCCGTAGGGGGGGTACAACGCGCGGCGGTTGGCGGTTCTGACCGCCGAGCGCGCTGCCCAACCGAGTAAGATAAGGACACTAAACGAGCTTTAAGCACCTGAGGACAAACCGATGCCCACCGACGCCCCGTACCGCGGCAGCATAACGCGCGAGCAGTGGCTGCTGCGCGAGACCAGAACCGTTGCAAGGCTTCGCAACGAGGCCGGCGAGTCGTATGACCCCGCCGGCCTCGTTGCCCGCGTCTGCGACGAGAACCTCTTCCAGTACCCCACCGAGCGTGAGCTACGCTCCGTTGCCCGCGCCTGCGACCGCCGCCTGACGGCGCTCTCGGACGACCCCGCCACTCGCGCGGCCCTCATCGACCTCATCGCCAACGGCACGGCCGACCAGATTGCGCAGGCCAACCTCTACGCCATGGCGCGCGACAACCGCATCGTGTGGGACTTCCTGGCAACGCTCGTCGCGCACAAGTTCAGGACGCTCGACCGCTCGCTCTCGCGCCCCGAGGTCGCCGCCTTCGTGGAGGGCCTGCGCGCGCAGGACCAGAAGATCGCCCGCTGCTCAGACGCCACGCTCAACAAAATCCGCCAGGTCCTCACCGCCTGCCTCGTGCGGTGCGGCATGTACGAGCGCCACTCCGGGCGCCTGACGCCGCCTTTGCTCGACCGCTCCCTCGAGAACGGCATCCGCGCGAACGGCGACTTCGCCCTCCTGCCCGCGTTCGGCTCCAAGGAATAGGGGAGATTCGCCTATGGCTTTCCAGCCTTCAAACCAAACACTCGCCGACAGCTTCGAGCGCATCCGCTCGCGCTTCCGTGATCCCGAGTTCCTCAACTGCCGCGGCCTCGGCAACGAGGTCCCGTTCTTCATCTACGCCTACGACGCTGCCCGCGAGCTCGAGGTCCGCGAGCTCACCGACGCCCTCGTGCTCGACTCCGAGGCGGGCAAGCTCCCGTGCTGCGTCCACCGCCGCGACCTGTGGGACGTCCTCATGCACATCTGCGAGGAGGAGGACATCCTCGAGGACGCCTACGACCTCGAGCAGGACGAGGGGCCCGACGCGCTTCTGGAGGCCATCCAGGAAGTGGCCACGCCCAAGGAGTTCGTCGAGGCCATGGACTTCTCGCCGCACGAGCGCGGCCGCGACGTCCTGCTCATAACGGGCGTCGGCAAGGTCTACCCCTTCGTGCGCGCCCACGACGTGATGGAGGCCGCCCAGCCCATCATCGAGGACATCCCCGTGGTGCTCATGTACCCCGGCATCTTCGATGGCCGCACCCTCAAGCTCTTCGGCCGTCTTGAGGACGGCAACTACTACCGCGCCTTCAGCCTGCTCTAACCCTGCCAAGGAGACACCATGCGCATCCAAGATATGTTCGATCGCGACATCGATCGCGACATCAACGGCGTGATCAAGATGGACGTCGCCGATGAGGACGTCCTCGAGCAGGAGCTCTCCGAGTACGTGGTCACCCGCGAGCTCGCGCGCCACTTCAAGGACTTCTACGCCGCCTACGACCGCGCCCTCGAGCGCCACACCGACAAGATTGGCGTCTGGATCTCCGGCTTCTTTGGCTCCGGTAAGTCCCACTTCCTAAAGATGCTCTCGTACCTGCTCTCCAACCAGCCGGTCAAGGGCAAGCCCGCCCTCGACTACTTCGCAAACAAGTTCGAGGACCCCGACACCTTGGCCGCCGCGCGCCGCGCCGCCTCCGTCCCCACCGAGACGATCCTGTTCAACATCGACCTCAAGGCCCAGGGCAAGAAGGACGAGGACGTCATCAAGCGCACCTTTGCCAGCGTCTTCTACGATCACCTGGGCTTCTGCGGGAGCGACCTCAAGGTGGCAGAGCTCGAGATGCTCATCGACGAGGACGGAAAGACCGACGCCTTCCGCGTTGCCTACGAGGAGGCTGCAAAAGGCGAGCCCTGGTCCGAGGGCTGCAAGAAGTTCAAGTTCCGCAGGTCCAAGGTGAAGAACGCCCTCGTCAAGGCCGGCGTCATGGACGAGGCGGAGGCCGAGTCCTGGATCGCGGACAAGCAGGAGGCCACCGTCTCCATCGAGACCTTCGTCGACCAGGTCAAGCGCTACGTGGACGCCCGCGCCGACGCCTCGCCCTGCGGCGAGTTCCGCCTGCTCATCATGGTGGACGAGATCGGCCAGTTCATCGGCGACGAGCCGAGCCTCATGCTCAACCTCCAGACCATCGTCGAGGAGCTCGGCACCCGCTGCGGCGGCCGCGTCTGGGTCGTCGTCACGAGCCAGGAGGCCATCGACTCCGTGACCACTGTGGTGGGCAATGACTTCTCGAAGATCCAGGGCCGCTTCAACACCCGCCTCTCCATGTCCAGCTCCAACGCCGACGAGGTCATCAAGCGCCGCGTCCTCGCAAAGAAGCCCCAGGCCACCGAGCTTCTCGAGGCGAGCTACGGCGACGCAGAGGCCAGCCTGAAGAACCTCTTTTCCTTCAAGGACTCCGCCGCCGACCTCATCGGCTACGACGGCGCCGCCGGCTTCGCCGAGGCGTTCCCCTTCGCCGAGTACCAGTTCAAGCTCGTGCAGGACGTCCTCAACGAGCTCCGCAAGCAGGGCAACTCCGGCAAGCACACCTCCTCCGGCGAGCGCTCCATGCTCAACGGCTTCCAGGAGGCGACGCAGTCCGTCGAGGATCGAGACCAGAACTCGCTCGTGCCCATGTGGCGCTTCTACGACACCGTGCAGTCCTCGCTCGAGTCCTACCACCGCCAGGTCATCAACCGCGCCGCGGACGCCGCCATGCGCGGCCAGGGCCTCGAGGCCTACGACGTCGAGGTCCTCAAGCTTCTGTTCCTCATCCGCTGGGTGGCGCGCGAGCTCCCCGGAAACCTCGAGAACATCGTCACCCTCATGGTGGACGACTCCCGCGTCAACCGCGCGGACCTGCGCGAGCGCGTGACGGCCTCCCTCGACCGCCTGATCTGCGAGAACTACGTGGCCCGCGACGGCGAGACGTACCAGTTCCTCACGGACGTTGAGCAGGGCATCGCCATGAAGATCCAGCGCACCGAGGTCGAGCCCGACAAGCTCTCAAAGAAGGCCGCGGACATCATGTTCGGCATGATCTTCGACTCGCCCAAGCTCACGGTGGGAAAGAACGTGTTCCCCATCGCCGAGTACCTGGACGAGCGCCGAGTCCACGACGGCCAGGGCATGACCCTGCGCGTCATCGCCGGCATGGACGGCGCCGAGCCCTACTCCACAGAGGCGCTCGAGCTCAGGTCCAGCAACAGCGAGGCCATCGTCGTCCTCGACCCGAGCGCAGGCTATTACGGCTGCCTGCTCGAGGCGGCAAAGATCGAGAAATTCTGTAACGTCGAGGGCATCGGCGTGAACGAGGACGAGTCCAAGGTCATCTCGGCCAAGCAGGACCAGCGCACCCGCCTCGAGCGTCGCGCCCGCGAGCTCATGGAGCAGGCCGTGATCCACGGCAAATTCTACGTCCTCGGCTCCTCCTACACGCCGCCCAAGTCCACCTCCGCAAAGACCCTCATCGAGGAGTGCGCCAAGCAGCTCATCGGCTCCGTGTACTCCCACCTGGGCTACGTCGAGAAGAACCTTGACTCCGACGCGGACGTAAAGAAGATCCTCGCCAGCCAGGCGCAGGGCCTGGGCGAGGAGGCCCTCAGCCGCCGTGCAGCCGACGACCTCGCCACCTTCCTCAACTACCAGGGGCAGCTGAACCAGCCTGTGACCATGGGCTCGGTCCAGCGCCGCTACCAGGCCGCCCCCTACGGCTGGCGAGAGATCGACATCGCCGGCGTGGCTGCCGACCTCGTGGCCCAGCACCGCGCCAAGCTCACCTATGGCGGCTCGCCCGTGAACACCGACGACCCCAGGGTCGTCGACTACCTGCGCAAGTCCACCCTCGTCGACAAGGTCCGCATCGAGCAGCGCGCGGCCGTCAGCGAGTCCACGCGCGGCACGGTGCGCGCCGTGGTGGAGGAGCTCACCGACGAGCACAACCTCATGACGGACGAGGAGGGCCTGGCCAAGGACTCCCGCAGGCTGCTCGGCGCAAAGCGCGACTTCCTGCGCTCGCTCCTTGACCACGAATACCGCTCGTGCCGCGATTACCCGGGCTATGCCCAGGCAACCGAGGCGGCAAATCTCCTCGACTCCATCCTCAAGACCCCGGGGGACGCCGCCGACCTCCTGCAGGCCATCGCCCGCAAGGACGACGACCTCGGGGACGCGGCGGAGGACATTGCGGACATCAAGGCTTTCTTCACGAACCAGCGGAAGCACTTCGACCGCGCCCGTCAGATCAAGGATATGATGACGTCCCAGGAGCGCGAGTACCTCTCCGACAACGAGGAGGCGACCGCCGCCCTCGCCGTCATCGACGCCTACCTGGCAAACCCACGGCTCGGGAGCCGCATCACCCAGGTGGTCGAGGCCAATAACGCGGTCACCTCCGCCCACGACGCCCTCCTGCGCGAGCGCCAGACCCAGACCCTCGACGCGGTGGACCAGATGTATGCCGGCATCGAGGACTATGCCGCCGAGAAGGGCGTGTCCCTCGCCGAGATCGGCCTACGTCGCGCCGAGCGCAAGAACGCCGTGCACGCCGCCAGGCTGATTACCGAGCTCGACGCCGTCCTCGCGCGCCTGACCACCGACCAGTCCCAGCTCTTTGACCGCATCGACGTCGAGCACCAGAAGTTCCTCCGCCCCAAGCCCGCCAACCCGGACGTCGTCCTCACAAAGAAGGGCCATGAAGCCGCGCCCGCCGTGCCCAAGGAGAACATCAAGCGCCTGGACCGAAACCAGGTCTTCCTGCCCAAGACGCTGAAGAGCGCCTCCGAGGTGGACGCCTACCTCGCCGCCGCCCGTGAGCGCCTGCTCCGCGGCCTCGAGGGCAATGACGGCATCAGGCTCGGCTAGGCGCGGCCCCGACCAGCCCCACGCCCGCACTCGGCGCAGCACCGCTCAGACCAAAAACAGAGGGGAGACCCCGCAAATGGACACCAAGGCTCTCGAGAAGTTCTGCCCCCGGGCCCGCACCGAGCTGATTGACGCCGTCAAGCGCCGCTGCGCGCGCTACGGGCTGGACGATGCCGGGCGCGCGGAGGCGGGTCCCGACTCCGACGTCGTGGGCGGCCGCGTGCTCGACCCCGCCGAGCGCGCGCAGCGAGCGGCGCTCTATGCCCGCGTGGAGGCCGAGGGCTGGGACGCCTTCTGCGAGCGCGAGGCCTACGGCTGGTTCAACCGCCTCGTCGCTATCCGGTACATGGAGGTCCGCGGCTTTCTGCCCTGCCGCGTGCGCATGCTGAGCGCGCAGGACGGCTCCTTCGACCCCGAGTGCCTGCGCTCCTTAGGCGAGCTCG
The DNA here is from genome assembly GCA_900540955.1 of uncultured Olsenella sp. GTDB lineage: Bacteria > Actinomycetota > Coriobacteriia > Coriobacteriales > Atopobiaceae > Paratractidigestivibacter. The sequence continues at coordinate 8,232 of UQIF01000018.1, forward strand.
ACCTGCCCGGGCTGGATGTGGCGGCTGCCCTGCGCCTCTCCGTTGAGGGCCGCCCCGAGGATACCTACCGCATGGTGCTTGTGGCCCAGTGCAACCAGCTGGCCGACGTCCTTCCCGACGTGTTCGGCCACGTGGGCGACGCTGATGCCCTTACCCTTCCCGACGGCCTGCTGCTGCGCGGCGAGCACGACGTGCTCTACCACCTGGTGGCCGACGTCCCCGAGGACACCTGGTCCGACGTCGAGGCCCTGGGCTGGTCCTACCAGTTCTACAACTCCGAGCGCAAGGACGAGTTCTTCAAGTCCAAGCGCAAGGCCAGGCCCGAGGACGTTGCCCCCGCCACGCAGCTCTTCACGCCCGAGTGGATCGTGCGCTACATGGTGGAGAACTCGCTGGGCCGCCTCTGGATGCTCAACCACCCGGAGAGCTCCCTGCGCGGGCGCATGGAGTACTACATCGAGCCCGATGCCGAGCACGAGGACTTTATCCGCATCTCGAGCCCCGAGGAGATTACCGTCTGCGACCCTGCGTGCGGCAGCGGCCACATCCTCTCCTACGCCTTCGAGCTGCTCGTGGCTATGTACGAGGAGGTGGGCTACCGCGAGCGAGAGATTCCGGAGCTCATCCTCTCGAAGAACCTCGCTGGCATGGAGATCGACCCGCGCGCCGCGCAGATCGCGAGCCTGGTCTTGGCCATGCGCGCTCGCGAGCACGACCGTCGCTTCCTCACGCGCGACGGCTCCGCCCGCGCGGACATCACCGTGCTCGAGAGCGTGCCGCTGACCACGGGCGACCTCGCCCTCTGCGGCAAGGAGCTGCCCGAAGCTTTGGCTCACCTGGGCGAGGTGGGCAGCCTGCTTTCACCCACGAGCGAGGACATAGCTAACCTCAAGGCCGAGCTTTCCGGCTGCGAGACCGACCTCCTCAGCAGCGGCCGCGCCGCCCGCGTCAAGGACGCGCTTACCAAGTGCGAGAGCCTCACCCGCCGCTTCGATGTGGTGATCGCCAACCCGCCGTATATGGGATCGAGCAGCTTCAACCCGTTCATGAGCGGATGGGTCAAGAGGAACTACCCGGACTCAAAGAGCGACCTTTGCACCTGCTTTATCGAGCGCGGCTTCAACCTGGCCAAGGACCACGGCTACTCCGCCATGGTCACCATGCAGAGCTGGATGTTCCTCGGCAGCTTCGAGAAGATGCGCGAGAAGATCATTTGCAATAAGGGCATCGTGACGATGGCTCACCTCGGTCCTCGCGCCTTCGACGCCATCGGCGGAGAGGTCGTCTCCGTAACCGCTGACGTCCTTTACAACAGCGCCTATTCAGGCGAGGGCGCCTATTCAGGCGAGGGCGCCTATGCGCGCCTTGTGGACATCAGCGGCAGCGAACCCAAGCGCCAAGCGCTGCTGGAGGCCATCAAGAACCCCGCCTGCGGCTGGTTTTACCGCCGCAGCGCCGAAACCTTCCACCAGATCCCCGGCTCCCCCATCGCCTATTGGCTCCCTGAAACAGTTGGACGGCTATTCAAGTCGGGAAATCTCTCTCGAGTATTTGAATCCGCAGGAAGGCTGAAGACTCATAACAACAGCTTATTTGTCCGCAATTGGTGGGAGATATCATCCAGAGATTACGAGCGCTACTGGATGCCTTTTTCGAATGGCGGAGGCTTCTCTCGCTGGGGAGGACTAGCTTTTGATGTCGTTAATTGGAAAAGGGAAGCCATTAATCACTACTCCAAACACGGCGGCCTTCCAAATGAGACTGCTCTTGGAAAAGAAGGCATATGTTGGGGACTAATCACCTCCTCTGACACCAGTTTCCGTTATAAACCAGCCCCCAACCTCTTCAGCTCCGGCTCACCCACGATCACTTTAAAGACGGGATGTGACCAGGCTCTCCTAAATCGCTATCTTGCTTTTCTCAATTCTTCAATTTGCAAGGAGCTGTTAAGGGCATTCAATCCAACGCTGAATACAACAGTTGGAGATGTTCTCGGCCTTCCGGCACTTCCTGAAGGAAAGTGCTATTCGAACACCGAAGAGCTTGTCGCACGTTGCAGAAATCACGTTAGCCACGACTGGGACTCGCTTGAAATCTCTTGGGATTTCAAGCGCAGTCCGCTTCTATAGAAATCCAAAACGACAGGCAATATAACCAGCCCGAACCACAGCATCCAACGAGCCGTTGCGTCCATCTTTTGAAGGAGAGAATTGCAATGCTCCCTTTTCCAATTATTGATTTCTACCTTACGAATTCTCCGTATGCACATTCAGATAAAGGCAGCTCAGCCCAGTCTATTGACCTGGGCGAGCTCGGATGGGAAAAACGCGAGCTAGACAAATTGATGAAATGGGTTGTCAAGACACATTCCCTAGCATCAACGTCAAACATTCGCTTTTCCATCTCAAAAGATGTTCAAGATACAGTAGACGGACTTTCGCTAAGCCTCGCCAATCCGCATGTTCTTGGGGGCGCATTCTGCATACAAAACAGCATTACAGCAGCGGAAGATAACTCAATCAAATGCAGGCTCAAAGAGACATATGCCACCTGTCTTTTCCGACACATAAGAAACTCAATTGCTCATGGTAATTATGAAATGGACGACGAGCACGAAACCGTACTTTTCAAAGATCAAGCCAGCTCCATAGGAACGTCCGACCCAAAACCAACAGCTTGTTTTCTAACTACGCTGACCCTATTAGAGGAACTCGAGAACGTGATTAAGGGGGGACCAAAGGGAATTAGCGTGGAAACCATATCCGATGCGCCCGGCTATCGAATCAATCACAAGCTTCTTGGCAAAACTGAGGAGGTGGAAAGTTAATCGATATAAGCGCCAACTCAAAGCAATGCGCAGACTGGTTCACGTCTCGAGTCAACGACCTCGTTGCGTCGAGCTCAGGTTCACCAACCATTCTCGCGTTCATGGGAATGAGCCTGTATCAGGCAAATCTGTTGTCCGCGATCGAGGGTGACGTTCCTAGAATCGTGGCCTCGGACGCCGAGGGACCGCACTATAGCCCCGCCGCATTTCAAGAGCAGAAGCGCGCGATTCTTGCGACATGTCTCATGAACAGGGAACGTACCCCTGTTCACGCCGGTCCCGCAACAACCAACCACAGAAAGACGAACCACATGGCAACGTTGATCAAGGATAAATACGAGGCCCACAAGGCCGAGGTGAACGGGCGCTTCGAGCAGCTTCGCGCCAACGAGGAGGAGCTCAACCGCATCTTTGCGCGCATCTACAACATGGAGGGCGAGGTGCCCATCGAGGTCGAGGACAAGTACGTCTCGGTGGCGCGCATCTTTGACACGGCGGAGGAGATCCCGGAGAGCTATAAGGGCAACCGCTACGTGCGCACCCGCCACGACGAGATCGTCTCGCTGATCAGCTATGCCGTGGGCTGCATGTTTGGCCGCTACTCGCTCGACGTGGATGGCCTCGTGCTCGCGGACGCCGGCGACACGGTGGACGACTACCTGGCAAAGATGCCCGATCCCGAGCACGTGACCTTTATGCCGGACTCCGACAACGTGCTGCCCATTACCGACGACGAGTACTTCGGCGACGACATCGTGGCCAGGCTCGTCGAGTTCGTGAGCGTGGCCTACGGCGCCCAGACGCTCGAGGAGAACCTGCGCTTTATCGCCGACGCGCTCGGCGACAAGGGCACGCCTCGCGAGGTCATCCGCTCCTACTTCCTCAAGGACTTCTACGCCGACCACTGCCAGACGTACAAGAAGCGCCCGATTTACTGGCTCTTTGACTCCGGGAAAAAGAACGGCTTCAAATGCCTGATCTACATGCACCGCTACCAGCCCGACCTCATCGCTCGCATTCGCACGGACTACGTGCTCCCGCAGCAGGAGCGCTACCGCACGCGCCTGGTCGCGCTTGACGACGCCGTGCAGTCCGCCGAGGGCCGCGAGAAGGCCGCGTACAACAAAGAGCGCAAGCTCGTGAGCGACCAAGCCGCCGAGCTGGCAAGCTACGAGGAGAAGATCCACCGCCTGGCCGACCAGATGATCTCCATCGACCTGGACGATGGCGTGAAGGTCAACTACGCCAAGCTCGCCGACGTCCTGGCAAAGATCAAGTAGCGGTGGGGGAGCTCTGCGACATAACCGAGCCTGGTGAGGCCACGCTTCAGCAGGAGCTGGACGCGTTTTTGGCGAGCACCGAGGGTGACGTGCTGCTGTGGCACGACGCGGCGGGCGCCTACGGCGAGGTCGTCGGCTGGCTCGGGCTGCCCGGCGACGTCGTGCTCGTTCGCGATGACTTCGGCAGCCGGTTCGACCTCGCGCGCCGTCTGAACGATGTGAGCCCCGACGAGCGCGTGCTGTTCTATCGCCGGCATGAGGAGGTCGTCGAGCCCAGCGACTGGTTCTGCGACCTCGAGGCGCGCTGCGAGCGCTTCAAGCCCACGTGCGGGGCCGAGGGCGTGGAGCCTGCGGGGGAGCCGGAGGCTGCGGCGCCCGTGACCGAGGCCGATGCCCCGGCGGCACCCGCTGTTATCGAGGCACCTGCCGCCGTCGAGGCGCTCGTGCCCGCGGAGGCAACGGGGAAAGCCGCGGCTTTGGGAGAAGCCGCGCCCGAGCTCGATAAGGACTGGTACACGCTGGAGAAGTTCGTACAGCTGGCCAAGGGCAGGTCCGCCGAGTCGCTCGGGTTCCGCGCTTACAAGGACTGCGCCATCAGGGCGAGCTTCGCCGCTCAGGGGAAGTACTACGACTCGCTCTTTAAGGATGCCGTGGTCTCGAAGGCAGGCCTCGACCCGGACCTCCTGCAAGCGCAGTCGTTCAAGATGTACTTGTACCAGCACGCGCAGCGCGGGCTTCTTTTTGACTACGACGAGGACAGCTGGATCACGCAGACGGGCCTGAAGGAGCTCGACATCGACGATGCCGTCGTTAGCGACTTCGTCTGCGGGGCGCTCGGCGCGGCCGCCGAGGCGGGCCTCGAGTGCTTCACCGTCCCCTGGCTCAGGCGCCAAGGGACTGGCCTCGGGCTGCTAGAATACGAACTGCCCGACTGCTTCTACGAGTCGGTCCTCTTTAGCTGCAGCCAGTGCGTTTCGAGCGGCCTGCTCTGCAAAAGGCGCGTCTTTGCGGCCAAGGGGGACGGGAGCCAGGGGCGCGACCTCGTCCGCGCGGTCGTGTCCCGCGAAGGCAGCTTCGAGGTGGACGATCTGGCCGACGACCTCTCCTCGGTCTTCGGCATGCAGATCACCCGCAGCCAACTGATCGGGCTTGCCCGCAAGGCAGGCTTGTTCTATAGCCCTGAGCTGGGGCGCGTTTATAAAGATCATCAGACATTCGTCGATGAAGTGGAGTAGCGCATGGAGCTTAACGAGTTCATAAACACGGGCATTTCCGAGGGTTGGGTCCGCGATACCGGCACCTTCGACGAGGTGTTCATCGACGGCGGCAACCGCAAGTGCCAGAAGTACGACGTGCGCATCGACAAGCTCCACTACAACGTGCAGAACGGCCGCATCGCCACGTTCGTCTCGCGCTATAAGGCCGAGCACGGCGAGCTGCCCTCCGATACCGAGGAGCTCGACAACCTCATCGAGCAGATGATCGAGAGCGTGAACCCAAAGAAACTCAAGACCACCAAGCTCGACATCAAGGCCAAGGGGCAGCAGGAGACGGCGCTCGTCCTCTCCGACGGCACCGTGGTCGACGGCAACCGCCGCTTTACCTGCCTGCGCATGCTCGCCCGTGACGAGGGCCAGCACCGCTTCATGCGCTGCTATGTTTTCCCCGACACATACGATCGCAAGGCCATCAAGGCCCTCGAGCTCGAGATCCAGATGGGCCGCGACGAGAAGGAGAACTACGACGAGATCACGCGCCTCGTGGACATCGACGAGTGCGTGAACATCGACGGCCTCATGACGGCAGACGAGTACGCCAAGCACGCCAACATCAAGGCCAGCGAGATGAAGAAGCGCCTGAAGGAGGTCGACATCCTCAAGGAGTACCTTGAGTTCATCGGCATGCCGGGCGCCTTCCACATAGCCCAGGACCAGAAGATCCACGGCGGCATCGAGTCCCTCGCCGCGCGTGTCAAGAAGTGCAAGGACGAGACCCAGGCCGAGGACGTGAAGAACTGCGTCTACGCGTACCTGGCTCTGCAGTCCGAGGGCGACCGCACCCGCGACCTGCGCGGCTACATCGACCGCCTGATCAAAGACCCCGAGTTCATGGACGAGCAGCTCGACGTGGCCGAGACCTTCCTCGAGAAGGTCGAGGACCTACCCGCCGACGCCCCCAGCACCACCGAGTACTTCCGCGACCACGTGGTCAACGAGCCCAAGCTCCGCGGCGAGCAGAAGGCCTCCTTCGACAAGGCCAAGATCAAGGAGGGCAACCAGCAGGTCAAGTCCAATCAGGTCAAAGCCGCCACGGACGCGGTCGAGAGCCTGAAGGGCGTAGATGCGGCACTTCTTTCCAAGCTCACCGACGAGCAGCGCGCGCAGATTCGCGAGGCGCTCGAGGACATCCGTTCCGAGGTCGCCCGTGTGGCCCGCGCGCTCGATGGGGTTGACGCTTAAGTGAGGCTCTACGAGGAGGACGGCCGGCTGTTGCTTGACCCGGAGGGGCTGGGCCTCGACCGCGTGACGCGCAGCCCGCGCTACAAGATGCGCTGCCGCGGCCTCGTCGCCGCGAAGGAGAACGGCCGCCTGGTGCTCATCATGCCCGAGAGCCATGCCGGCTTTGCCCAGGTCGTCGACAGGTTCGACGGCCTCGCGCAGAAGCTCGGCTGCGAGCTTTCGGTGGATAGTGAGCTCGAGCAGCGCTTTCTCGCCCTGAAGGAGCTCGCCGAGCAGCACTACCGCCTGGGCAACGAGATCAAGCGCGGCGACGCCAAGTTCGACAATAAGCTGGCCGAGTTCAGGGCCGTGGTGGACGACGCCATGGAGCGTAAGCTCGTGGACCGCCAGGTACGCGACGCGTTCTTCCTCGCCTCGATGGCGCGCGCCGGGAACTTCTCGGTCCCCGGCTCCGGCAAGACCGCCACGGTGCTCGGCGCGTTCGCGTTTTTGGCCGAGCGCGGGCTCGTGGATCGTCTCATGGTCGTGTGCCCAAAGAACGCCTTCGATTCCTGGCGCACCGAGTGGCGGGTCTGCTTCGGCAAAAAGCGTCCGCTGTCGTGCTTCTCTACGCAGGACGCCGCCTACGCGGGCCACGGCCGCGCCGATAAGCAGCGCTATATCCGCACGGGCATCGGAGGGGCAAACCTTATCCTCGTCAACTATGAGGCGTCGATCAACGTGGCGGACGACTTGGCCAAGGTCGCCGCGGACCGCACGCTGCTCGTCTTCGACGAGGTGCACCGCGTCAAGGCGATCAAGGGCAAGCAGGCCAAGGCCGCGCTTACCATCAGCGAGGACTCGAGCTACACCTACGCCCTCACGGGAACGCCGCTGCCGAACACCTACCTCGACCTCTACAACTTCCTGCACATCCTCTACCCGCACGAGTACGACAACTTCTTTGGCTTCAAGACAAGCGAGCTCAAGAACGCGAGCGAGGGCAAGCAGATCGAGGTCAACGAGAAGATCCAGCCGTTCTTCTGCCGCACGACCAAAGACGACCTTGGTGTGCCCAAGGCGGAGCCCGACGAGCTGCTGCGCGTCAACTCCGACGTGCGCGACGACCAGCTCGTCGGCGTGCTCAAGAGCCACTATAGGAACAACAAGCTCACGCTTATGCTGCGCCTCCTGCAGATGGAGAACGACCCCGTCGACCTGCTGAGCGTGCTCGACCCCGACGACTACCAATGGATCCTGGAGGAGGACGGGGAAACCGGGGAGGTCGACGTCGTCGACTACTCCGACAAGATCGTGGACATGATCAACTCCCTCGGCGTCTCAAAGAAGCGCGCCTGCTGCGTGCACTTGATCCACGATCTCGTGCGCGGGGGTAGGCCGGTCATCGTGTGGTGCATTTTCCGAAAGAGCATGGAGGACCTGAAGCGCGACCTCAAGGCCAACGGCGTCGAGGCCCGCATGATCTACGGCGACGTGGTGCTCGACGACCGTACGGAGATCCTCGACGACTTCCGCGCCGGCAAGTTCCCGGTGCTCATCACCAACCCGCACACGCTGGCCGAGTCCGTCTCGCTGCACTCCGTGTGCCACGACGCCGTTTACTACGAGTACAGCTTCAGCCTGGTGCACCTCCTTCAGTCCAAGGACCGCATCCACCGCCTGGGCCTGCCGCAGGACCAGCAGACCCGTTACTACTTCATGTGGGAGGAGTACGGCGGCCAGAAGACCTGGTCACTCGACATGGAGATCTACCAGCGCCTTCGCAAAAAAGAGGGCACTATGCTGGCCGCCATCGACGCGGACATGATCGAGACGCAGCCCACGACCGAGGAGGACCTCGAAGCCATCTTCGCGGGCCTCTTTGACGAGTAGGCCGAGGCGATGGGCGAGCAGGAGATCATAGAGCGGCTCATGGCGCTGTTCGAGGCTATGGGCGAGTGCGGGGGAGTCGTCTGCTGGCGCGATGCCGCAGGGGAGTTCTCCGAGCTCGTCTGCGGCCTCGAGCTTGCGGGCATCGCCGTGCTCCGGGAGGTCCCGGGCGGGCTCTTTGCCCTCAAGCGGCAGATCAACGAGGCACTCCCAGGCTCGCGGGTCCTGTTGTACCGCGCAGGCGAGCAGGCGGCGTCCGTCGACTGGCTCCAGGACGTCGATGTGCTCGCCGTGCCGTTTTCGGCAGATCGCGCCTCGGGGCTCCTGAGCGAGCTCGGCGCCGACGACACGCCACAGATGCGCGAAGCGCTGGATGTGTGCGGCAAGTACCTCGCAAGGCGCGGGGCCATCGGACGCGTGGCGGCGCTGAGGGCGGGGTTTGGCGAGGCCGCCGAGCTCGTCCTGGCCGTTATGGCCGCGGCGCTCGGGGCGCGCTCCTGCGAGGCGTCCGAGGTCGTCGCCGCGTGGCTCAAGGGCGGCGATGCCGCGCGAAAGAAGCTCCGCACGGCCGGCCTCGAGGACGCCTTCGCGGCGCTCGCGCAGGAACGCTGCGGCTGCGGCGACACTGGGCGGCTCGGGGGCCACGTCCTGGCGTCGGCACTCGCCGCGTCGCTTCCCGCCGGCGCCGCCGTCGCGGGGCTGACCGTGGCCGCCGAGGGGGTTCAGCAGCGCCTTTGCCGAGAGGTCTTCCGAACCTGGCTTGCGCAGGACTCAGAGGGGCTCCTAGAGTTCGCAAGGCGGGCGGAGCGCGAGCTCGGCGTTGCTGACGCGATCTCCTCCGTGCCTACAGACGACCTGCTCTGGTGCGAGGTGTTCCCCTGCGCCGATGCCGCGCTGCTCAAGGCGTGCTTCCGTGAGCTCGCCTCGATCTCGTGCAAGCCCGACGAGCTGCTCGGACTTGCCCGCGTCCGCCGTGGCCTTGCCTGGGCGCCCGAGTTCTCCGCCTGTTGGCGCGGCGTCGAGGCCGCGGCGCGGATGCGCCAATTCCAGCTCGAGCACTTCTCTGGCGCCGCCGCGACCACCGCGAAGGACATCTGGGACGAGTACACGGCCGTGTGGCGCTACGTAGACACCCTCTATCGCGAGTTCCAGCTCGCGCTCGACGAGGTAGTGGCAAATCCGCTCTATGGGCTGGACGACGACTTTCGCGGTGCCGCGGACTTCATCGAGGGGCTTTACAAGGAATGGTTCCTGCGCGGGCAGAACATCCGCTGGTGCAACGCCATCGAGGACGACCTTGCAAACAAAGGAGAGGTCAAGGGCTTGCCGCGCCAGGTCGATTTCTTCCCCGCCGAGGTCGAGGGCTCCGCGAACCGCTGCCGCCGCGCCTGGGTGATCGTCTCCGACGCCCTGCGCTACGAGGTCGCTGCCGTGCTCGCCCAAAACCTGGAAAGGAGCACGAAGGGCACGGCCGAGCTGACCGGCGTCCAAGGTGCCCTGCCCACAAAGACCAAGGTGGGCATGCCCGCGCTGCTGCCCCACGGCGTTTTCGAGGCGGTGCGCGGCCCCAAGGGAGGCTTCGCCGCCCACGTTGACGGGGCAGAGGCCGCGTCGACCGATGCGCGCCAGAACGCGCTCAGGCGCTTCTCGGCGGGCGCCGTCGCCGTGCGCTTCGACGACTTCCTCCATAAGAACGACCGTGAGGGCCGCAAGCAGCTCGTGGCCGATGCGGAGGTCGTCTACATCTACCACAACACCATCGATGCCCTGGGCGACGACCCCCAGACCGAGCGGAAGGTGTTCCAGGCCTGCGGCGACGCTGTCGAGGAGATCTCCTCGCTGGTCAAGCTGCTCGTTAAGGAGTTCCGCGCGGCCGAGGTGCTGATCACGGCCGACCACGGCTTCCTGTACACCGCGAAGCCCCTGGACGAAAGCGAGCATGCCGCCGCGGCGGACGTGGCCGGCAAGGTCGTGGAGGCGTCCAGGCGCTACGTCGTGACGCGTCCCGGTGCCGAATCCAGCGTGCTTCTTCGCGCGAAGCTTCCCGGGAAGGAAGGCTTGGAGGCCTTCTTTCCGCGTGAGTGCGTGCGCCTGCGGATGCCCGGGGCGGGGGAGAACTACGTCCACGGCGGCATCAGCCTGCAGGAGATGTGCGTGCCGGTGGTCCGCTTCTGCAACCATCGGGCGGGAAGCCGAGGGTTTGTGGCGACGGCCGACGCGACGCTTGGCGCCGTCGCGGTGCCGAGCGCCGTGGCTAACCCCAGCTTTACCGTGGACCTGCTGCAAAACGAGGCCGTGACCGGCAAGGTGCTTCCCGCGGAGTACGAAATCTATGTCGAGGATGCGAGCGGGCGGGCGGTCTCCGGGCGCTCCCGCGTATACGCCGACATCGATTCCGCCGATGCCTCGAAGCGCGTGGTTAAGGCCCGCGTCGACCTGCTGACCAGCGTCTCATTCAATGCTCTGGAGACGTACTTCCTGATGGCGAAAAACGTCCGGACCGGCGACGTTGACACCCTCGGTGAGCTTCACATTCACTTGGCATAGCTGTCCGGGAGTACCCTTTTACAGGCACGAACAACCCGCTGGCGTTCGGGCCGCGGATGCGGCGGCTGGACCTCGATAGTATGTGCATAGGGTCAAACTTCCTTTGGAGGCAACCATGGATTACGCGCCGGCCATGCCCGAGCTCACCGACGAGCGCCGCAAGAGGCTCGTCAAGTGGTACCAGAACTACGTCAATAAGGCCGTCGCTGCGTTTGAGGGGTGGTACCCGAGCAAGGTTTTCGACTTGATCGAGGCCCGCCATGCGCATGACTCGTTTGTTAAGGAGTTGACGGGGGTCGCACGGGAGATCGGGTACGAGCACTGGTCGCGGCTGGCGATCGCGTATGGTTTCGACCCCGGCGTGGGCGATATCGAGGTCAAGAGAATTGACATCGAGTCCAACGCCGACAGCATCGCGGCAAGGACGTGGGAAAAATTCGTCGAGAACGCCATGCCCTCCGTCGACCAGCTGTATCCCGATCGCGTCGTCGTCAATTACCGCAGCGAACACGGGAACTCCTGCAAGAAGATCACTTCTTATGCAAAGAAGCTCGGCTACCCGACTTGGGGGGACCTGCTGCTTGTGGCGGGTTATGACGTGAGGGATTCGTTCAGGTCGCGCAATGGCACCGTGAGCGATGAAGAGTATGAGCGACTGTTTGACGAGCTCGCGAGGCAATACAAGCAGCGTCCGGCAAGGACCGCTAAGCAGGTGCTCGAAGAAAACGACTGCCCCGAGCTGCGCGTTCTTTTTAGCGGCTCCTACTGCCGAAATCGCTTCGGCGTCTCCGTCACCCAGTTGCTTGAGCAGAAGGGAATTCTTGATAAAGAGCGCATCGGCTGCACTGACGAAGAGCTCATCGATGCGGTTGAACAACTTAAGGATAAATACGCCGCGAGCGACAATAGGCCCGGTGGCATAACGCAGCTGATCTCGGAGAACAGAGAACTGGCTCGTGCCGTTAAGCAGCTGAATGTCGACAATGGGGTGGCACAAAGACTCCTCGGCACCGATTTCGCTAGCTATTTGATAGCGAACGGGGTTCTAAGGAAGAAAGAGATTTCTTCAAAAAAGACTGGCATCGGCGCTGAGGGGTGCGCGGCCATTATCGAGGGGCTTAAGGCGAAGTACGCGCATGCCCCTCGCCTGGCGAAGTTAAAGGACCTTAAAGAGGACAACGAAGACTATCTCCTGCATGCCACTGAGGTTAATAAATGGATTAAGGTAACGACTGGCCAGAATCCCGTCGGGTTCTTTACCGACCAGCAGCTTCTTAGTCCCGTTAGCCGGCCTGATTCGTTGCCGCGTCCTGCCGACGAAGAGATTCAGGCTTTCTACGACAAGATCGGCCTTAAGGAGGTCCTTGACGCCGCCGGGGAACTGCCCGGCGATAAAGTCGTGCGTTTCCAGTCCGAAGTTGTCGGAAATGAGCGATATGACAACGCAAAGAACTACGAGATGCTGCGTCTTGGTGACTACATCACCTTCGAGCTCCTTGGAGGAGTGTATGCAAAAGGCGTATTTTGCGGTCACGAACTTGGCACCATGAGGGGAAACGATCTCCAGAAATGGGGCATTGCCGACAAACTTAGGGCCATTGAGAGCGGAGAAATTGTTGGCGACCGCATTTATGCGAAGGTCGTCAATATTGCCGGCAAGCAAAAGATGCCGAGCGCCGTGGTTGATGTTATCTACGTCAAGAGCTTCGAGAAATTAAACATCGTCAACGATGTCCTTCTTTCCCGGGACGGCAAGAAGGCGCTGCGCTACGACGGCGCTGGCGATAAGCTGGACATTCCCGAGGGGGTTGAGGTTATCCCGCCCTTTGCTTTTCACAAGCTGTGTGTTTCTAAAGTCAAGTTCCCCAATACGCTCAGGGAGATTGGTGCGCACGCTTTCCGTCTTTGTGCATGCAGGGATTATCGAATCCCGGCTAGCGTCGAGAAGATCGGCGACGGCGCTTTTTCGTATTGCTCAAAGCTCGAGCTTCGGAGAAATCCTAATTCGCTTGGGCTCACTCCATGCGGGCCCGTTCATGTCGAGGCCGCGCCCGGAAATGAACGCTACTACTCCGTTGAAGGGTCGCTTATTGAGCGAAACGGTGATCAAAGAAGGCTTGTCTCGCTGTGCTATAAGGGCGTTTCGGAGCGTGCATATTATAATGGGCGTTATCCAAAACTGGTTGTCCCCGACGGCGTTACCGCGATTGCGCCTTATTGCGTTTCTGACGCAGGCGAGTATTCCTACTATCTTATATTGCCCGGGTCGCTCAGGACTATAGAGGAGTCGGCATTCGAAGAGAACAGCGGTTATGGCTACTATGCTTCCGAGGTTAGTCTTTTATCGATCGACTTCCCTGCGTGGCCTATCGATGTCTCTCCGCTCGATAAGGTGGAAGGCCTGCGAGATCTGAAGGAATTCCGTGACTTAGACGTGACGTTTACCGTCAAAAAGCCTCAGCATGAGGCCGATGGCCATACGTCATGCGACGCTGCCGCCTCTTGCTCATGTGCCCCGATGTCCGCGCCGGCGATTGCGCACGCTTATTGCGAAGCTCGCGTTGCCGCCGGACTGGAAGCCTGGCCGCCGATATCTCCCGAGTCCGGGAACTACCATGAGGAAAAGGACGACCTTCTTTTTGTGGAGTTCAGCGGCGAGGTTCGCGACTGGTCTCGGGCGGCTGTGCGGGCCGGGGAGTTCTCCGAAGTCCAGGCGCCCGGCTTCGGCAGTGGCATTACTCTGAAGTCCAACGACGGCGCCTCAGGCGGATCGATGGGTTTGGACTCCGGAGCCCTTGCGTATATGGGAGACTGCCTCGTTGGCAGGGTGTTCTACAAGACAAGCGGGAATCCGTTCCAGTCCCACCCGGCCTTCGAAGTGGCGAAAAAGAAAGAAGTGCCGCTCAACGATGACGTCGCGGCCTTCTCCTTTACCGATCCAAAGACGGGCAAGACGATTGACTACTACTTCTGCTTCGGCTCCGAGGACTCCGAGGATGAGCTCATCTTTCTTGCGGAAAAGGCGAGCGATTCACGGCCGCTCGAGCCTTCTGGGGATCTGCCTTTGGAGTTTGAGCTGGCCAGGGAGTTCGCGGAAGCCGAGGGGCGGGGAGCGGACTTCTGTGCTGAGCCTGAGGAGCGTCCCGCGCTCGGCGAAGTCGTCCGTGATTTCCGGAAGCTGGGCGGTATCGGCGTGCCCTTTGCGGTGTATTCCGACCGCCGCGATCCGGGCGACATCGAAGACGGCGGTGTGGCCGAGGTCAAGATTCGTATGGCGTTCGATCTGAAGAGGGCTCTGGCTTGAAGCGGTTGTTCGTAGATAGGCGGTGCAGGTTCGCGTCCGTGTTCGACTCGGAGACGGGCGCCTACTTGCGCACCGGGGTGCTGGACGGCTCGGGCCGCGACACGGGCGTCGATCCCTTCATGGCGTCGTTTCCGCAGCTCATCGACGTGGGCGTGATGGGTCACTGCAAGCATGGGAAGACCGGCCTGTGCCTCAAGGCGGGTATCGGCTGCTATCAGAGCGGCTCTGTAGTGGAGCAGCCGAACATGCCGCTCGAGGACTTCCGCTGGATTGCCGAGCAGTGCCGAGGCAAGGTCATGCAGTTCGCGCTCGGAGGGCGAGGGGACCCCGATCAGCACGAGGACTTCGAAGGGCTTCTTTGCATCTCGCGCGAGAACGAGATCGTGCCGAACTTCACGACGTCCGGCTTCGGGATGACGGACGATATCGCGCGGCTTTGCAAGCGCTACTGCGGCGCCGTTGCCGTGAGCTGGTATCGGAACAGCTATACTCACTCCGCGATCGAGGCCCTTCTTTCCGCCGGGGTAAAGACCAACGTCCACTACGTGCTGGGCAATAACAGCATCGACGAGGCGATCCGGAGGCTGCGCGAGGACGATTTCCCGCAGGGCATCAACTCTGTGGTGTTTTTGCTGCACAAGCCCGCGGGCTTGGGCTCCGAGAAGAACGTGCTTCGGGTAGGCGACCCGCGCGTGGCCGAGTTCTTTGCGGAGTTCGATCGGGAACACCCGTTCAAGGTCGGTCTCGACAGCTGCACCGTTCCTGGGGTCATCAACTTCTGCAAGAACGTGGCGCCCGAGAGCCTGGACACCTGCGAGGGAGGGCGCTTCTCGTGCTACATAGGCCCTGACCTCGTCATGGTTCCCTGCAGCTTCGATCAAAAGCGCCACTATGAGGTGCAGCTGAGGCCGACGACGATTGCCGAGGCGTGGGGGAGTGAGGCGTTCAAGCGGTTCCGCGATCGCATGCGCAGGGCGTGCCCCGGCTGTCCTCGGCGCGAGGCGTGCCTCGGCGGTTGCCCTCTGATGCCCGAGGTTGTGCTGTGCGCCGACGAGCGCCGGGCGGTTGTCGACGGCGGCGCGTAGGCGCGCAGGTGGCGGGCCGCATTGCCACGTTCTGCGCGGGAAACCGGGAGCGTCGGTAAAACCACCGCCGTGCTGCGCCGGAATTGCCGACCGTCAGTACTGACGCTCGCCCGTTCCCGCGCGGAACGTGGCAAGAAGGGTCTCTTTTCACCAGAATCCGGGACCGTCGGTACTGACGCTCCCAGATTCCCGCGCAGCCCAAAGGCTCATTTACCGACGCTCCCGGTTTCCCGTGCAGGTCGCAATCCCTGCCGCTCGCGAATCGCACCGATAAAACCAGAGTCGTGACTATCATAGTCTAGACTATAATAGACACGACTCTATTCTTGCACGACGTGAGGAGCGCCCATGTTTGTCGGCCGCGAGCGCGAGCTTTCCACTATGGAGGCACTGTACGCCAGCAATTCCTTCGAGATGCTGGTCATTTACGGTCGCCGTCGCGTAGGCAAGACGGCGCTTATCGAGGAGTTCTCGTGCGGTAAACGAACGCTATCTTTTACGGCTCAGCTCCAGTCTGATAAGGACAACCTGGCTGATTTCTCGCGCGCGGTCGCGGAGTTTTACGGGCTGCCCGAGTCGATGCCCGCCTTCGCCTCGTGGCTGGATGCTCTCGCCTTCATCGCGCAGGGGGCGAGCGACGGGCGCACTGTGCTGGTGCTCGACGAGTTTCCTTATGCGTGCCGCTCCAACGCCGCGCTCCCCTCAACCTTCCAGTTGGCGATCGACAAGCACCTTAAATCCGCGAACGTCATGCTCGTGCTGTGCGGAAGCAACCAGGGTTTCATGGAGGACGAGGTCCTTGGCGAGAAGAGCCCCCTGTATGGCAGGCGCACGGCGCAGCTCAAGCTTCAGCCGTTTGATTACCTGGACGCCGCGCGTATGTTGCCGGATTGCTCGCCCGCCGAGAAGATCTCGTACTACGCGAGCCTCGGTGGGACACCGTACTATCTGGAGGGCATCGATTCCCGAAAAAGCTATATCGAGAACATGGCGGCGCTGTTCTTCTCGCCCATGGGGCGCATGTTCGACGAGCCTGCCATGCTGATGCGCCAGGAGCTGCGTGAGCCCGCGGTGTTCATCTCGGTGATGCGCGCGATCGCAAACGGCGCAAACAAGCTGAGCAGAATCGCCGACACCGTCGGGATGCCATCGAGCAGCTTGGGGTTTTACCTGAAGACACTCGTTTCGCTGGGATTGATCGAGCGCGCGGTTCCCTTCGGCGAGGCGGAGCGGAGCAAGCGCGGGATCTATCGCATCTGCGACTCGGCGTTCGCGTTCTGGTTTCGCTTTGTTGCCCCATATGTGAGCGTGATCGAGCGCGGTCTTGGTGCCGATGTGGCCAAGCGCCTGCTCTCAGGCGATCGTCGCTCGGAGTTCGAGGGCCATGCGTTCGAGCGCGTGTGCGCGCAGTGGCTGGTCCGCCAGGCGTTGGACCGCAAGCTGCCCTTGGATATAACGGCTATCGGATCGTGGTGGGGTGCCGATCCCGTTGCGCGTCAAACCACCGATATAGACGTGGTCGCCGCTGACGAGATCGATAGGAAACTGCTCGTGGGCGAGTGCAAGTGGCGCAACAGCCTCAACGAGACGGAGACCTTGTCTACCCTGCAGGACCGCTGCCGCCTGCTGCCCGGCTACAACGCTTACGAGCGCTATCTGTTTACCAAGGTGCCCTGCTCCGAGGCCACGCAAAAGAAAGCGCAAACCGATCCCGCCCTGCACCTGGTAAGCGTTGACCAGATGTTCGAGTAGGGTTCTATTAACGACTAAAACCGGGGCGTAGCCCAGCCGTGCCCCGGTCCGTATCTAGCTGTTGTCGTCGGGCCGCAAGCCCCATTCGGCGCAGGCGCGCTCCCACTCGTCAGCGGAGGCCTTCGCTCTAGACTGGCGCCGCTTGGGCGGGGCCGGCTCGCCTGGCTCCTCGAGGAGCGCCACGAGCTCGTCGAGGCTCAGGTCGTCGAAGCGTCCCGGGGCGACCCCGCCGGACGCGCTTGTTGCCATGTCGCTCTTCTTGCCAGTCATGTTTGGCCCTCCAACGTCGCAGCATAGCCGATGCTTCGCCGTGGCACGTCGATCACCCGCGAGCGGCGGGCTAAATACCGCTCACGACCTGCTTGTTTGACGTTCGGCGGAATGCCTGATACACAGACTTGCGGATTCCAGCCATACACATCACGAAATGGCTGCCGATACAGTGAGGCGATTATCCGGCGCTACTCGTGCGCCTTCTGAAGCTCCTGAGGCTCGCCATCGCCGTAATCCACGGTCACGGACCCGATTCCGTCGACAGACGTGCCCTCGGGCGGCTCTAGGCGGAACTCGGTGAGCACCAGATCGAGCGTGGAAGGCCCGTCGCCGGACTTGAGCTTGACGGCGAGCACGCCGCCGTCGCTCACGGCGGACTCGATCTCCTCCCCGGGGATGGACCCGCCGCTGAGCTGCAGCTGGATAAAGCCGTCGCGCGGCGCCCATCCGTCACCGGGCATGGTGACGACGTTTCCGCCGGAGACCTGCACCGTCAGGCACTCGAGGGAGTCGTCGGGCGTTGCGGTCCAGGCCGCGGGGCTCTTGGCCGCAGAGGGGGTCTTGCAAGCGGCAAGGCCCAGCCCGACGCCGGTGGCGGCGATGGCTGCCGTACCGGCAATAAAGGCGCGTCTTGTCAGGTTCATGCGTGATCCTCTCATCAAAAAAGAACAGGGACACTCTAAGCGTACCCAGAGTGTCCCCAGTCGATGATGGTGATGGTCGCAGCCGACCGCGCGCGATGCCGTCGCAGGCTACTCCATGACGACCCAAGCCCAGGTGCCGTCGCCGTCGTCGATGTCCATCGGCGCGAGCGCGACGAAGCCCTCCTGGCGCGTCTCGGGGATGACGATGTGGCAGACCTCGGCCTCGACGGGGCTGCGTCCGAGGGTCTTCTTGGGAAGGTCGATCCAGACGTTGCCGACGAGCTCGGAGTGGACGTCCTCGCCCGGACGCCCGTTGACGGTGAAGGACCCGAGCACGCAGCGCTGCGGCTCGCCCCAGTCAAAGCCATCCAGAGCGTCAGCCAAGGCGTTGTAGGCGTCAGCGAGCTTCTTTACCTGCAGGTTTCCCATAGCAATTCCCCCTTTGTTCGCAGCCGAGGCCGCATCCGTTGATTGGGCAAGCTCACGACGATTGTGGGCGGCCTTAAGGCTGTCGGGGGAGGAAAAAGACGCGTACGATGTGATTTTGTCGGCAGTCGGTAGTTGCTTACATGTCGTGGACCGCGGCTGCCGGCGGACGGTCGCAGACGACGGTTTAACGGCATAAACAGCTTATAAACGCCGTCGAGGAGACCCGTGAATCAGTTAAAACGTTTAACTACCACCTGGGGCATCGCGGGGCTTTTTGTGGGAAATAGGCTGCGACCTGCGCATTAGCTTAAAATTAGACGATTGCACTTTTATCGAAAGGACCCTCTATATGGCCCGAAAGCTCACCGAAGGGGAGCGCAACACCATCAATTATCTTACCGCGTCGTTCGTGGCTGCGCTGCCGGCGCACCTGCGAAGCCACGCGGGCAGCATCGCGAGCTCGCTCGTGCGCATCCCGCGCGAGGTCATCACGGCGCGCGACATCAACCGCATTGTCGGCAGGCTCGGCGAGGATGCCACGCAGAAAGAAGAGCTCAGGGGTGCCATCCGCGATGTCGCGCTCGTGAGCGTGGACGTGGCCGAGGGCGATCCGGAGTCGTTCACGCTCCGCAGGCCCGAGGACGAGCCCGCTGCGGAGGACGCGGCGGCCGAGGCGGGGCCCGATGCCACCGACTCCGAGCCCGTGCCGGCGGATACCGCGGAAGCCGAGGACTCTGCAAAGAAGGACGACCAGCCTGCGGAGGAGCCTAAGCCGGCTAAGCGACGCCGTCGCCGCCGCGTGGGCGACCGCGGTGGCCGTCTTGCCGAGCAAAGGGTCGCTGCCGAGCAGCAGGAGGCCGAGGTCGAGCCCGCGGCGGATGTCGCCGCCGATTCCGCTCCTGCCGCCGAGCCCGCGGCGGATGCCGTTGACGAGCCCGCGCCCGATGCCGAGCCCGCCGCCGACGTTGATGTCGCGTCTGCCCCCGAGAAGAAGCGCCGCCGCCCCCGCCGCTCCCGCAAGAAGCCCGCGCATGCCGAGGCCGAGCCCGCCGCCGGGGAGCAGCAGGCAGGCGCCGCGGACGAGTCTTTTGCCGCCGCGGAGCCCGCGCCCGAGGCTGTCCCTGAGGAGCCTGCGGCGCCTGCTAATGACGCAGATGCCGCAGGCGACGATGCCGCCGCGCCCGCTGCGGCCGATGGCGCGGTCGAGCCCGCTTCCGCCCCGCAGGCCGACGCCGCCGACGCTGAAGCCGCCGACGATAAGCCTCTTGTCGATGCCGCCGCTCCCGCCGAGGACACCGACTCCGTCCCCGCGGCAGACGACGCCCCCGCAGCCGACGCCGCAGCCGACCCCGCCGCCCAGCGTCCCGCCCGCAACGGCAGATACCGCGGTCGCCGCGGCGGCCAGAACAGCGGCGGCAACCCCAAGCATCAGGGAAAGAGCCTCGACCAGGTTCCCTACATCCGCCGCGGCGGACAGGCCGAGGCCGACTTGCGCGCCCGCATCGTCCAGCTCGACCAGCGATTCTGGATGAACGGCTGGCTCCTGTCGCACCCCGGCGCCTTCGAGCTCTACGAGAAGGAGCTTCTTGCCCTCAACGAGTTCCTGGTCAGCGGCACCATGATCGGCGACGTCACGCGCCGCCAGCTCGCCTACCAGATGGGCGGCGACGAGAAGTTCTTCGAGTACGGCTCGGATGGCTTCAGGCTGCTGCGCTCCATGGGCGTCGAGGACCTGATTCGTCATCGCCCGCTTCCCAAGCCCGACCTTCTTTACCACGCGCCGCGCCGCCGCAAGCACATGCGCGTGCTCGTGACCGAGAACCTCGATCCCTGGCTCGACGTGCGCGACCTCATGTACGAGGAGGGCGTCAGCCAGATCCTCGGCGAGCGCATCCACGCCGTCGTGCTCGGCGGCGGCATGCCGGTGCTCGAGCCGAACCGCCTGCACCTCTTGCTCGACACCCTCGGCGCCGACAGCTACGACGTCCTGTACTGGGGCGACATCGACCGCGCGGGCCTCGACATCCTGCTCAAGCTTCAGGCGCTTCTTGACGGGAAGTTCGAGGTCAAGGCGTTCACGCCCGCCTATCAGCTCATGTGCGATCGCGCGATGGCGCGTTTCCCCGAGCCCGGCGACAACGAGAAGACCGGACAGGTCAACCTCGAGGTGGGGGACACCTCCGTGATCTGCGACGGGCTCACGCCCGAGGCGGCCGCGTACGCGAAGGCCGTTATCGAGGACTGCTGCCTCATCCCGCAGGAGATCCTGACCAAGCGCGACCTGTAGAGCGCGACCTGTGGCGCGTCACCTGTAGAGCGCGGCCACGTGCGGGCCGGGGACAATTCGCTGTCCTCGGCCCGTTATCCTGCGAGCTTCTGTATCGCGGTGCAAATTGTGGACTTGACCTGGTCTGGGTTTATGTTCTTGGGCTCGGTCAGCCATTGCGCGGCCACCCCGACGCAGCCCTCGAATAGAAGGTCGAACATAAGCTCGTCGCCTGTACCGACAGCGCTTTCGCCGAAGCCGATGCCGGCGATCGGCGCGCCGGGTGCAGCTGCGCCGCCGACGCTCGCGCCCCAGCGCATCCACGCCCGGTCGCGAAGAAGGGCCTTGCCGCTCCCGGTCGCGCTCGGCAAGACGACCCGTGCGAGCTCCTCGGTATCCTCCATGGCGACGTCGCAGACAATGCGCGCGGCGTCCTCGGCGCGCTCGATGGCCGAGCCTGCGAGAGCCTTCTCGCATCGGACGGCGATGCTCTCGGCGGCGTCGAGCTCGATCGCCGCGCCGAGCTCCTCGAGGTTCGAGAAGTGCGCGTAGAACGTCGCGCGGTTCACGTTGGCGAGCGACATAATCTCCTTGACGGTGATCTGGCCGGCGGGCTTTTGCTTGCACAGCGTGAGATAGCTGCTTTTGATCGCGGCGCGGGTTCTGCGCACGCGCCGGTCGAGCGGCGCCTTTGCCCTGGTCGTCTCCATATGGGCCCCCAGCATCGGTCGAATCGCGGACATCCGGGAAAAATCGTACCGACGCAGTGTTTCGGCGCCTTTGCGCCACGCAACAGATGTTGGTTACAAACGGTTGCCGACAGGTTACGCGAGCGCCTCGCGGATCGCGGCCACGTCGCCGGCGTAGCGCACGGCGCGCATCCCGGCCACGCGGGCGCCCTCGCAGTTGTCTGCGTTGTCGTCCACAAAGAGGCACTCCTCGGGCAAAAGCCCGTAGCGCTCGCAAAGCAGCCGGTAGATGGCAGGGTCGGGCTTCATCAGGCGCTCTTCTCCCGAGACCACGGCACCGTCCATAAGCTCCCATGCCGGCATGTGGCTGAGCTGGTCGTGGATGCGCGTGCCGGCGTTGGACAGCAGGTAGATGCCGTAACCCTCGCGCTTGAGCTCGGCTGCCAGGGCGTTCGTCTTTTCGATGGGGGTGGAGTAGGCCGCCCAGTCCGTAAAGCACGCGTCGAGGTTCGGCCAGAGCCGCTCGTCCAGGTGGGCGCGCGCCACGCGCAGCATCGTGTCGTAGGAAATGGTCCCTGAGTCGAGCAGGTTCCAGGCGGGGCTGCCGAAGAGCGCGTGCTGGAGCGCCGCGGCGTCGGCCTCGCTCTCGGTGAACTGCGCCGAGAAATACGGCCCGTCAAAGAGCATGAGCACGTTGCCCATGTCGAACACGACGTTTTTGATCTTCTTGCCACCTGTTGCCATGGCCGTCCCCCGTCCGACGTTTTTTACGGCTCAGTATAGCCGCGCGCGGACGGCGCGCCGTTATGCGTCGATCCGGAAGCCGTCGCCCACGACCTCGGCGGAGGTTTGCTTGAGCCAGGCCACCGGGTCCTCGAGCCCGCTGAACACGGCGTCGTTGGCGGCGAGCTCGTTCGTGAAGTCCTTGACGGCGTACACGGCGTAGGTCTGCCCGTCGGTGTAGTTGACGAGCGGCGTCCACACAACGTTCTCGATGCCCACGCTGCCGTTCTCGCCGCGGACGAAGTCGCAGCTCAGCATGCCCTCGAGCTCGTTTTTGGGCTGCGGGGACTCGTGGCGGCTGAGGAAGTTGCCGAGCGAGTACGCCACGAGCGTGCGGTGGCCGTCCTTGCCGTTGAGCCAGGTCATGGGGCCGATGACGTGCGGGTGGGAGCCGAGCACGACGTCCACGTCGAGGTCAGCAAGGTACTGCGCGTACTCGGTCTGGTAGTCGTCGGCCTCCATAAGGTTCTCGGTGCCCCAGTGCATGGCCACGAGCACGACGTCGGCCTGCTCGCGCGCCCGCGAGACGTCGGCCGCGATGCGGTTCTTATCGATGAGGTTGACGGCGTAGCTGGGCAGGTCGGAGGCCTCGTAGCCGTTGACGCCGTAGGTGTAGTCCAGAAGTGCGAACGTGATCCCGTTTCGCTCGATCGTGGCGATCCGGCTCGCGTCGGCCTCGGAAGAGGCGGTGCCGGTAAAGACGACGTTCTTTTTCTTCCACAGGGCGCAGGAGTGGTCGTTCGCGCCGAAGTAGCCCCAGTCGTAGCTGTGGTTGGAGGCGGAGCCCACGAGGTCGAAGCCGGTGGCCACGAGGGCGTCGGCCATGGCATCGGTCGTGTTGAAGGAGGGGTAGCCCGCGGGGCCGATGTCGTCTCCGCCGCAGTGGGTCTCCTCCTTGACGTAGGCGAGGTCGGCGGACTCGATATAGCCCTTGATCGGCTCGTAGATGGCGGTGTAGTCGTAGAGGCCGTCGCCGGTCGCGCCTGCTTGGGCGTCGGCCCAGGCGCCGATGCGCTCTTCGGGGAGATTGTCGCCGACGGCGACGAAGCGCACGCGGCCGGAGGCGGGCTCGACGGGGGCGCCCGCGCCGTCGCCGGCGCCGGGCGCAGCCTTGGGAATGCGCGAGACGATGATGCCCACGAGGGCAAACAGCGCAATCGCGCACATGACCAGGAGCGCGGGTGAGGGTCGGCGTTGCCTGTGCCTGGGATCAGCGTGGTCGACGCGTTGGCGGGGCCGCGCTCCGGGGCGGCCGGCGGAAAGGGGGCGCGGCGCGGCGCCGGTGTTGGAGCGTTCGCTGCCGGTCCGCGGCGAGCTGCCGCGAGGCGTCCCGCGCCGCGGCGATCCTTTGGGGTTGCGCAGGAAATCGGGGACGTCGGGCATGGCCTCTCCTTGCCGTCGCGAGCATTGGGAGAGAGTATATCCGCGTTCGCCGCGCGTTTGACCTGCGTGTCTGCGAGCGGGCGTGCCTCTTCGGCAAGAAGCCGCCGCGCTCAGAAAGCGCCAGTTCCAGCTCCGTCGGGCGTGCGGTCCGCTCAGAAAGCGCCAGTTCCAGCTCTGCGAACGCCCTTCTTGCTAAGAAACCCCGGGTCCCAGCCGCGTTCCGAGGCAAAAACGGGGCTGGAGCCGGGGATTTCTGAGCGCCTGAGGGCTGGGACCTGCGGTTTTTGCGCGCGCGGGAAGTCGCCGGGGCTGGAACCCGCGGTTTCTTAGCGCGTCGTACGCGGCGAGAAGGGCTCCGCCAAGAAGCGCCCTTGCCCTACGCCAAAAGCGACGTCATCGCGCCCTGCGACAGCACGGTCACGCGGTGCATGGCGCGGCTGATGGCCGTGTACATGCGGCGGCGCGCGAGCGGCGTGTCGGGGTAGACCTCGGCCTGCGCGTCGGGGATGACCACGTGGTCGAACTCAAGGCCCTTGGCCACGCGCAGCGGCAGCAGCACGACGCCCTCGCGCGGCAGGTCGGAGTCCTTGCCGAGCACCTCGACACGGTCGCCGAGCTGCTTGGAAAGCCAGCCGCAGCGCGGGTCGCTCTCGGCGACGATGGCGGTGAGGCCTTCCTCGCCGCGCGCCTCCTCGGCAATGCGCCGCAGCTCAGAGACATAGCCGTCCACGTCGTCGGCCGAAAACTCGCGAACGACGGGCGCGACGCCGCCGCGATGCACGGAGGTCAGGCGGAGCTGCTCGTCAGGCTCGAGCAGGCTCGTGAACATCGCCGTGATCTCGGGCGAGGAGCGGTAGCTCGTGAGCAGGCGGCACTCCTCGACCTGCCCGTGCGTGGCCTCGAACACCTCGCGCATCTGCGCGAACGTCGCGGTTCCCTCGAATATCGCCTGGTGCTCGTCGCCCAGAAGCAGGAAGTGCGCGCGCGAGAAGTGGCGCGCGAGCACCATGAGCTGGGCCACGGTGTAGTCCTGGACCTCGTCGACCATGACGTAGCGCGCGGCCTTGTCGCCGGCGCCGGTGATGCAAAGGCGCAGGTAGAGCCACTCGGTCGCCGACAGCGCGGGCTGGCCGAGCAGGCGCATGCCGATGCGGTCGAAGCGCAGCCACGAGAGGTCGTCGATGCGGTCGTGCGCCGACGCGTAGCGCTGCTCGACATAGCGGCGCGCGAGGTCGGCGCAGGCGCCCTCGTTCTCGGGGCTCACGGTCTCGCCGAACCACTGGACCTGCTCGTCGACGTCGAAGCCGAGCACTTCTTCCTGGAGCTCCTCGTCCTTGGCCATCTGGGCGAAGCGGCGGTTTAGACGGTCGTGGAGCTCGTCTTTGACGAGGGCGCAGAAACGCGATCCCGCGCCGAAGCGCTCGAACTTGCGGACAGCGCCCTCCACCTGCGAGGCCTTGAGGAGCACGGTGTCGTCCACGCGGATCTCGCGCACGTCGTCGGCCTCGATGGCAAGGCCCTCGACGGCGCGCTCGATGAGCTCGAGTTGCGCCGGGTCGGTCTTCTCGCCGGCGTCGCGGTTGCCCGCGCCCTGCGCCTCGACGAAGTCGCGCCAGGTGAAGACCTGCGGGTTCGCCTCGCCCATGGACGGCAGCACGGTGTCGATGTAGCGCTCGAACACGTTGTTCGGCGTAAAGAGGTAGACCTGGTCGGGGTTGAGGGTCTTGCGCTCGCGATAGAGCAAAAACGCGATGCGCTGCAGCAGGACGGACGTCTTTCCGGAGCCCGCGATGCCGTTGACCAGCAGGACCGGCACATCCTCGTGGCGCACGATGGTGTTCTGCTCGCGCTGGATCGTGGCGGTGATGGCCTGGAGCTTCTCGGAGTGGTGGCGCTTGAGCGCGCCCAGGAGCAGCGAGTCCTCGATGGCCACGGTGGTGTCGAAGTACATGTTGAGCTGGTCGCGGACGATGTCGAACTGGCGGCGCAGCTCCAGGTTGACGGTGCGCTTCTTTCCGTCGACCTCGTAGGAGGTCTCGCCCATCTCCTGGTTGTAGTAGGTCTCGGCCACGGGGCTGCGCCAGTCGACGACGAGCGGGATCGAGTGCTCGTCGGTCATGCCGGCGGCGCCGATGTAGACGTCGCGCGCGGGGCGGCCGGGGCGCATCTGCAGGCGGACCTTGGCGAAGTAGGGCTGCATGAGCAGCAGGATGACGCGGCGGAGCTTCTCGACGTTGAAGTCGTGGTACTGGTTGTAGGCGTCGATGACGGCGTTCAAGGTCTCGATGGCCGCGAGGGTCTCGATGGTCTCGTCCGCGCCGCCGAAGTCCAGGCGGACCTCCTCGGACATGTCCAGGAGGTCCTGGCGCGCGCCGGCGTGATTGCTCTCGAGGTCGGCAGCGATGTCCTCGCGCATCTGGAGGAGCTTGGCGTAGAGCGCCGAGAGGTGCTTCTGCTCCTGGTCGAAGACGGGATCTGCCTGCTGGTCGTGCTGCTCTGACATCTACGCTCCTGCGTTCGCGGCGAATATCGGGTTATTAATGCTACACCATCCGGCCGTGTCGATCCGGCAAGAAGCGTCTCCACAACTTGGGACAAAATCCCCCGTCCCTTTTGTCCCAAAGTTAGTCGTCGACGAAGCCGACGCGGTAATTGGAGAAGACGACGGCGCCCTCCTCCTGCGTGGCGTCGAGGTCGACGTCGGCCCAGATGCCGAAGTCGCGGTCGTCGTCGGAGTCGCGGAAGACCTGGTGCACGTGCCAGACGTGGCCGCCGTCCTCGCGCGAGCGGCGCTCGTCGGACTCGTCGATCGAGTAGTAGGCCGACGATCTCGCGTCGCCGTCGAGGACGATCTCGTCGTGCTCCTCGTAAAAGCGCGCGAGCGCCTGGTCCCACACGGGCTTGCGCCAGCCCCACTCGCCGTCGAGGCCGCCGAGCTCGTCGGTCGCGCCGAAGGCGGCGAGGCGCACGCGGGCAAACAGCGCGTTTCTTACCAGCAGCGTGAGGGCGCGGCGGTCGTGGACGACCTCGTCGGTCGCCTCGGGCGGCGCCACGTCCACGCCCTCGGCCGAGCCGGCGGCGCTCCACTCGTCGACGAGCGAGGAGTCGACGCTGCGCACGACGAAGCCGAGCCAGCGCACGATGTCCTCGAGGCGCTCGTCGCGCTTGTCGGCGGGCACGGTGCGGTCGAGCGCGCGGTAGGCCTCCGACAGGTAGCGCAAAAGCGTGCCCTCCGAGCGCGAGATGTTGTAGCGGCCCACGTACTCCTTGAAGTCGCTCGCCGTCTCGACCATGTCGCGCAGGACGGACTTGGGCGAAAGCGCGAAGTCGCTCGCCCAGGGGACCTTGGCGCAGTACTCGGCGAAGGCGGCGTCGAGCAGCTCCTCGAGGGGCTTGGGCCAGGTGACCTCCTGCAGGCGCTCGAGGCGCTCGTCGTAGTCGATGCCCTCCGCCTTCATCTCGCCCATGGCACGGTCGCGTGCGGCGCGCTGCTGGGCGCGCAGGATCTGGCCGGGGTCCTCGAGCGTGGCCTCGGCCATGCTGATGACGTCGAGCGCGTAGGTGTCGCTCTCGGGGTCGAGCAGCTCCAGCGCCGCAAGCAAGAAGGGCGAGAGCGGCTGGTCGAGCGCGAAGTCGTCGGGCAGGTCGACGGTCGTGGAGTAGGCGACCTGGGGCTCGCCGTCCTCGCCCGCGACTTCCTCGCGCGCGACCACGCCGGCGTCCATGAGGGTGGCCATGATCTCGTCGGCGCGCTGGTGGAGGGCGAGCTTCTCGCCATCGGGCTGAGCGGAGTCGTCCACGAGCTTGTGCACGCGCGCCATGGCGTCGCCGCCCTGCTCGACCTCGGCGAGCACCATCGAGTGGCTGACCTTCATGCGCGGGCGCAGCGGCTCGGGCACGGCGGCCTCCAGGCGCTCGAAGGTCTGCTTGTTCCAGCCGACGTAGCCCTCGGGGGGCTTCTTTGTCTTGATCTTGCGGGCCTTCTTCGGGTCGCCGCCGGCCTTGGCCAGGGCGCGCGCGTTCTCGATGTCGTATTCGGTGGCCTCGGCGATCACGCGGCCCTCGGTGTCGAAGCCCGAGCGGCCGGCACGACCCACGATCTGGTGGAACTCGCGCGCGTTCAGGTGGCGCATGCGGCGGCCGTCGAACTTGGACAGCGCCGTCAAGACGACGGTGTGGATGGGCACGTTGATGCCCACGCCCAGCGTGTCGGTGCCGCAGATCACGGGAAGAAGCCCCTGCTGGGCGAGCTTCTCGACGAGCAGGCGGTAGCGCGGCAGCATGCCGGCGTGGTGGACGCCCACGCCGCAGCCGAGCAGGCGCTGGAGGGTCTTGCCGAAGGTCGTGGTGAAGCGCGTGCCCTTGATGGCGTCCTTGACGGCCTCGCGCTGCTCCTTGGTGGAGACGCCGTAGCTGGCGAGCGCCTGGGCGGACTTCAACGCGGCGTCCTGCGAGAAGTGCACGATGTAGAGCGGCGCCTCTCCCGCGCGCAGCGCGAGCTCGACCGTGCCCTCGAGCGCGGTGTCCACGAACTCGTAGGAAAGCGGCACCGGGCGCGGCGCGTCGGCGAGCACGTCGACGGCGCGGTCGGTGTGGTCGGTCAAGGTGCGCTCGATGCCGGCGGTGTCGCCCAGCGTGGCGCTCATGAGGAGGAACTGCGCGTGGGGCAGCGTGAGCAGCGGGACCTGCCAGGCCCAGCCGCGGTCGGGGTCGGCGTAGAAGTGGAACTCGTCCATGGCCACGCAGCCCACGTCGCAGCCCTCGCCCTCGCGCAGGGCCTGGTTGGCCAGTATCTCTGCCGTGCAGCAGATGATGGGCGCCTCGGCGTTGATGGAGGCGTCGCCGGTAATCATGCCGACGTTCTCTTTGCCGAAGAGCTCGACGAAGTCGAAGAACTTCTCGCTGACCAGGGCCTTGATGGGGGCGGTGTAGTAGGAGCGGCGGTCGGTGCACACGCTCATGAAGGCGAGGCCGAGCGCGACCATGGACTTGCCGGAGCCGGTGGGGGTGCCCAAGATCAGGTGGTCGCCGGCGGCCAGGTCCAGAAGCGCCTCCTCCTGGTGGGGCCACAGCTCGATGCCGCGCGACTCGACCCAGCTCAAGAAGAGCTCGAGCGCCTCGTCGGCCGGGATGTTGGGGTAGGTGTCCTCGTCGGGCCAGGGGATGAGGCGGCCGAGGGAGCCGGTGCCGTTCGGGCCCTCGTCAAGGGTTTCTGACATGGGGTACGGGTGCCTTTCTTCGCGGGTTCAACGGCCTTCATTCTAATGCGGGCGAGCGCTGTTCGCCGGGAAGTGCTGCCGCATATGCCGCAAAACGTGCAGGTTGCGACGAGAAGCCCCGCGCCCGCGGCGGCATGGGGCATGCTAGGGCCAACGATGGAGCGGACCGGACGGCGAGTCGTGCACGGCCTCAAATCCCTGCGCTGACGATCTTCCCTTCCTCCCTTCCTTAATCTGCCGCCGTGCGTCTCCGTCGCCTTCCCTAGCACGGGCCGGGCGCCGCGGCGGCGCCCGGCCCGACCGCTATCTGCGGCAAGAAGAAAGGCCGACCATGACCAAGGCTGCGGGTGCGGATTCCCATGCGGGCACAGGCGTACATGCAAAGAAGGGCGCGGGCGTAGCTCCGAGCGCGGCGGCCGGCGCCTTCGCGAGCATAACGAGAAGAGACCTTCTAGCCCTGGCGGGCCTGGGCGTTCTGGGTACCGGCGCCGCGAGCGCCGCGGGCTGCTCGGCCGCGGGTGCCGGCGGCGAGGACGCCCGCGCGGTGTCCGGCGTCGAGCCCATCGCCGACGCCTCTGGCTGGGACAGTGCCTACTACGTGCCCAAATACGCGAGCTTCGACGAGGCGCGCCTGGCCTCCGAGGAGGTCGCGCGCGAAATCGAGGCATCGGGCATCGTCCTGCTGAAGAACGACGGCGTGCTGCCGCTCGCGGCCGACGAGCACATCTCGCTGCTCGGGCGCGGCGCCGCGGAGTCAGTTTTGGGCGGCACCGGCGCCGCCCTCATCGACAAGACCCACGCCGTCGACGCGCGCTCGGCGCTCGGCGCGCGCTTCTTGGTAAACGACCTCGCCTTCGACTTGCTCTGTGAGCAGGCGCCCAACTACCCGCGCGCCGTCGTGGGTGCCCTGGACAAGCCCGAGACCGTGGCGCATTACCTGGGCGAGATCCCCTGGTCGGCGTACCCGTCGGCCGTTGTCCAAAGCCTTGCCGGCACCGTGGGCGTGGTCGTCATCGGACGCCCGTCGGGCGAGGGCGCCGATCTCAGCCAGGATTTGCTGCAGAGTCTCGAGTCCGGCGTCTCGGACGTCTTTGTGCCCAATGCCGAGACCGCAAACTACGTGCCCGGCCAGCACCAGCTGGAGCTCTGCAAAGAAGAGCTCGAGCTTCTTTCCGCCGTGAAGGCCGCGTGCACAAAGATGGTCGTGCTCCTCAACGTTGCCACCTCGATGGAGGTCGGCCCTCTGGTGGAGCCCGGAGGCGCCTGCGAGGCGGACGCCATCCTGCAGATCGGCTTTCCGGGGACCGTCGGCCTCGACGCCGTGGCCGATGTGCTCGCAGGCAAGGTGAACCCCTCCGGCCGCACCTGCGACCTGTGGGCGGCGGACTTCACCGCCACGCCGAGCTTCAACAGCTTCGGGAACCACACCTACACCGACGTCACGGACTACTACACCTCCATCGGCTCGGGCGCTCACTTCGTCGAGTACGAGGAGGGCATCTACGTCGGCTACCGCTACTATGAGACCGCCGATGCCGAGGCGCGCGCCGGCAACTACGCGGGCTTCGACTACGACTCGGCGGTATGCTTCCCCTTCGGCTTCGGGCTTTCGTACGCCGAGTTCGACCGGCGGCTCGAGGACGTCGACCTCGACGGAGACGAGCTCGTGGCCAAGGTCGAGGTTGCCAACGCGGACCAGGTGGCGGGGCGCGACGTCGTCCAGGTCTACGCCACGGCGCCCGCGAGCAAAGGCGTCGAGAAGAGCGCGGCCGTGCTCGCGGCCTTCGCGAAGACCCGCGAGCTCGCGCCGGGCGAGTCCGAGGCGCTCGAGCTGCGCTTCTCCGTGCGCGACCTCTCGAGCTGGGACGTCTCGCGCGGGGCATGGGCGCTCGACGCGGGCGACTACCGGATCAGCCTGCGCAGCGACTCCCACACGGAGCTGGCGTCGAGGGACGTCCGCCTCGACGGCGCGACCTACGACACCGACTCGGCCACGGGAAATCCGGTCAAGAACCGCTTCGAGGACGTGACGGCGTACATGGAGGCTTACTGCACGCAGCTTGCGCGCGGGGACTTCGCGGGAACCTTCCCCGAGCCGGCGCAGGACAAGACGGCAGCGTCGGTCGGCCTCACGCTTGCGGAGTACGACGCCTCCGAGCACGTGAACCCCGCCGACGAGATGCCCAAGACCCGCGAGAAGAACGGCATCTCGCTCATCGACCTGCGCGGGCGGCCCATGGACGACCCGCTGTGGGAGCTGCTGCTCGACCAGCTGCACCCCAATGTGATGAGCATCATCTTGAACAACCACTCCTACGGGTCGGATTCCGTGTCGTCCGTGGGCAAACCGCGGACCTTCGAGGGCGACGGCCCGGCGGGCATCTCGGTCTACGTGAGCGATAAGGGCCACTGCGGATTTCCCAGCGAGTATCTGCTGGCGCAGACCTGGGACGTCGACCTGGCGCGCAGGATGGCCGAGGCGATCGGGCAGGAGATGCTGCTCGCGGGGATGAGCGGCTGGTGCGCGCCGGCCATGAACTGCCACCGCAGCCCCTTCGGCGGCAGGAACTTCGAGTACTTCTCGGAAGACCCGCTGCTCGCGGGCACGTTGGCGACGGCCGAGGTCGAGGGCGCCTTCTCGTGCGGGGTGTATTCGCAGATGAAGCACTTCTGTCTGAACGACCAGGACACGAACCGCTGTGCGCACCTGCTCACGTGGGCAAGCGAGCAGGCGATCCGCGAGATCTACGCGCGGCCGTTCGAGATCGTGGTCAAGCGCGCCCGCGGCAGCGTGCCGTACCTGGACGACGCGACGGGGGAGCGCAAGGAGTACGAGGTGGGCGCCGCGAAGGCGGTCATGAGCTCCTACAACTACATCGGCTCGACTTGGGCGGGCGGATGCGAGGCCCTGTGCACCGGGCTTCTGCGCGATGAGTGGGGCTACGACGGGCACGTGGTCTCGGACTGGACGCTCTACGACTATACTGACAAGAACCAGGCCTTCTACGCTGGCACGGACGTCAATTTCACCACCACCGCCCAAACCGGCGAGATGGGCGACTCCGACAGCGCGACGGCCATCCTCGCCATGCGCCGCGCCATGCACCGCTACCTGTACTCGGTGGCCAACAGCAACGCGGTCAACGGCGAGGCGCCCACCGTTTGCGTCACCTACAAGTGATGAGGAGCACCGCCATGAACGATTTCCTTTCCCTCGCCCGCGACCGCTACTCCTGCCGCGAGTTCACCGACCAGCCCGTCGAGGCCCAAAAGGTTGATGCGCTCCTCGAAGCGGCGCGCCTGGCGCCCACCGCCGTGAACAAGCAGCCCTGGCACGCGTGGGTGGTCACCGACCCCGAGGCGCTCGCCAAGCTCAACGCCACCACGCGCTTCGGTTTCGGCGCCAAGGTCGTGATCGTGCTCGGCGCCGCGCGCGACGAGGCGTGGACCCGCAAGTTCGACGGCGCGAACTTCGCTGACGTGGACGCGAGCATTGTGGGCACCCACATCATGCTGGCGGCGCACGATATGGGGCTGGGAACCACGTGGGTCGCCTGCTTCGACGCGCCTGCGCTGCAGGAGGCTTTCCCGCAGATGTCCGGCTACGACCTCGTGGGGATGTTCCCGCTTGGGTACCCCTCGCCCGACTATGCGCCGGCGGCTGGGCACCTCGCTTCGAAGAAAATTGATGAGCTCGTCGACCGAATCTAGCCGTTGACCGAGCGGTCGGCGCCACTTTCTCCCATTGCGAGTACTTTGGTTGACGCAGCGTCAGGAGACTCGTGGGAGGTAACTGGAATGGAGTCGACGCCGACCGCGGCTGTTCGCCGCGAGCAGATCGTTCGCTCTGCGCTCGAGCTCTACGAGCGCAAGGGCATCGAGCGCACATCGGTCAAGGACATCACTGAGGCGGCGGGGATTACCCGCAGCCTCTTTTATCACTATTTCAATCGCAAGGAAGACGTCACCGACGCCATTCTGGACCGCTACGCCGACGGCTTCATCAAGGCGGTGCGCAAGTGGAACGAGTCGCGCACCCATCTGGACGTGGCAGGCTCCCTGCGCGGTTGCGTCAGGCTCCTGCGTACGCAGCTCTTTGAGCGCGATGCCTTCCGAGAGCTGCTCCTCAAGGACGAGAACGCCTCACTCTACCTTCAGTTTCTTCGCCGCGCCGCAGAGGCGGTTGCCCGTTATCTGACCGATACGACCGCGGAGGAGTACGCGCGCTTCCACAAGGTCGAGATCTCGCACGTGTACGAGACGTTCTACCTGTTGGTCTTTGGTTTGATCGGCTATCTGCGCCAGCACCCCGACACTGACGACGACGTCGTGGCCGACCTCATCGCCGAGACGCTGCACCTGGAGCTTTAGGGCTCAAGATCACGTGCACAGGGGCCTTGCTGCGCAGTTTTCCAAAAAGTCGGTGTCTTAAATCGGAAACCCCGAGTATCGAAGCGGTTTGGCGAGCGCCCAACTGGGCAAACGCGACCAAAACCAAGCACGATACTCGGGGGTCCCAGATTAAGACACCGACTTTTTGGAAAACGAGTGAAACTGCTCGCCAAACGTCCTTTCGGCGACTACTTCACGCCGTACTGGGCGTAGTACTCGTCGATCGCGGCGCGCAGCTCGGGGGTGATGAGACTGCCGTCGAGCGCCTCGACGACCTCGGCCATGCTCACGATGCTCGCCACGGGGAAGCCGTACTTCTCCTGGATCTCCTGCTGGGCCGTGACCTTGCCGCCCTTGCCGACCTCCATGCGGTTGAGCGAGACGATGAGGCCCTTGACCTCGACGTTGGCGGCGGCCATGACCTTGGGATAGGTCTCGTCGATGGACTTGCCGGAGGTGGTCACGTCCTCGACCATGACCACGCGGTCGCCGTCTGCCAGCTGGTAGCCGAGCAGGTTGCCCTTGTCGGCGCCGTGGTCCTTGGCCTCCTTGCGGTCGGAGCAGTACTTGACCTCCTTGCCGTAGAGGTCGTGGAACGCGACGGCGGTCACGACGGACAGGGGGATGCCCTTGTAGGCGGGCCCGAAGAGCACGTCGAAATCGTCGCCGAAGTTGTCGTGGATCGCGCGGGCGTAGAACTCGCCGAGTTTCTTGAGCTGGTAGCCCGTCACATAGGCGCCGGCGTTCATGAAGAACGGCGACTTGCGGCCGCTCTTGAGCGTGAACTCGCCGAACTTGAGGACGTTGCTCTCGACCATGAAGTCGATGAACTCGCGCTTGTAGTCTTCCATCATGTCTCCTGCCGCTCGGGGTGTAGTTGAGGTCGTGCGCTGCATAGATTCTAGCCGCTCGCGCGCTATTGGGGTACGGTAGAGCGGTCAAGAAAAAGTGTTATCCCAAGGGAGCCCCATGGATCGCAACACCATTGCAAGTCTTTACGCGGACGCCGACGCGCTCGGCGGCCAGACCGTTACCGTCGCCGGCTGGGTCCGCTCCATCCGCGACATGAAAAACTTCGGCTTCGTCACCTTGAACGATGGCAGCTGCTTCAAGGATCTGCAGGTCGTCGTCAACCGCGAGCGCCTCGGCGACGAGGTCTACGACGGCGTCATCGCCCAGTCCGTGGGCGCGGCGCTCGTCTTCACCGGCGCGCTCGAGCTCACCCCCGACCGCCCGCAGCCCTTCGAGCTGCAGGCCGAGACCATCAAGGTCGAGGGCACCTCGGCCCCCGACTACCCGATGCAGAAGAAGCGCCAAACGCGCGAGTTCCTCCGCACCCAGCAGCACCTGCGCAGCCGCACGAACCTCTTCCGCGCCGTCTTCCGCGTGCGCAGCGTGGCCGCTTTCGCCATCCACAGCTTCTTCCAGGAGCGCGGCTTCGTCTACGTGAACACCCCGATCATCACCGCGTCCGACGCCGAGGGCGCCGGCGAGATGTTCCGCGTGACCACCATCGACCCCGCTAACCCGCCGCGCAACGAGGACGGCAGCATCGACTACAGCCAGGACTTCTTTGGCAAGGCGACCAACCTCACCGTCTCCGGCCAGCTCCAGGCCGAGAACTTCGCGCTCGCCTTCGGTGACGTCTACACCTTCGGCCCGACCTTCCGCGCCGAGAACTCCAACACCCGCCGCCACGCCGCCGAGTTCTGGATGGTCGAGCCTGAGCTCGCCTTCTGCGACCTCGCCGGCGACATGGCCTGCGCCGAGGACATGCTCAAGTACGCCATCAACTACGTGCTCGAGCACTGCCCCGACGAGATGGAGTTCTTCAACAAGTTCGTCGACAAGGGCCTCCTCGAGCGCCTGCACCACGTGGCAAGCTCCGACTTCGCGCGCGTGTCCTACACCGAGGCCATCCAGATCCTCGAGGACGCCCAGAAGGCCGGCAAGGAGTTCGAGTACCCGGTGGAGTGGGGCTGCGACCTGCAGACCGAGCACGAGCGCTTCCTCACCGAGGAGCACTTCCGCCGCCCGACCTTCGTCACCGACTACCCCGCCGCCATCAAGGCCTTCTATATGCGCCTGAACGACGACGGCAAGACCGTCGCCGCGGCGGACTGCCTGGTCCCGGGCATCGGCGAGATCATCGGCGGCTCCCAGCGCGAGGAGCGCCTCGACGTGCTCGAGTCCCGCATCAAGGAGCTCGGAATGGACCCGGAGCAGTACAAGTTCTACCTTGACCTGCGCCGTTACGGCGGCTGCAAGCATGCCGGCTTCGGCCTCGGCTTCGAGCGCCTGGTCATGTACCTCACCGGAGTGGACAACATCCGCGATGTCCTGCCGCACCCGCGCACCGTGGGCAACGCCGACTTCTAAACGCCCGCCCAGGGATATTCGCCGACAAAGAAGCCCTCCGGCCTTCCGCAAACGAAGGAGCACCCATGAAGAGCCTCTCCCGCCGCGGTTTCGTCGCGCTCGCCGGCGCGTCATTTCTTGCCGGCTGCGTCCCGAGCCAAGCCCCGGTGGGGGAGGCTTCCGTCAAAGAGACGGTCTTTGACCGCGCCTACGACTCGGCCACGGACGCCTCTTTGGGCAAGGAGGCGCAGGCCACAATCGGTATGGTCGGCGACATTCTTGTGCACACCTGGGTTTGGAAGACCGGTGAGTCCGCTGACGGCACGCGCAACTACGACGGCGTTTTCGAGCAGGTCAAGCCGACGATCGAGGCACTTGACGTGGCGATGCTCGACCAGGAGACCATCCTCGGCGGAACGGCTTTCGAGTTCTCCGGGTACCCGACGTTCAACAGCCCGCAGGAGTTCGGCGACGCCGAAGTCGCCGCGGGCTTCGACGTAGCCCTGCACGCGTCGAACCACTCGCTGGACATGGGCTTCGCCGGCATCGAGGCGGACCTCGCGTACTGGCGCGCGAGCCACCCGGACATGGTGGTCGCAGGCATCGCCGACACTGAGGAGGCCTCGCGCGTCATCCCGATGGTCGAGCGCGGCGGCCACAAGATCGCCCTTCTTAACTACACCTCCACGACCAATGGCATCCCCTTGCCCGAAGACGCTCCGTGGTGCGTGAACATGCTCGACGAGGCGCGCGTCGAGGCCGATTTCGCCGCCGCGCGCGAGCTCGGCGCCGAGGCGATAATCTGCGCCCCGCACTGCGGGACCGAGTTCGACAAAGGTCCCGACGGCGTGCAGACCTACTGGGCAAGCAGGTTCGCCGAGCTCGGCGCCGATGCCGTGTTCTGCAATCACCCCCACGTCATGCAGCCCTTCGAGTGGAAAGAAGGGCCCGGCGGCAAACGCGTCGCGGTGTTCTGGTCGCTCGGCAACTTCGTGTCGACGATGGTCCGCATGGACGCGATGGTCGGCGCGCTCGGACACGTGACGTTCGATTTCTCGGGAGGGGAGTGTGCGGTCGCCGCCGCCGGCATCACGCCGCTCGTCACGCACAAGGTGTACGGCCCCGGCCTGACCACCTACCGCCTCGCCGACTACACCGAGGAGCTCGCCGCCCAAAACGCCATCCGCCAGACCGAGGGCTGCGAGGGCTTCTCGCGCCAGTGGTGCGTCGACTTCTGTGCCCAGCGCCTGGGCGACGGCTTCGACCCGGATGCCTGCGAGTTCACGGCCTAGCTGGCATCGATCGTGCTGGCGCGTATTATTACGTAAGCAGCGCCATCATTGATTGCTAGGAGAAGCGATGTTCTGCCCTAACTGCGGAAAAGAAATCCAGGACGGTTCCGTGTTCTGCCCCGAGTGCGGCACGCGCATTGCGGGCGCCGGCGCAACCGCGAAGATCGCTGGGGCGTCGACCGCCGGTGCCTCCCAGCCGCGGCCGGGGCACGGCGTCCCTGTCGCCGTCGTCGCGCTCGTTGCCGTTGTTGCCATTGTTGCCGTGGCCGTCGGTGCGGGAGTTATCCCCAACTTCGCCCAATCGAGCGACGGGGCCGCGGTCCAGCAGGATGCCGAGGCCCTGGGCGAGCTTACCGTGCAGGTGACCGGAAGCGACGCGTCCTCCTGCCCGTCCATCGTGGTGACCATCAGCGTCGTCGACGGTGCCGGGGACCCCGCCACGGGCCTGGCCGCGAGCGATTTCTCAATCAGCGAGAAGGGCGCCGACGGCTCCAGCGCCACTGCGACCGTCCGTGACCTTGTCTCCAACGGCGGCGGCGTCTACCAGCTCGTCTTTCAGTCCGGCATCCCCGCCGACTCGACCGCCCCGCGTTCCGTCACCATTGCGCCTGCCGGTTCCGATCGCACGTGGGATGCCGTCGGCTTTTACTACCCGATGACTCAGCCGATTAAAGATGCGGTGGAAACGGTG
>UQIF01000019.1 GCA_900540955.1 uncultured Olsenella sp.
TCTGGACGTAGGTGAAGCCGTTGATGCGGGCGATGATCTGGGCGGCGTCCTTGCCGAGGCCGTTCAGGATGACGCGCAGCGGCTTCTGGCGGGCCTTGTTGGCGTTGAGGGCCAGGCCGATGGCGCCCTCGGCGGCGGCGAAGGACTCGTGGCCGGCGAGGAAGGCGAAGCACTCGGTGTCGTCGGAGAGCAGCATGGCGCCGAGGTTGCCGTGGCCGAGGCCGACCTTGCGGTCCTCAGCGACGGAGCCGGGGACGGTGAAGGCCTGGATGCCCTCGCCGATGACGGCGGCAGCCTCAGAGGCGGTCTTGACGCCGCGCTT
This sequence comes from uncultured Olsenella sp., assembly GCA_900540955.1. Lineage (GTDB taxonomy): Bacteria > Actinomycetota > Coriobacteriia > Coriobacteriales > Atopobiaceae > Paratractidigestivibacter. The sequence continues at coordinate 323 of UQIF01000019.1, forward strand.
GATGGCGAGCGCGCAGCCGAGGGTGTAGGCCCACTCGGCGTTCTGGAACGCGATGGACTGGGTGTCGTGGACGATCTCGCGGGGGTTGAAGCCCTTGTCGGTGCAGAGCTTCAGGGCATCCTCGAGGGAGGCGATGCCGTTGTCGGCGAGGCACTTGTTGATCTTCTCGACGCGGCGCTCGTAGCCTTCGAAAGTAACAGCCATGGTTATATCCCTCCCTTTCTACTCGTGAACGGGGAACGTGCTGGCGACGGAGTGGGTCTCCTCGTCGGTACGCGGGTCGATGTACTTGGCGGCGTTGTCCCACTGGCCGTAGTGGCCCATGGCGCCCTGGATGGCCTCCTCGGGGGCCTTGCCGGCCTTGAGGGCATCGGTGAACTTTCCGAGGTTGAAGAACTCGAACGCGATGATCTCGTTGTTGTCGTTCAGAGCCATGCGGGTGACGTAGCCCTGGGCGAGCTCGAGGTAACGGGCGCCCTTGGCCTTGGTGCCGAACATGGTGCCGACCTGGGAGCGCAGGCCCTTGCCGAGGTCGTCAAGGGAGGCGCCGACGGGCAGGCCGCCCTCGGAGAACGCGGTCTGGCTGCGGCCGTAGACGATCTGGAGGAAGATCTCGCGCATGGCGACGTTGATGGCGTCGCAGACGAGGTCGGTGTTCAGGGCCTCGAGGATGGTCTTGCCGGGAAGGATCTCGGCGGCCATGGCGGCGGAGTGGGTCATGCCCGAGCAGCCGATGGTCTCGACGAGGGCCTCCTCGATGACGCCCTCCTTGACGTTAAGCGTAAGCTTGCAGGCACCCTGCTGCGGGGCGCACCAGCCCACACCGTGCGTGAGGCCGGAGATGTCGGAGATCTCCTTGGCCTGGACCCACTTGCCCTCCTCGGGGATGGGTGCGGGGCCGTGATACGCGCCCTTGGTAACAGGGCACATATTCTCGACTTCAGCGGAATACTGCATGTAATGCTCCTCTCCGTAAAATCCCGCGCGGGCCCATGCGCCCACGCGAACCTACCGGCCCCCTCAGGCCGGTCAGAGCTTGCGGTCTGGCCGAAGATGGCCAATCCTCCGATTAGTTTACGGCAGTTTTCGCCGAAATGTGACGTTCAGGGGCAAAAACTTGCCGTCTGCCGTATAATCGCGGGCGTGATTAACGAGAAGGACATACCAGTCGGGGTTTGGAAGCTCGCCCTTGCCGGCGCGGCCGCCATCTGGGGCGGTTCGTTCGTCGTCATCAAGGGCGCGCTTGACGTTCTACCCCCCTGTTGGCTCATGTTCGTCAGGTTCTTCTTCGCAGCCCTCATCGTGGGCGCGCTGTTCTGGAAGCGGGTCCGCCCGCATATGGACGCCAGCCACCTGCGCGCCGGTGCCGTGCTGGGGCTTCTTTCCGGCACCGCCTTCGTGGTCCAGAACATCGGACTTACCGACACCACCCCCGGGCGCAATGCCTTCCTCACCGCCACCTACTGCGTGATGGTCCCCTTCGTCAACTGGCTCGTGGCCCGCAAGCGCCCGGGCGCGACGAACCTCGTGGCGGCCGCCCTCGGCATCCTCGGCGTGGGCCTGCTCTCGCTCGGCGACGACCTCTCGGTCGGCCTTGGCTGGGGAGACCTCCTCACCCTCGTGTCCGCCGTGCTCTTCGCGTTCCACATCGTCGCGGTCGCGCGCTTCTCCGCCTCTGGCCACGACGTCATGGCCATGACGGTTGTGCAGCTTGCCGTGAGCTCCGCCGTCTCGCTTGTCGCGGCCGTCCTAGTCGACGGCGCGGTCGACTTCGCCGTCTTCCTCAACCCGAGCCTGTGGGGCGCGCTCTTCTATCTCGTGATTCTCTCGTCCGCCGTGTGCATGGTCGTGCAGAACCTGGGCCAGGCGCACGTGCCCCCCGCGCCCGCGTCGCTGATTCTCTCGCTCGAGAGCGTCTTTGCCGTCATCGCGAGCGTCGTTTTCTACGGCGAGGTCGTCACGGCGCGCCTCGCCTGCGGGTTCGCCTGCATCTTCGTCGCCGTCGTGGTGAGCGAGGTCGGCGCGCCCGCGCTCGCGTGGCTCCGCTCGAGGCTCTCCGGCGGCGATGCCATTGAGGATACGGTAGCGATCGCCGAGGAGGCAGACGCTTAATGTCGCTTCTCGTGCTGCTGTGCGCCGCCGTCGTCTGCACGGGCGCCGTGCTCGTCATTCCTCGCCCCAAAAACATCCGCGTGAAGCAGCTTGCGGGCGCCTACTGGGCGGTTTCCGCAGCCGTCTTTATCTTTGCCGCCGTGGACAACGGCGGGGTAGGCGATGGCATGCTCGTGCACTACGACAACCTCGAGAAGCACGCCGCCGCCGGCGCTGCCATCGCCGCAATCGTGCTCTTTGGCTGGGCCGTGTTCTGCCTGTTCAAGGGCTTCGGAAGGGACCTGGGAAACGATGATCCAAGAGATCGGTGAGCACGTCTTCCGTAACGAGTACGTGGTCTGCGAGCCTAGTGCCTGCGACTACGTTCTGCACTACCGCGACCGCGGTTGCCTGGTACGCGTGGTCGCCCACGGCAAGGACGCCGCCGACGCCTGGGCGATGGGCAACGAGTTCTGTTTGCCGCGCGTGGCAGACTTCGGGCGGGCGCCCGAGCGCCTCGTGTACGCCTTCGCCATCGACGACGCGCGCTTCTTCCTAGCCCTTGACGACGAGGTGGCAGAGCCTGAGGGATTCACCTACGAGGCCATCAACTGGCTGCGCTACGCCGAGCCCGAGGAGCTTCTCTTTGCCGCCGTCACGGGAAGCCAACTCGACCGCTGGTATCGCGACAACCGCTTCTGCTCGCGCTGCGGCCACCCCACCGAGCTCGGCCCCCGCAGCCGCGAGGTCGTCTGCCCCGAGTGCGCGAAGATCACCTACCCGAAAATCTGCCCGGGCATCATCTGCGGCATCGTCGACTGCTCCGGCGAGCGCGAGCGCATCGTGCTCACACGCTACAACGGCCGCACCACGGCGCTGTGGGCGCTCGTCGCCGGCTTCACCGAGATCGGTGAGCCGCTCGAGGACACCGTGCGCCGCGAGGTCATGGAGGAGGTCGGCCTCAGCGTTAAAAACCTGCGGTTCTACAAAAGCCAGCCGTGGAGCTTCTCGGACACGCTGCTCGTGGGCTTCTGGGCTGAGGTGGACGGCGACGACGCCATCCGCGTGGACCACGAGGAACTCAAGGAAGCACGCTGGTTCGATCGCGACGAGATTCCTCTGGAGCGCACCGGCGATCGCGTGAGCATGACCGGCGAGATGATCGAGCAGTTCCGCCTCCACGGCCGCGGGGTTCTCAAGTAAATACACCCGCCTGGGGCGCGACCAGAAGCTCGGCTATTCGGCCGGGCTTCATTCGTAGTTGCGCTCGCGAATCTGGCCCAATGCCCGCTCGGCCTCTTCTTCCTCGGGCGTCACGTAGTCGATGAGGTCGCCCGGCTTGCAGTTGAGGACTTGGCACATGGCCTCGAGCGTTGAGAAGCGCACGCCTCGAATCTTTCCGTTCTTGATGTTCGAGAGGTTGACGGTCGAGGTGCCGATGCGCTCTGCGAGCTCGGTCGACGAGATCTTCTTCTCGGCCATGACGCGGTCGAGCCTCATGACTATGGGCACCTCTTCACCTCCCGTTTCTGTGTGGCCCATTGCTTGGACATGGGCAAAACAATGCGCGATTGTACTAAAGAATCGAGTCTGAGTCTTCCTGGAGGGCGTTTGCGTAGCGCAGGACGATTGCGAGCGCGATTGTGAACGCGATGAGCACCAGAACTGTGGGGTCGGCGGTGCCCTGTTGCTCGATATACAGAATTCCGTTGATGTGGGGCACGGGGATCGGCGGGATTCCTGGACGTACGCAGTCAAGTGCGTATTTAATGCCAAGAAGGACTCCGGCTATGCCGAGTTTCAAAGACTGCGAAGATCCAAATGGTTTTTCCGACCTGTGAATATGCAAAAAGAAGCTGGCGAACAGCAGCGACGCGAGGACAGGCATAGTCAGTGAGGCGATTTTGTTCTCGATCCAGCCGTGCTGAAGGTGCTCGTACGATCCGACGCGACTTTGTGCGTAAAGGTAGAGGGCAAGCATCGCCGCGCAGAGCGCTGCTATTGCAAGCATGAGGAGCGCCGCCACAAGGCTCGACATGCGTGCCCGTCTATACGCCTTTTCGAGCTCGATATCCATGAGGCTCCTGCCGTTTCTTAGCAAACTTAATGTCATTGTTTAACCGCTCACCGCTAAAAGCAAAGCGCTCGTACTGTTTGCTTTGTAAAGTCATTCTATAAATTAATTAGATTAAGTAAAACATAAATTAACACATCTTTTCGCTGTACTGTTCGGATTGGGGGCGAAGATGGTCACGCGGTTTCTGAGCACTTCGGTTCGCTGGCTCTCCAGGAGTTTGCTCGCGATGGCGCTGATCGTTGTGTTCGCGGTCCTTGTGAACTTCTCGACGTTCGCAAACGGGAGCGTAGGCTTGGATTTTGGGCAGGAAATCGAGATCAACCGCGCGCTCATTGAAGCCGACCCCGAGTTGTCCGCCGGGCTCTGTGGCCAGTCGATCGAGGCGTGGGATGCCGGCGACTATGCCGCGTTCTTCGAGCTGCGAGCGCAGGAGCTCGAGGATCCCGCACAGGGCATGAAGTCTCGCGCGGAGCTCTATCACGCGATGGCGGCCGATGCCGCCGATGCCGCGTACAAGCGTGTCTCCGAGTTACCGGCGATTGAGTACCTAGCCTATGCGGACAAGGGCCTTGAATGGCCCGCGACTTGGAATTTGTCGCGCGCGGGGCTCATGAGTGAGGGCGACTGGATCTACGCCAGGCGCTGGGGCGGCGTGATTCAGGCGGGGTTCTGCCTGGCTTTGGCTTTGCTGGCGGCTCGGATGCAGCGGCGGGGGGAGGCTCGCCTCGCAAGCGCCGGTGGGCTGGGGCGCAGACGCCGCCCGCGTGTTCCTCGGAAGCCTTGCGAGCACCGCCGTGATCGCGGCCATCCTCGCGCTGGTCTGGGCTCCGTCCGTTATTTCCCATGTCGTGGCCAACGGGATCGGCAATCCATCGTTTCCCGTGCTTGCGGGGTCGGGGAGCGAGTATTGGGTGAGCTCCGCAGGCGTGGCAGTGGTGGAGGGCGCTGTTCTATGGCTGCTGCAAATCCTCATGTGGTCGCTTCTTGCGCAGACGAGCATCGCCCTCTTCGACAACGTGGCACCGGGCGGGTTTATGGGCGCGGCCGTGCTCGTTATCGGTTGGTCTGCGCTCGCGCCCGAGCTGCGCCGCTCGCTCGGCGACGTCGCGCGCTTCTTGCCGTCGACGTACCTGGACGTGCACGGAACCGTGGGGTCAACGACGTATTTCCCGAGCCTTCTGCCGCTTGAGGGGCTGAGCTTCGCGAACGGCTGCCTTGCCTTCGGTTGGGCGATCGCGCTTTTGGCTGCCGCGGTCGTCGTGTGGGGCCTCGCTGGAAAGAAGCGCCCCGCGCTCTCGGTCCCGGGCAGCGGCCCCAAAGGCCTTGCCTCGAGCGGGCAGGACCAAGCCGCCGCAATTGATTCCCGTCCTGATCGGGCGTCCTTCGCTGCCTGCATCTCCAGCTTCGCAAAGCCCCTGCTCGCAAGGCCGCTCCCGTATGCTCTCGCGGCCGCCGCCGCGCTCGTTCTCGCGGGGCCGCACCTTCTGGGGCTCGGCCCCGACCCCGAGCCGTACTCGCCCGAGTGCCTCAAGAACGCGCGGACGCAGATCTCGGTCGCGGAGGGCAGCTACGAGCAGGGGAGCGCCGAGCGGGAGGCCTGCGCGCGCCTGCGCGGGCTTCTTTCCGCGTATCTCAACGACACCGCGGGCCGCGCCGGCGTCAAGGCGCTCGCGGACTATAAGCGCGAGCTGGGCGTCCTCGCCTGTGACGGGAGCCCGCTGGCCTCTGAGCTCGATGTGGATGCGGGCCGCGTCGAGGGAGAGGCCGCTTTCCTCGAGACGGTTTCCGAGCTTCCCGAGCCCGTGCTCTACGGCTCCGCGCGGCAGATGCCGTTGCTCGCGTACCTGGGATATGTTTCCGTTGTCGTGCCGGCGATTGCGTGGGCGATGCCCGCCCTCGCGCTCTGCGCGGCGCTCGTTCGGATGCGAACGAACGGCAGCCTGGTGCAGCAGGCGCCGGTGCCCGCGCGAACGCAGGCGGCCGCGTCCTTCATCGCCTGCGGTACCGTCGCGCTCGCGATCGGGGCGGCGGCGCTTCTGCCGACGGCGTTGCTGTGCGTGGCGTCCGGCGCAGGCCTCGGCGGGGGAGATTACCCGTTCCTCACGTTCGGCGCCGGGGGATTCCTCGTTCGCCCCGCCGCCCCGCGCGCGGTCTCCTCGTCGGCGCTTGCTTGCGCGTCCTCGGTTTTCGTGATCCTTATGGGGTCCTTCTTGCCAACGATTCTGGAGGTGCGACATGCTGCGCGTTGACGACCTGAGCGTCCGCTATGGAAAGAAGCTCGTGATCGACCACGTGAGCGCCGGCTTCAAGCCCGGGCGCATCTACGGCCTCGTGGCGCCCAACGGCTACGGCAAGTCGACGCTGCTGCGCGCCATGGCGGGCACGGGGAACGGCTGCGCGGAGGGTGCGGTCTTGGTGGATGCGGACGAGTGCGCGGGCATCGAGGCGCGCCGCCGCGTCTTCTACGCGCCTGGGGAGGGAACGCTGCTGTATCCCGGCCTCACGGCCGCCGACCACCTCAAGATGGCGCGCGACCTTTGGGCATCGGACGCCGACCTTTCCCGCGTGGCCGCCGCGTGCCGGGTGGACGGCTTCGGGCGCAAGCGGGTCCGCTCCTTCTCGCAGGGCATGAAGCAGCAGCTCACGCTCGCCATCGCCTACGCCACGGGGGCGCGCTACCTCCTGCTGGACGAGCCGATGAACGCGCTCGACCCCACGAACGTCGCCGCGCAGGCCTTGGGCGGGCGGATTCGCGGGAGGTGGCTCCTAGAGAGCTGTTCCCTGCGAGTCGGCCTTCTTTGCAATGGGGAGGCTGTATAGCCAGGGTTTCTCGCAAGGAAAAGAGCGCGAAAGGGCACGGATACGCTTCAAGTTGACCAATTAGGAAAATTAGGAAAAAATAGGAAAAAAAGGAAAGGAGAGTCGATGCGCAAAGACACGATTTTCTCGCCAGCATTCGGAAACAGGCCTACATACCTCGTCGGCAGAGAATCTGTTCTCGAGGACTTGTGCTTGGGGCTTGAGTCGATGCCGGGGAGCAAAGAGCGCTCAACGGTTCTTTTGGGCCAGCGCGGGAGCGGCAAGACGGTTCTTCTTTGGGAGTTGGCGGATCGTGCGGCCGCGCAGGGATTCGTCGTCGCTTCCCCGACCATTGCCTCTGACGGTATGCTCGCCAGAATCGTCGAGAAAATCCAGGACGCTGGCACCAGATTCGTGTCGGATGCCCCACATGTTTCTGGCGGGACTGTAGGCGTCTTCAGCTTTGAGGTGGGACTTGAGTTCAGCAGAGATGTCGAGCAGACCAAGTCCGCGCAGTTCAAGCTAACTCAGTTGGTGAGGAGGCTCAGCAAACAGGGGCGCGGCGTTTTGATCCTGGTGGACGAGCTCCAGGCAAACTCGCAAGATGTTCGCGAGCTAGTCGCGGTCTATCAAGAACTCATCGGCGAAGGGCTGAATGTGGCCCTCGTAATGGCAGGACTGCCGGGCGCGGTTTCGGCGACGTTGAACGATAGAGTCCTGACCTTTCTGAACCGCGCGCGAAAGGTTTCTCTTGGCCCACTGCCCACCATGGACGTGGAGGCGTTCTATGCCAGCGCCTTCGGTAAGCTGAAGGTGGGTGCATCGTCTGCGCAAGTGCTGCGAGCCGCGCAGACCGCTCAGGGATCGCCCTATCTCATGCAGCTGGTCGGCCACGGAATTGTGTTGCGGGCGGAAGGAGACACTTTGTCGGACGAGACGTTTGATGCTGCCGTCGCCTCGGCCCGTCGTGAGTTCGAGAACGATGTCTGTGAGACCACGCTTGCGGCGCTCTCGGACATGGACGTCCGTTTTCTTTGCGAGATGGCGTTGGATGAGGGGGAGAGCTCGACCGCAAGGGTTGCCGAGCGCCTGGACGTTACCGTCGACTATGCGCAGAAGTACCGCAAGCGCCTCATCGACGCCGGTGTGCTCGAGTCCTCTGGTTGGGGAAAGGTCAGGATCTGCGTTCCGTTGCTCGAAGGGTACCTGCGCGAGCGGCAATAAGAACGAGACCAGACGACAGCGCGCTTCTTGGCATCGCTCGCGGCTCAAAACTGCGCACATAGTGTTTCTTATTTGGCAAGAGGAGCTCGCCAACTGGGCTTTTCTCGCCTTTGGTTTGAAAAAGAAAGACTATGTGCGCAGTTTTGCCGGCGAGGGCGGAGGCAAGAAGCGCGCTCCCTCGCCCGAAAGCCGTGCGGCTCAACGTCCCAGTACGAACTTCTCGATGACCTCGGCGACGGCGCCGGCGTTGTTGTCGGCGGCGCAGACGTAGCCGGCGGCGGCCTTGGCCTCGTCGGTGGCGTTGGCCACGGCGCAGCCGAGCCCCGCGGCGCGGATCATGCTGATGTCGTTGGAGTTGTCGCCGACGGCGATGGTCTCCTCGGGCGCGATCCCCAGGCGCTCGGCGAGGGCAAGAAGCCCCACGCCCTTGTTCACGCCCGGCGCGTTGAACTCGAGGTAACGGTTGCCCGAGTAGTAGACGTCGAGCCCGTCGGAAAGGCCCGCCTCGGCCATCTCTTGCTCAATGCGCTGCAGGTAGGGCATGTCGAGGCTCATGTAAATGACCTTGACGATGGTCTGCCCGGCGAGGAAATCGAGCGTGGGCTCGCAGGTCTCGACGATGTTCATGCGGCCCTCGATGTAGGCGCGCTCCTCGGGGATGTAGTTGTAGAGGTAGACGGGGTCGAGGGTGTTCACGTGCATGGTCACGCTGTAGCGCACGCCGGCGGCGTAGATCTGGCAGGCGCGCTCCCAGGGAAGCGAGCAGCTCGTGATGGGCTCGGGCGAGGAGTTGCGCGTGAGGCAGCCGCCGTTGAACGACAGCACGTAGTCGTCGGCGCTGCCGGCAAGCCCGAGCTCCTCCAAGGTCACGCCGACGGAGCCGGCGGGCCTGCCGGTGGCGGGGACGAAGCGGACCCCGAGCTCGCGCGCGGCGGCCACGGCCTTACGGACGCGCGCGGGCACGTGGTGGTCGTCGTCGAGCAGGGTTTCGTCGAGGTCGGATGCGATGAGCTTGTACACGGGGCTCCTTTCGGCGTGGACGCTACAGCTAAAGTATGCGTCGGCGTGCCGCGGGCCGGCTTCTGCGCCGCGGCGAATTGACCGCATCGAAACCGCCGCTGGTCCAAGAAAGAAGAACCACTTGTTAAATTCCCGCTTCCGCGCAGCGGGGTTGTGGCATAGTGCTAAAAACCGCGTCCGCACGGGGCGCGCGATTATCGGGGAGGTCCGGTATGTCACGGCACGAGGCTGCATACGTTCGAGTGAGCGAGCGCGAGATTTCGCGCGCCCTTCTCGGCGGCGCCGAGCTTCTTGCCACCGACCTCAACCTACTTCTACTATCGTCCGCGCGTTAGGGCATCTTGACACCTGCGCGCGTGACCTGAAGCCGCCGGCTCCCATCTGGGCCGGGGCTTTCTTTTTTGCAGCCTTACGCCATAAATCTCGGAACCCCCCCTTCCAGACGATGCCCGCTTTCGGGCCCAAGACGATTGGATGCACACCATGACCAGGAAGATCCACATCTTTGACACCACCCTGCGCGACGGCGAGCAGTCTCCCGGCGCCTCCATGAACACCGAGGAGAAGCTCATCGTCGCCCAGCAGCTCATCCGCATGGGCGTCGACGTCATCGAGGCCGGCTTCCCCATCAGCTCCCCGGGCGATTTCCGCTCCGTCCAGGAGATCGGCCGTATCGCCGGCGATGCTTGCACCGTCTGCGGCCTCACCCGCGCCGTCGACAAGGACATCGACCGCGCCGCCGAGGCGCTGAAGACGGCCAAGCGCCCGCGCATCCACACCGGCTTGGGTGTTAGCCCCTCGCACCTGCGCGACAAGCTCCACATCACCGAGGAGGAGTGCATCGAGCGCGCCCGCCACTGCGTGTCCTACGCAAAGAAGTACGTCGAGGACGTCGAGTTTTACGCCGAGGACGCCGGCCGCTCCGACCAGGACTTCCTCATCCGCGTAATCCAGGCGGCCGTCGACGCCGGCGCCACCGTGGTCAACATCCCCGACACCACCGGCTACAGCCTGCCCGAGGCCTTCGGTGCCCGCATCAAGAGCCTGTCGGACAACGTCATCGGCATCGAGAACGTCATCATCTCGGTCCACACCCACAACGATCTGGGCATGGCCACCGCCCTTGCCCTCGAGGGCGTGAAGAACGGCGCCCGCCAGATCGAGTGCACGATCAACGGCCTGGGCGAGCGCGCCGGCAACACCGCGCTCGAGGAGGTCGTCATGGCCATCAAGATGCACGGCGAGGAGCTCGACGCCCACACCGACGTCGTGACCCCCGAGCTCACGCGCGCCTCTCACCTGGTCAGCCGCATCACGGGCATGAACGTCCAGGCGAACAAGGCCATCGTGGGCGCCAACGCCTTCGCGCACAGCTCCGGCATCCACCAGGACGGCGTCCTCAAGGCCCGCAACACCTACGAGATCATCGACCCGACAGATGTGGGCGCCGCCGGCTCGGAGATCATCCTTTCAGCCCGCTCCGGCCACGCCGCGCTGCGCCACCGCCTCGGCGAGCTGGGCTACACGTTCAAAGACGAGGAGTTCGACGACGTGTACAATCGCTTCCTCGAGATCGCGGACCAAAAGAAGGAGGTCTACGACGAGGACCTCGAGTCCATGGTCCAGGAGCGCCAGCGCGAGGTGCAGGCCATCTACTCGCTCGATGCCCTGCAGGTCTCTTGCGGCGACCCGCTCGTGCCCACCGCGACGGCGACCATCACCGACGAGCTCGGTGTCTCGCACGTGGTCTGCGCCACGGGCACCGGCCCCGTCGACGCGGCGTACAAGGCCGTCGACCAGGTCGTGGCGGTCCACGGCGACCTGTCCGAGTTCTCCGTCAAGGCCATCACCCGCGGCATCGACGCCATCGGCGAGGTCACGGTGCGCATTACGGCCGAGGACGGCAAGGTCTACACCGGCCGCGGCGCGGACAACGACATCATCGTTTCCTCCGCGAAGGCCTACGTCAACGCGATCAACCGCATGATCCAGACGTCCCGCTCCAAGCAGGGCAAGTAGCGCCCGCGCGCGGCGAGGTCCGTCCCGCCGCGCAAAGAAGGGCCTCCCCGCGCCCTGATCGCGAGGAGGCCCCGGCTGCGCGCCCGCGCACTTCTTTCCCGCTTTGCGCCCGGCTAGTCCCGCGCGACGCTCGGGTTCTCGGCGATCACGCGCTTAAGCTCGGCGATGTAGCGCTCCACGAGCCTGGTGGCGCGGCGCTCCTCGTGCATGATGTAGCCCACGTGCATGACGGGGGCGTCCTCAAGCGGGATGCTCACGATGCCCGACTGCATCTCGCTTGTGAGCACGCCCGTCGAGAGGGTGTAGCCGTTGTAGCTGGTCAGCAGGTTCGACAGCGTCGCTCGGTCCGTGTAGCGGATGTTCTTGGAGCAGGGGATGTAGGCCAGCGGCTCCTCGCTGTAGTGGAACGAGTTGACGGTGCCCTGCTCGAAGCTGTAGCGCGCGTAGGGGGCGAGGTCGTCCAGGCGAACGGACGGCTTGCCGGCGAGCGGGTGGCCCGTGCCCACGAACACGTGGACGTCGGCCGAGAAAAGCGGCGTGAACGCCACGCGGGCCGCCGCCATCGCCCGGCGCAGGACGCGCTCGTTGAAGTCGTCGAGGTAGAGGATGCCGACCTCGCTTCTGAACTCGCTCACGTCCTCGATGATCTGCGCTGTCGTGGTCTCGCGCAGGACGAACTCGAACTCGCTTCCCTGGAAGTGCTCGACGACGTTGACGAAGGCCGCGAGGCTGAAGGCGTAGTGCTGGGTCGAGACGGCAAGGCGCGCGCCCGGGGCGGCCTTCTCCTTGAAGCGCGTGGCCAACAGGTCCGCCTGCTCGACGACCTGGCGGGCATAGCCCAAAAGCTCGGTGCCGTCGTTGGTGAGCGTCACGCCGCGGTTGCTGCGGGTGAAGATCTCGATCCCGAGCTCGCGCTCGAGCTCGCTCACGGCGGCCGAGACGTTGGACTGGGAGGTGTAGAGGTTGCCTGCGGCGGCGTTGATCGAGCCGCACTCGGCGACCGCGATGAGGTAGCGAAGCTGTTGGAGCGTCATATGGTTTCCCTGCTTGGTTCGGGTGCTCGGCTTATGCCGACGAGTGTTACCAATTGTAGGCGGGCGCCCGTCGCGACAAACCAGGCTTGTATTATTGGAACACTGAGTTTACGAGGGGCTTTGAGCATCGCAGCCCTTTTTGGAGAGGAGTTTACATGGCACGTCCCATGACCATGGCCGAGAAGATCCTGGCAGCCCACGCCGGGCTCGAGGAGGTCGTCCCCGGCCAGCTCGTCGAGTGCGACCTGGACCTGGTGCTGGCCAACGACATCACAGCCCCCATCGCCATCAAGACCGTGCGCGAGATCGGCGCCGGCGTCTTCGACCGCGACCGCATCTGCCTCGTGCCCGACCACTACAGCCCGAACAAGGACATCAAGAGCGCGGAGCAGACCAAGGTCACGCGCGACTTCGCCCATGAGCACGGCATCACCAACTACTTCGAGCAGGGCTGCATGGGCATCGAGCACGCCCTTCTTCCCGAGCAGGGCGTCGTCGTCCCCGGCGACCTCATGATCGGCGCCGACTCCCACACCTGCACCTACGGCGGCATCGGCGCCTTCTCCACGGGAGTCGGCTCCACGGACGCCGGCGTGGGCATGGCCACCGGCCGCGCCTGGTTCAAGGTGCCCGAGACCATCCGCTTCGTCATCGACGGCGAGCTGCCCGAGGGGGCGTCTGCCAAGGACGTCATCCTGCACATCATCGGCCAGATCGGCGTCGACGGCGCGCTCTACTGCGCCATGGAGTTCGCGGGCTCGACCATCGAGGCGCTCTCCGTCGAGGGTCGCCTGACCATAGCGAACATGGCCATCGAGGCCGGCGGCAAGGCGGGCCTCTTTGAGGTCGACAAGAAGTGCCGCGAATACGTCGAGCGCCGCGCCAAGCGCCCGATCCGCGAGTTCCACCCGGACGCCGACGCTGCGTATAAGCAGGTCATCCACATCGACGCGGCCGACATCGTGCCGTGCGTCTCGTGGCCGCACCTGCCGAGCAACACCCACCCTGTGGCCGAGAGCCGCGAGGTCAAGATTGACCAGGCCGTCATCGGCTCCTGCACCAACGGCCGCATCGAGGACATGCGCGCCGCCGCCGAGGTCCTGCGCGGCCGCGTCGTCGACCCGAGCGTCCGCTGCATCGTCATTCCGGCGACGCAAGGCGTGTGGCTGCAGTGCGTGCACGAGGGCCTCATGGACGTCTTCATCAACGCCCACTGCGTCGTCTCGACGCCCACCTGCGGCCCGTGCCTGGGCGGCTACATGGGCATCCTCGCCGCGGGCGAGAAGTGCGTGAGCTCCACCAACCGCAACTTCGTCGGCCGCATGGGTGACCCGACCTCCGAGGTCTACCTGGCCTCGCCGGCCGTCTGCGCCGCGTCGGCCGTCGCCGGCCACATCGCGCTGCCCTCCGACCTCGACTAGCCGACCGGGACAAGAAAGGAATCCGCATGCAGTTCAAGGGAACCGTTTTCCGCTACGGCCGCGACATCGACACCGACGTCATCATCCCGGCCCGCTACCTCAACACCTCCGACCCCGCCGAGCTCGCCAAGCACTGCCTGGAGGACCTCGACACCACCTTTACCAGCCGCGTGAAGCCGGGCGACATCATCGTCGCCGACGAGAACTTCGGCTGCGGCTCCAGCCGTGAGCACGCCCCGGTGGCCATCAAGGCCGCGGGCGTCAGCTGCGTCATCGCAAAGAGCTTCGCGCGCATCTTCTACCGCAACTCCATCAACATGGGCCTGCCGATCCTCGAGTGCCCCGAGGCGGTCGACGCCATCTCCGAGGGCGACGTTGTCTCCGTCGACGCGGACACCGGCACCATCACGGACGAGACCACCGGCGCCGTCTTCCATGCGCAGCCGTTCCCGGCCTTCATCCAGGAGATCATCAACGACGGCGGCCTCGTGGCGCGCACCAAGCGCGTGCTTGCCGCAAAGAAGGGCGAGTAGTCATGACCGCAAAGACGTACAAGATCTGCTGCCTGCCGGGCGACGGCATCGGCCCCGAGGTCATCACCGAGGGCAAGAAGGTCCTGGCCGCCGTGGGCGCGAAGGCCGGCGTCGAGTTCATCTTCCAGGACCACCTCATCGGCGGTGCCGCCATCGACGCCTGCGGAGACCCGCTGCCCGACGAGACCCTTGCGGCGGCGAAGGCCGCCGACGCGGTCCTTCTTGCCAGCGTGGGCGGGCCCAAGTGGGATTCCACCGACCCCGACGCCCCGCGTCCTGAGCAGGGCCTCCTGCGCATCCGCAAGGGGCTGGGCCTCTACACCAACCTGCGCCCCGTCAAGATCTACGACGCCCTGGCCGACGCCTCCACGCTGCGCCCGGAGGTCATCCGCGGCGTCGACATGGTGCTCGTCCGCGAGCTCACGGGCGGCATCTACTTCGGCCGTCGCGAGCGCTTCTACGACGAGGAGGGCGCGGGCGCGAACGGCGGCCGCGGCCAGCGCGCCTACGACATGATGGAGTACCGCGAGTACGAGGTCGAGCGCATCGCGCGCCAGGCGTTCGAGGCCGCGCGCAAGCGCAAGAACAAGGTGACGAGCGTCGACAAGCGCAACGTGCTCGAGACCTCCCGCATGTGGCGCGAGATCGTCCACCGCGTCCACGACGAGGAGTACCCGGACGTGGAGCTCGAGGACCTGCTCGTGGACAACACCGCGATGCAGCTCATCAACCGCCCCGCCGACTTCGACGTCGTCGTGACCGAGAACATGTTCGGCGACATCCTCTCGGACGAGGCCGCCCAGATCACGGGCTCGCTCGGCATGCTGGCCTCCGCCTCGCTCGGCGACGGCGTGAGCCTGTTCGAGCCGTCCGCCGGCTCCGCGCCCGACATCGCGGGCCAGGGCATCGCAAACCCGCTCGCGCAGATCCTGTCTGCCGGTATGCTGCTCACCTACGCGCTCGACATGACAAAGGAGGCCGCCTGGATCGAGGCCGCCGTGGAGCGCGTCCTCAACGAGGGGTGGCGCACCCGCGACATCGCCGACGAGAACACCCCCGCCGACCACATCCTCGGCACCGCCGAGATGGGCAACAAAGTCGTCGCCGCGCTGTAGGCCGCGCCTGACCGCCCTTTGCCTGCGCAAGCGCCCCCGCAGCCGTTGAGCTGCGGGGGTGCTTGCGTTTATGGGGCGGCGCGGGCTTTCTTTAGAGAAGGGCGTCGTTGCGGCGCAGGAAGCGGGCCTTCGCGAGGCAGACGACCACGACGTAGCCGATCACCATGGCGGCAAGAAGCCCCCAGTACATGGCGGGCAGCGCGCGGAAATCGAGCGCGGCGCCGATGGGCGAGAAGGGCAGGGCGCACGCGACGGCGATGCCGACGGCGCCCAGCATGCACAGCGGCAGGGCGGCGCGGCTGCCCACGAACGGGGCCTTCTCGGTGCGGATGAGGTGCACGACGAGGGTCTGTGTCCACATGCTCTCGACGAACCAGCCCGCCTGGAAGGTGCCGACGAACAGCGCCTGGCCGGCCGCGTCGAGGGTGCCCCAGGCGCCGCCCGCGACGGCGGGGCATACGACGAAGAAGAGCCCGGCGAACGTGAGGATGTCGAAGATGGAGCTCAAGGGGCCGAAGGCGACCATGAAGCGGCGCACCGATCCGGTGTCCCAACGGCGCGGGCGGGCGACGGCCTGCTCGTCGACGTTGTCCCACGGCACGGCGGTGCACGTGAGGTCGTAGATGAGGTTGAGCAGGAGCAGCTGGACCGCGGTCATGGGGAGAAACGGCAGGAACAGCGCCGCCACCAGGACCGAGAAGATGTTGCCGAAGTTGGAGCTCACGGTCATCTTCACGTACTTGATCATGTTCGCGTAGGTGCGCCGTCCGCACTCGATGCCGTGCTCGAGCACCATAAGGTCCTTCTCGAGCAGGATGATGTCCGCCGCCTCGCGCGCCACGTCGACGGCGGAGTCGACGGAGATGCCGCAATCGCTCTCGCGCATGGCGGCGGCGTCGTTCACCCCGTCGCCCATGTACGCCACGGCGTGCCTGAGGTTGCGCAGGGTGCGCACGACGCGGGCCTTCTGGGCGGGGGAGAGCTTGGCGAAGATGCTCGCCTCCTGGACAGCGGCTGAGAGCTGCTCGTCGTCCATCGCCTCGACCTCGGTGCCCGTGAGCACACGGTCCGCGGGGATGCCGATGGCGCGGCAGACGTGGGCGGCGACGCGCGCCGAGTCGCCGGTCAGGACCTTCGTGGACACGCCGTGCGCCGTGAGCGCGCGGACGGCCGCCGCGGAGCTCTGCTTGGGCGGATCGAGGAAGGCGAGGTAACCGATGAGGACCATGTCGCGCTCGTCGTCGACGCTGAGCACGCCGGTGCCGGCCGGCTCGTCCTTGCGGGCGACGCCGAGCACGCGCATGCCGTCGTCGGCGAGGTCGGCGCCGCGGGCGATGACCTTCTCGGTCAGCTCGTCGGAAAGCGGGAGCACCTTGCCGTCGACCTCGACCTTCGTGCACGCGGCGAGGACCTCCTCGAGGGCGCCCTTGGTCACCATGCGCGTGTTGCCCTTGTTGTCTCCCACGACGACCGAAAGGCGCCTGCGCTCGAAGTCGAAGGGCAGCTCGTCGATGCCGTGGTAACGCTCGGCGAGCTCCTCGGCGGTGACGGCGGTGCCGTTGGTCGTGGCCCCGACCTCGTCGGTCCCCTCTGCGAGCGCGCGCTCGACGATCGCCGCGTCGACGAGGTTCTTGACGCCGGTCGAGAAATAGCTGTTGAGGAAGGCGTAGCGCAGGACGCGGGGGTCCTCGTTGCCGTTGACGTCGAGGTGGCGCTCGAGGACGATGCGGTCTTCGGTGAGGGTGCCGGTCTTGTCGGTGCACAGGACGTCGACCGCGCCGAGGTCCTGGATGGCATCGAGGCGCTTGACGATCACGCGGTCGCGGCTGAGGTCGACCGCGCCCTTGCCGAGGCACGTGGTCACGAGCATGGGCAGCATCTCGGGCGTGAGGCCGACCGCGACGGACAGCGAGAAGAGCAGGGCCGCGACCCAATCGCCCTTGGTGACGCCGGAGATGACGAAGACGAACGGCAGCATGACGAACATCAGGCGCATGAGCAGGCGGCTCGTGGACTTGATGCCGGTGTCGAAGGAGGTCTCGCGCTTGCGGCCGACGAGCGTGCCGGTGGCCTCGCCGAACATCGTGCGGGCGCCGGTGGCCACGACGATGCCGCGGGCGTTGCCCGAGATCACGGTGGAGCCCATGAAGGCGAGGTCCTCGAGGTCGGTGAGCGCTCGGCCGATGACGGCGCCGTCCTCGGCGAGCTCCGCGCGCTTTTCGATGGGCTCGGACTCGCCGGTGAGCGAAGCCTGGCTCACAAAGAGGTCGCGGGCAGCGAAGATGCGGAGGTCGGCGGGGACGATGTCGCCGGACGAGAGGTGGATGACGTCGCCGACGACGATCTCGTCGATAGGGGTCTCGTTGCCGCCGTCGCCGTCGCGCTCGACCTCGGCGGTGGACTCGACCATCTCGGCCAGGGCCTCGGCCGCTACGGTGCTCTTCTCGTCCTGGACAAAGCGCAGGACGCCGGATACGAGTACCATCGCGCCGATGATCAGCGGCGTCGAGAGGTCGCGCTCGGTGCCGGTGGCAAAGACCCAGTCCGTGAGGACCGAGATCGCGGCGATGAAGATGAGGATGTAGGTGAAGGGGTCGGCGAACGCCGCCAAGAGGCGCAGGGGCAGGGGTTTCTTGGCCGCCTGGGCGACGGCATTGGTGCCGTAGAACTCGCGGGCGCTTTCGACCTGGTCGGAGGCAAGACCCTCCTCGCGGCTGCCGAGCTCCACGAAAAGCTCGTCGCGCGCGACGGTGGCTACGTGGCGCAGCCATTCCTGCTGGCCTGCGGCACGAGTGGCCTTCTTGGTGGTCTTGGGGGTCTTGACGTCGCCTGCGCTCATGCGGGCGATGAGGTCACGCAGCTTCATGGCGCACCTCGCAATCCCGGGATGTATGTAAAGACCCCGGCTCAATGTCGGAGGTCTTGGGAGGCACGGTATGTGCGCACGCGCCTCCCGTGTGGGCTAGGCGCGGCGGGCGCTCGCCATCCCGAGGGCGGGCACCTCCTCCGTAAACTGCAGAATCAAGTGTTTGAGACTTTGACTATGACTCGATCCGTCGGACATGGCGCACCTCCTCGATGCTGTGGGCTGAGCCCCGTGAACAATTCGCATGGGACTATAGCAGAGTTTACCCTTGTGGGCCTGTAAGTGATTTGTAAGCCGGCTTTGGGTGCCGCGGACGGCGCTCAAAGCCGGGTGTTACGCGGCCGGTGGCTCCTCCTCGGAACCCGGGCGGCGCCGGGGGTGGGCGTCCGCCCAGTCTACGAGGATGGTGTTGATCATCGCGGAGCGCGAGATCGCGCGGCGGTCCGCCTCCTCGTCGAGGTGATACATCAGCCACTCGGGGATGTTGATGGAGAAGCGCGCTTTCTCGTTGCTGCACCAGATCGGGTTTTCCCAGTCGGTGCAATCGTCGAGGTCGTCTCCTTGATCTAGGCGTTCCTCAAGCTCTTTGATTGTCATATCGCTCATACTGCTGCCTTTCTTTTTGCGAGGAGTGACGGGCAGAGATGATCCTCTTTGTCTCGCCGCGTCTTGCGTAGACAACGGTCAAGTACTCGCCTCTGATTCGTGTGACGGCACGGGATCTCTTCTCGCCGTTTGCGTTGCTCTCGAATTCGATGTAATCGCCCGAGAGAACCTCCGCCGCCTCCTCGAACGTCACTCCGTGCTTCTCTTCGTTGATCCGGGCCTTGTCTTTGTCCCAGAGGATCCTCACGACAGCTCCATTCTATGATTGCATTCAAATGGTGTCAAATACACACCAATCAAGCGCGAGATATAAGCCGATAGGAATCCTCAAAGAGATAATTCCGAATGTCCTTCTCGCCGCCCGGGTAGACATCGACGATGAACGCCTCGTCGACGTCGACGCCGTTCAGCTCTCCGATACCCATGCCGCAGATCGTCGCCGGCACATATCCGGGCCTGCGCCTGCCGCCGGCTACCCGCTGCTCGTCGAAGACCCAGACCTTGTAGCCTTGGTCGAGCTCCGCCACGGAGACGCAGGGCGCGTCGATGAAGGCGCCGAGCCGCTCGCTTCCCGGCTGCCTCGCGTCGATGGCGTGCAGCGCAGCCGCCATGTCCGCGACGCCGCTCTCGGCATAGCCGACGAACGGAAAGACGCGCTCCGTGACCTGCCAGCCGTCGATGACGTAGACCCCGTTGTCGAGGCCTGAGACCATATCGGCGTCGGTGGTGTACGGCACGACGCCGACCGAAAGCCCGCCGCCAAAGAAGTTCGCGATAACCTGAACGAGGCGGGCCGTGCCGTAGCCGAGGTCGGCGGACGGCGCGCGGAACCGCTTGAGGCCGCAGTAGGCGCAAAACGGCTCGACGAAGTCGCGGCTTCCGTTCCAATGCAGGTAGACGCCGAGTTTGCGCTCCGGCGTGGTGATGATGGCCCTGTTTCCCATCATTCCACCTCGCTTGCGCCGTAGCCGGGAACGTGGCGGAGGCCGAGCGCGTAGTCGATGCCGCGCTGCCAGCACTCGGGGACGCGGTTCCAGTCGCCCGCCTTCTCCGAGTAAGTGACCAGCTGTCCTGCTCCCGTTACGACGCCGCTGCGCGTGCGGTCCTTGGCCGCCTGCGCGACGTCGGGAATCAGTTCGTCGTCCATGTTGTCGTCGAGGTGGATGAACTTGCTGTCCGTGACGATCGCGCCTTTGAAAGGCAGCAAGGTAAGAAGTACAAGCGAGGGGATCGCCCGCACATGGCAGTCGGCGTCGCGCTCGAGCTTGTTCACGTTGAAGATGGCGTCGTCGTTCATGACGAGCAGGTGGTCCTTATCGGCATTCACCACGATGAAGGCGTCGCGCAGCGCGTGCCGCCAAGGAGCGGCGACCTCGAGCTGGGGCTCGGGGGCTCCATAGGGGTTTTGCTCGACGTACTCGTCCACCAGGTGCCGGTTGAGCCAGAGCCGCTCGCTCACGCGGGCGCCGTCGTCGAGCTCGGCGCGCGAGTCGCTGTGCAACGTGACCTTTTTTCGGTCGACGATATGCAGCCGCTCGTTCGCATAGGTTAGAAGCCCGTCCAAGGTGTCGTAGAACAGCTGGCCGTCCTCCTTGGTCAGCGGGTCGTGCTCGTTGAGTATAAGGACGCACATCTTGTCTTCGTGCTCAAAGCAGATACTCATGGCTCTCCTTCGCCGTTGCCTGAAACAAGGTGCGACGATGGTAGGGGGAGCCAAGCTGGCAGGTGTCTGCGCAATTCTGCAAAGAAGGGCGTTTGTGCAGGTGGGAAGGGCGATGTGCCGAAGGGCCGCTCGATTGCCTTCGTGGACGGCTTGGGTTTGGCGGCGGACGGCTATGCCGAAGGGGTGCTTCTTATTCCTTCCACAACGGTGCGCCGGTATTTAGCAAAACCTCGGTTGAGAACCAAGGGATTTTCAACAACGCGCTGTTAGATTGATTGTTTAGCGGCTGCTAATCCTCGAGGGAGTGCGTGGAGAATACGGGGTCGTCCACCCACTCGACGATGCCTGTGCCCGACTCGAGCGTTGCCGGCACGTCGATGAGGCGCTGGTTCCTCGAGCCACGGAAACGCAGGGTGATGTCGTGCTCCGCCTTTATGAACGGGCCGTCCACGAGCACATCGAGGGTGTCGAGGATGCGGTCGGTCACGTCGCCGAGGTTCCAGGCGCCGCCGGGGGCAAGCTGTTCCCAGGTGTGGCCGGAGTACATCCAGATGGTCTTCGCGCCGGGCCCACGGCGGTCGAAGCGGTCGCGCACGCGCTCGAGGAAGCCGACGAGGCCCTGCTGGTTCTCGGGCTCCATCGGCTCGCCGCCCAGCACCGACAGCCCCGATATGTAGCCGGGCTCGAGCGACTCGATGATCGCGTCTGCCACGGCGTCGTCGAAGGGCTTGCCTGCGGAGAAGTCCCAGGCGACCTCATTGAAGCAGTCGGGGCAGTGCAGCCTGCAGCCCGAGACGAACAGCGTGGTGCGAACGCCGACGCCGTTGGCGATGTCGCAGTGCTTGATCTCCGCGTAGTTCATGTTGACCTCTCCTCGGCAGATGGCCTTTAAGTATAGGCCTCGGGTACTATAAAAGGGTTGAATCAAATCCGACCAGGAGGGAAGTTCCATGGCCGAGTTCGTCTACCAGCTCCATAACGCCCGCAAGGCCGTCCACGACAAGGTGATCCTCGACGACGTCACCGTCGGCGTGTACCCCGGCGCAAAGATCGGCGTCGTCGGCCCCAACGGCGCGGGCAAGTCCACCCTGCTCAAGGTCATGGCCGGCCTCGAGGACGTCTCCAACGGCGAGGCGCGCCTCACTCCCGGCTACACCGTGGGCATCCTGCAGCAGGAGCCGCCCCTCGACGAGACCAAGACCGTCAAGGAGAACATCGAGATGGCCTTCGGCGACGTTATCGCCAAGGTCGCCCGCTTTAACGCCATCGGCGAGGAGATGGCCGCCCCCGACGCCGACTTCGACGCCCTCATGGACGAGATGGGCCGCCTTCAGACCGAGATCGACGCGGCAAACGGCTGGGACCTCGACTCGCAGCTCTCCCAGGCTATGGACGCCCTGCAGTGCCCCGACCCCGACGAGCCGGTGACTCACCTCTCCGGCGGCGAGCGCCGTCGCGTGGCCCTCTGCAAGCTTTTGCTCGAGGCTCCCGACCTGCTGCTTCTGGATGAGCCCACCAACCACCTCGACGCCGAGTCGGTGCTCTGGCTCGAGCAGTTCCTGCACAGCTACGAGGGCGCCGTCATGGCCGTCACCCACGACCGCTACTTCCTCGACGACGTCGCGGAGTGGATCTGCGAGGTCGACCGCGGGCAGCTCTATCCCTACGAGGGCAACTACTCCACCTACCTCGAGAAGAAGGCCGCTCGCCTCGAGGCCCAAAACCAGCAGGACGCTCGCCGCGCGAAGAAGATGAAGGCCGAGCTCGCCTGGGTGCGCAGCTCCCCCAAGGCCCGCCAGGCAAAGAGCAAGGCCCGTCTTGCCGCCTATGAACAGATGGAGGCAGAGGCCCGCGCGTCCAAGAAGGTCGACTTCACCGACATCCAGATCCCGGTGGGCCCGCGCCTGGGCTCCAAGGTCCTCGTGGCCGACCACCTGTGCAAGTCCTTCGGCGACCGCGTGCTCATCGACGACCTCTCGTTCAACCTGCCGCGCAACGGCATCGTCGGCGTGATCGGCCCCAACGGCGTGGGCAAGTCGACCCTCTTCAAGACCATCGCGGGCGACGAGGACGTGACCTCGGGCTCCCTCGAGGTCGGCGAGTCCGTGAAGCTCTCCTACGTCGACCAGATGCGCTCGGGCATCGATTCCGACAAGACCCTCTGGGAGGTCGTCTCGGGCGGCAACGACTTCATCATGGTCGGCGAGCAGGAGATTCCCTCGCGCGCCTACGTCGCCGCCTTCGGCTTCAAGGGCAAGGACCAGCAGAAGCGCGCCGGCGTGCTCTCCGGCGGCGAGCGCAACCGCCTGAACCTCGCCCTCACCCTCAAGCAGGGCGGAAACCTCCTGCTGCTCGACGAGCCCACCAACGACCTCGACGTCGAGACCTTGGAGTCGCTCGAGGAGGCCCTCGAGGCGTTCCCTGGCTGCTCGGTGGTCATCAGCCACGACCGCTGGTTCCTCGACCGCGTGGCCACGCACATCCTCGCGTGGGAGGGCGACGACGAGAACCCCGGCCGCTGGCACTGGTTCGAGGGCAATTTCGACGACTACCAGAAGGACCGCGAGCGTCGTCTGGGCGCCGAGGCGGCCAAGCCCCATCGCCTTCACCGAAAGCTTACGCGCGACTAGCGATTCGTCGGTCGTTCCGACGCCTTTCTTGGCAGGCATGCCCCTAAGATGGCGGGTGACCCCTGGAGGGTCGCCCGCTTTTGCTTGTTGGCCGGCGAAAAAACGCCGGAGTGCTTTTGAAAGGTCGCGATATGAGCGGAAAGATCAAGACTCGCAAGGCAGTGATCATCGGCGCGGGACGCGTGGGCAGCCACGCTGCGCTGTGCCTTATGTTCCAGCACCTGGTGAACGAGATCGTATTCTTGGACGTCAACCCTGAGGCCGCCGCCGCGCAGGCGGGCGACCTCAACGACCTCGCCTCGGGCCTCGGCGACAACTTCGTCATACGCGTGGGCAACTACTGCGACTGCAAGGACGCGCACTTCGTCATCCTCACGGCGGGGCGCTCTCGTCGTCCCGGCGAGTCCCGCCTGCAGATGCTCGACGGCACCGTAAAGATCCTCGAGGGCATCGTCGGCCCGCTGCGCGACAGCGGCTTCCACGGCGTCGTGATCAGCGTCTCGAACCCTTGCGACGTCGTGACCGAGTACCTCTACCGCAACCTCGGCCTGCCGCGCAGCCAGGTCTTCGGCACGGGCACGCTGCTCGACTCCGCTCGCCTGCGCCGCGCCCTCTCCGAGATCATCGGCGTCAACTCCAAGCAGATTCAGGCCATCTGCATGGGCGAGCACGGCGACTCGTCGTTCATCCCCACCTCGCACATCTCGGTGCAGGGCATCGATTTGCGCGAGTACCTCTCGCTCACCCACATGAACTCGGCCAACCTCGACATCGCCGACGTGATGAGGCGCGTCCGCGAGAGCGGCAGCGCCATCGTGTCGGGCAAGGGCTGCACGGAGTTCGGTATCGGCTCGGTCGTTGCCAGCATCGTGACGGCTATCCTGCACAACGATCGGGTCGTCATGCCGCTCTCGGTTCACCTCGACGGTGAGTACGGCGAGAGCGGGATCTGCGCCGGCGTGCCGTGCGTGCTCGGCGTCCAGGGCATCGAGCACGTGCTCGAGATCGACCTCAGCTACGATGAGCGCAGGGCCATGCGCAAGAGCTGCGACATCATTCGCGAGAACGTGAACAAGGCGATGCCGCCTGCCGAGGCATAGGCCTTCGGTCCTTTCATGTAGGTTACGGCGCCCCGGCCGCGCATGAGCGCGGGCGGGGCGCATGCCGTAGAATGGCGGGCGCAGATATGCCTTGCAGACGGGAGAAGAACACGTGAAGCGCGTCCTCATCATCGCGACCGGCGGCACCATCGCCTCCACCTCCGACGGTGGAGGTCTGACGCCGACCGCCTCCGGGCGAGAGCTCGCCGAGAAGGTCCCGCTGCTCGACACCATTGCCGAGTTGGATTTCGTTCAGCCGATGAACATCGACTCGACGAACATGCGCCCGCGCGACTGGCTCTGCATCAAGGACGTGATCGCTGAGGCGTATGACCGCTATGACGGTTTTGTGGTTCTACACGGCACCGACACCATGGCCTATACCGCCGCCGCCCTGAGCTACTTGATCCAGGACAGCAAGAAGCCGATTGTGCTCACCGGCTCCCAGCAGCCCATGGCAAGCCCCTTCACTGACGCCAAGTTGAACCTCTACCAGTCGGTGCTGTACGCGACCGATGACGCGAGCCGTGACGTCAGCGTCGTCTTCTCGGGCAAGGCGATCGCCGGCACGCGAGCGCACAAGCAGCGCACCATGAGCTTCAACGCCTTCATGAGCATGAACTATCCCTCGCTCGCCTACATCCGCAACGACCGGGTCGTGAGGGCGGGGACGGGCGTGCCCGCCGAATCGGGGCAAAAGAAGGGCTCGGCGCCCATGGTCTACGGCGAGCTCGACGAGCGCGTGCTCGTCTTGAAGCTCACGCCTGAGCTGCAGCCGAGCATATTCGAGCTGCTCAAACGCGACTACGACGCCGTCATCCTCGAGACCTTCGGCATCGGCGGCATCCCCGACACCATGCACGACGCCATCCTCGACTGGGTGGGGTCCGGCCGCACGCTCGTTGTGACCACGCAGGTGCCGGAGGAGGGCCTTGACCTCGGCGTTTACGAGGTCGGCCGTGCGTACGCGGAGAACCCGGGCATCCTCAAGGGCGACGATATGACAACCGAGGCGCTTGTGGCCAAGACCATGTGGGCGCTCGGCCAGTCGCGCGACCCGCAGAGGATTCGCGAGCTTTTTTACCGCGAGGTCAACCACGACCGCATGCCACGCTAAATACCGACTTGGCGAGCTTTTCTCTAGATGCCCGTTGCTTACTGCCTAAGTCGGCGCTCGAGCCTGCGGCTTACGGCCACGAGCACCATCACGATCACGTAGTACACGGCGGCGATCACGATAAACGGCTCGAACGCGCGGTAGGTGAGCGCCTGTGCGCTCTCGGCGGCGTACATCATGTCCATGAGACCGATGGTCGACACGAGAGATGAGCTCTTGAGCACGGTGATGACCTCATTGACGAGCGCGGGCGCGACGCTGCGGAGTGCCTGGGGGATCACGACGAGCCGCATCATCTTTGCGTAGGAGAGGCCGATGGATCGAGCGGCGTCGTACTGGCCCGCGTCCACGCCCTCTATGCCTCCGCGCAGCGTCTCGGAGACGGTGGCGGACCCGTTGAGCCCCAACGTGATCACCGCCGCGGTGAACATGCCGATTTTGTAGCCTGTGAGCTGCGGTGTCGCGAAGTACGCGATAAACAGGAGCACGATGAGCGGCACCCCGCGAAAGATTGAGGTGTAGAAGTCGAGCACGGCGCGCAGCGGCCCCACCGGCAGCACCTTGCCCACGGCGATGAGGGCGCCGAGCGCAAAGGCGAGCAAAAGCGCGCCTGCCGTGACCTGCATGGTCACGGCGAGGCCGCTCACGAACATGGGGATATAGGGTTCCAATAGCTCGAATCTCATGCTGCGCCCTGGGCCGATAGCCCGCTACTCGGAAGTCACGGTTGAAGTGCCGGCGGCAGAGACGTCGTCGCCCCACTTGAAGGCGGCGCCAACGTACTTCTCGATGTACTTGTCGATGGTGCCGTCCTCGAGCATGTCGCCGATGCAGGCGTCGAGCTGAGGCACAAACGCCGCGCCCTTGGCCGCCATCAGGCGATACACGCCCACGTAGTCCTTGGTCTCGGCGCGGTCGAGCAAGCCGAGCACGAGGCCCTCATTCGCATCGCGCATCGACTGCCCCTCGGCGCCGTCGCAAAGATAGACATCCACGCGCCCGGCGAGGACCTCCTGAAGGCACTGGCTGCCGCCGTCGTAGGTGTGGATGTCGGCGTCGGGCAGGACCGCCGCGATGAACTTGTTCTGCACCGTGCCCGTGGTGCAGGCGATGGACTTGCCGCGTAGGTCGTCGATGCTTGCCGGAGCCTCTCCGCCGAGCACGAGGGCGCCGACGAGGGGCTGGTAATACCCACGCGTGAAGTCAAAGGACTCCTCGCGCTCGGGGTTTGAGCTCATGGCCATGGTGAAGGAGGTCTCGCTGCCCTGGACGCTGGCGAGCGTCGCCGCGAACTTCTGGGGCTCGAACTCGTAGGTGAAGTCCAGACGCGCCGCCATCTCGTCGGCGACGGCGATGTCGAGGCCGACGACCTTCTGGCTCCCGTCTTTCTGGGTCTCGAGGTAGCGGTAGGGGGCGAAGGCGTCGTCTCCGACGAAGGTGAGGTGCATGGTCTCGTTTGCTGACTCGTCAACGCTCGAGGTGCCCTTGTTGGCGGAGCCGCAGCCCGCCAGCGCGGCGGTGGCTCCGCCGGCGAGCACGGCGAGGAAGCTCCTGCGGTCGAGGTTTTCGGTAATCAAGGTTTTCTTCTTTCCACGC
This sequence comes from uncultured Olsenella sp., assembly GCA_900540955.1. Lineage (GTDB taxonomy): Bacteria > Actinomycetota > Coriobacteriia > Coriobacteriales > Atopobiaceae > Paratractidigestivibacter. Next base: position 27,234 of record UQIF01000019.1, read on the forward strand.
GAGTGTCAATAATCGCTATTCTACGCTGCCGGGTCTATGCGAGCAGGTAGCGCCTGACGGCCTCGGCGCACCCGCCGTGGTCGTTATCTGCCACCTGTACGTCCGCCGCCGCGACGGCAGCCGGGATCGCGTTTCCCATTGCGACGCCGAGCCCCGCCGCGCGAAGCATCGCGAGGTCGTTGTCGGCGTCGCCCACGGCAATTGCCTGAGAGATGCCGAGGCCGAGCTGTCTCGCGAGCGCCGTCAGGCCCGTGCCCTTGTCGACGCCGGGGCAGGTGAACTCGAGGCTGGATACCTCGCAGCGGGTGATGGTCACGTCCGCGTCGGCGAGGCGCTCGAAGGTTCGGTCGCGCGCCGCCACGTCGGCGAAGTGGAAATTAAGCTTGGGGATGCGCGCCGCGGGGTCGAGTGCGACCGCGTGCGCGTCCTCGACGAGGTCGCTCGTGTCGAGGTAGAGCTGCTTATACACGCCGACGCCGCATTGAGGGGTCATCTCGATCTCGCGTCTTTCCATGGCGACGCCGAGCCCGGTGGTGACCTCGAGGACATAGTCGCCCTCCTCGTCGGCGGTGTGGATGGCACGGGCGACGACCTCGGGGGCGATGTCCACCTCCGACAGCACTCGGTCGGCAATGAGGTCGAAGACGACGGCGCCCGCGCAGCAGATGGCGTAGTGCACGCCGGGAATCGACTCGCGGTACATGCTCACCATGCGGGGGCAGCGGCCGCTTGCGATGGCCACGTGCTTGCCGGCGGCGACGGCCTCTCTGATGGCGTCGACGGAACTTCTCAGCACCTCTTTGCGCGAGTCGAGCAAGGTTCCGTCCATGTCGAAGGCGATGAGTTCGTAGGCCACGTGTCCTCCTGTGCCGTTATATGGATTTATGCGGGCAAACGGCCCAAAAGGATAGCGCACCAGTGTTTCGCCCAAGTAAGAAGAAAGCCCGGAAGCGAGGGCTTCCGGGCAAAGAGGGGGCGATGACCGACGCGCTCGGCACTTACGCCGCGGCGACGCCCATCTGTCGCACGCGGAGCCTGTCGCCGAGCTCGGACCATACGGCACCGCCGAGGATGAGGCAGGCGCCGAGCACGTTGGCGAAGGTCATCGGCTCGCCGAGCAGAAGCGCCGAGAGCACGACGGCCGAGAGCGGCTCGAGATAGCCGCACACGGCAACGCGCGTTACGGGCAGCGCGCCCATCGAAGAGAAGTACAGGTAGCAGCACAGTCCCGTGTTCGCGAAGCCGATGCAGGCAATGGCGGCGACGTTGAGGTGCGCGAGCTGGGCGGCGCTGGGAAGCGAGAGCGTCCCGGCGGCGGCGCTTGCCGCCATGTAGACGACAACGGCGGAAAGGCCGCCGAGGAGTTGTACAGCGGAGGACTCGACACCGTCGATTTCGTCGACCTTCTTGCTGAAGATGACCATGACGGCGTAGCAGACGGCGCTCATGAAGCCAAGGAGGAGCCCGAGCGGGGCGATGCCCTCGCCGAGGCCCTGGCCCACGACGAGGAAGGCGCCGAGGACGACGGCTGCAAAACCTGACACCTTAACCGCGGTCAGGCGCGTCTTGAAGACCATCGGGCTGAGTGCCATCACGATCACGGGACCGCAGTAGTAGAGCAGCGAGGCCACGCCGACGCCGATGTAGCGGTACGACTCGAAGAGAAAGAGCCATGCCGCGCCGAGCGCCGCGCCGGAGATGTAGAGACAGGCCGCCTGGCGGGGGTGCTTGGGAGATTGCAGGTTCTTGCGCGCGGGTCGGGAAAGGAGGACGGCCGCCGCAAGTGCCGCCGCGCCGAGCGAGACGCGAGCGAGCACGATGAAGACGCTCGGCAAATCGATAAGGCTCGCGACGATGCCGTTCGAGCCAAAGAGGATGAGCGAGAGTAGGTACTTCTTTGTAGCCTTGTCCATGCCACGTGTCGTTTCTAGCAAATGATTTATATGTTCGCTTAAACTATGACACGACGCTTGTTAATGTAATAGCGAATGTTTAGCATACTAACCAGCACAAACACGCATGGAACCTGCTATTTTATCCTGTCTGTTTGGTGGGCTCGAGAGGAGGGCGCCGTGGACTCGGCGATCCAGAAATATCAGGCGCTCGTAGAGTGCGTCCGCGCCGGCAGCATCAGCGCCGCCGCCCGCAAGCTCGACTACAGCCAGTCGGGCGTGAGCCGCATGATCGCCGACCTCGAGCGCGAGTGGGGCGTCCAGCTGCTCGAGCGCGGCCGCCGAGGCGCGCGGCTGACAGCTGACGGCGAACAGGTCATGCCCTTCGTCGAGGCCATCTGCGAGGACCATCGCCGCCTACGTGAGCGCGTGGCTGAGGTGTCGGGCGCCCAGACGGGAACGCTCGTCATCGGGACCTTTTCGTCGGTGGCCACCCATATCTTGCCGCCCGTTATCGAGAAGTTCCAGGAAGGGCACCCTGGCATCGAGTACGAGCTCCGCATGGGCGACTACTCCGAGATCGAGACGTGGGTGGCCGACGGTCTCGTGGATTTCGGCTTCCTCCCGTACCCGCCGCAGGTGCCCAAGGAGGGCCTTGTCCGCGAGCCGGTGCTCACCGACGAGCTTTTGGCCGTGGTGCCCGAGGGCCATCCTCTGGCAAAGAAGGCCTGCATCGCGCTCGCGGACCTGTGCGACGAGCCCTTCATCCTGCTCGAGCGCGGCTGCGACAACGAGGTGAGTCCCTTGTTCGATCGCGCAGGCCTACGTCCGCGCTCGAGGCTTGCCACTTGGGACGACTACGCCATCATGTCTATGGTCGAGAACGGCCTGGGGCTCTCTATCCTGCCCGGCCTCATCCTCACGCGCTGCCCCTACCGCATCGAGAAGCGACCGCTCGACCCGCCGGCTCGACGCGAGCTCGCCGCCGTCCATCGCGAGGGCCGCCTTTCCACCGCCGCCCGAGCGTTCCTCGACTGTTTGAAAACGGCTATTTGAAAAAACACGCTTGGTTGGTTTAGGCAGAGCTACTCTTCAAGCAACCACGGTATGTTACCGGGACGGAGGGCCGGATTTTTTCGCCCTTTGGCCGATTGACGATCTCTAAGCGGGTAAATCGCCGAATTGGTGGCTTTAACGGGGATGGACTGCAACAAATTAACGATTTTGAGCACTTCTGCGGACACTTTTCACGCTCTCTGTATCATTTTGAATGCGGTTTAAAACTTCAGAAACATAAAACACGAGGTCAGAGCATCGTTGACTAATTGATTAGCTGTTATTTTGGGGATAATTAACTCAAAATCGTCGATTCCTTGACGACACCATTGATTCGTCCAGACAAAAAAAGACGATGCGACTTCCATTTTGAGTGTGGAAGCCGCCTCGTCCCGTTAGATGGTGCGCCCGCTTATTTTTCTGCGTTGCCGGCGCGGCCGGCCCTGCATTACTTGTGGAACAGACTGTTGCGCTCGAACTTGGGCTCGCAACAAACGTTGATGCCCAGGCGACGCAGCACCTCCTCGTCCGTGGACGAGATGATCACCGAGAAGAACGCGTCGCAACCGCGCAGCTGGCCGAGGCCGGCGAGCGCGCGGGACGCGGAGTCGCTCGTTGCGGACGTGATGGAAAGCGCCATCAGGGTCTCGTCGGTGTGCAGGCGCGGGTTCTTGCTGCCGAGGTAGTGGGTCTTGAGCTTGCTGATGGGCTCAATCGCGTCGTCGCTGATGATCTCGAGGTCCATGTCGATCCCCGCGACGGACTTGAGCGCGTTCATGAGCAGCGAGCTCGCGCAGCCGAGGCGCGTGGAGGTCTTGCCCGTGACCACGGAGCCGTCGGGCAAGATCATGGCGCCGGCGGGCGAGCCGGTGACCTGCTCGCGCGTGAGGGCTGCCGAGCGGGCGGGGGAGTAGTTCTTGTCGATGCCGGCCTTCTGCATGATGGAGCGCAGGCGGTCGACCTGTTCGGAGCCCACGCCGCTGCGCTTGACCTGCTCGCACGCGGCGAAGTAGCGGCGCACGATTTCCATGCGGCTCGCCTCGCGGCAGGCGTCGTCGTCGCTGATGGCGAAGCCGACCATGTTCACGCCCATGTCTGTGGGGGACTGGTAGGGGCTCTCGCCGAGAATCTTCTGCATGAGGGCTCGGACCACGGGGAAGGCCTCGACGTCTCGGTTGTAGTTGACGGTGGTCTTGCCGTAGGCGTCGAGATGGAACGAGTCGATGATGTTCGCGTCGTCGAGGTCGGCGGTCGCGGCCTCATAGGCGATGTTCACGGGGTGCGACAGCGGCAGGTTCCACACAGGGAAGGTCTCGAACTTGGCATAGCCCGCCTCGATGCCGCGCTTGTGCTCGTGGTAGATCTGCGACAGGCAGGTCGCGAGCTTGCCGGAGCCGGGGCCGGGGGCCGTCACCACGACGAGCGGGCGGGTGGTCTCGACGTACTCGTTCTTGCCGTAGCCCTCGTCGGAGACGATGAGGTCGACGTCGTGGGGGTAGCCCTCGATGGGGTAGTGCAGCTTGCAGGCGATGCCGAGGTCGGCCAGACGGTGGCGGAACGCGTCGGCGGCGCCCTGGCCCGCGTACTGCGTTATGACGACGGCCGCGACCTGCATCCCGTTTGAACGGAAGAGGTCGACAAGGCGCAGAACGTCCTCGTCGTAGGTGATGCCGAGGTCGCCGCGAGCCTTGTTCTTCTCGATGTGGTTCGCGTTGATGGCGATGATGACCTCGACGTCGGCCGCGAGGCTCTTGAGCATGCGGAACTTGACGTCGGGCTCGAAGCCGGGCAGCACGCGGGAGGCGTGGTTGTCGTCGAAGAGCTTGCCGCCGAACTCGAGGTAGAGCTTGCCGCCGAACTGTCCCACGCGCTCGCGGATGTGCTCGGCCTGCAGCTCGATGTACTTGTCGTTGTCGAATCCGGTGCGCATGGCGCCTCCTTCGGCGCCCGTGGGCGCGACGGCTGTTGCTTTAACCTTGCAAGCCTACCACGCGCGCGGCGTCGGCGCGGCAAAACACGCTTCTTCGCCGATATTCCGGGATTCACGGCGTGGCGCTTTCCCGCCCACCCGCCCGCCGAGTGCGTGACCTGCCCGAAACCTGCGCGGGGTACCATGGGAACACATCCCCCAACGAAAGGAGCCGCTATGAAGCGTGAGCTAGTTAGCCGCTACAGCGAGAAGCTTGACAGGTACATGGACCTTGTCGTTTACGGAGAGGGTGGCTATCCCGTCATTGTTTTCCCCACCCAGGACTCGCCTTGCACGAACTGGGAGGACTTCGGTCTCATCGAGACCATCGAGGACTACATCGGCTCCGGCACGCTCCAGCTTTTCTGCGTGAGCAACGTCGACAGGGACTCCTGGTCGGCCGTCGACCGCGACAAGACCGAGCGCGCCGACCTCGTCGAGGCGTACTACCGCTACGTGTCTGATGAGCTCTGCCCGCTTGTGCACGAGCTCTCCGGCAGCCCCGAGCGCCCGCTGCTCGCCGGCTGCAGCATGGGCGCCACGCACGCGGTCGTCTTTGCGCTGCGCCGCCCGGACCTCTTTCAGGGCTGCATCGCGCTATCCGGCGTGTACGACGCGAAGTATTTCTTTGACGGCTGGATGAACGAGACGCTCTACGCCAGCTCGCCGGTCGATTTCCTGCCCAACATGGCGGCCGACCACCCCTACGTCGACCTCTACAACAAGCGCCAGCTCGTCCTGTGCGTGGGGCGCGGCGCGTGGGAGGACGAGGGCGTGAGCACCCAGCACGTCCTCGACGATGCGTTCCGCCGCCTGGGCGTCGGCGCGTGGTGCGATTTCTGGGGCACCGACGTCAACCACGACTGGCCGTGGTGGAAAAAGCAGATCAGGTACTTCTTGCCCATTGTTTTGCAGGACATGAAGAAGACCTTGGCGCAGGAGGACGGCAGCTACGCCGAGGGGAGCGCGGCGGCGCCTGAGGCTGCTGCCGAACCCGTGGCCGCGAGCGAGCCGGAGCCGGAGCCTGCACCCAAGCCGGCGCCCGCCGCTACCAAGAAGCCCGTCTCTGAGCCCGAGCCCGCTGCAGCCAAGAAGTCCGAGCCCGCGCCGAAGCCCGCCCCGGCAAAGAAGACCCCGGCAAAGAAGACCGCCTCTGCCGCAAAGAGATCCGTCTCGGCAAAGAAGGGCGCGTCCGCCTCTAAAAAGAGGAACTCCAAGCACTAGGGAACTTCTCGCATGAACTTTGTTTTTATCTCGCCTCAGTTCCCTGAGGTATACCGGCACTTCTGCGAGGCGCTTGCCCGCGATGGGGCGACGGTCTTCGGCGTGGGGGACACTCCCTACGACCAGATCCACCCCTCGCTCAAGGCGACGCTCACCGAGTATTACTGGGTGCCGTCCCTTGAGGACTACGGCCAGGTGTTCAGCGCCATTGCCTATCTGAGCTGGAAGTACGGAAAGATCGATTGGATTGAGTCGAACAACGAGTACTGGCTCCCGCTCGACGCGCGCCTGCGTGAGGACTTCAACGTGACCACGGGCGTCCATCCCGCCAAGCTCGTCGACTGGACGAGCAAGGCGGCGATGAAGCCCTGCTACCGCGCGGCGGGCATCCCCGTCGCGCGGCAGATTCGCCTGACCACGCTCGAGGAGGCCCGCGCCTTCGTCTCCGAGGTGGGCTATCCGGCCTTCGCCAAGCCCGAGGTTGGCATGGGTAGTGGCGGGGCCTGGAAGGTGGAAAACGACGAGGAGCTGCAGGGCGTCTTTGCCTGCAAGGGCGATATCCCCTACGTGCTCGAGGAGTTCGTTGACGGCCGGATCTGCTCCTATGACGCGATCGTGGATTCCCATGGCGAGCCGCTCTTCGAGAACCAGGAGGAGTTTCCGCCGTCGATGGCCGAGGTCTGCGCCAAGCAGCTCGACATCTCGTACTACTCGTGCCCGGGCGTCGACCCCAAGCTCCGCGAGATGGGCCGCGCCGCCGTCAAGTCGTTCGGCTATGCGAGCCGCTTCGTGCATATGGAGTTCTTCCGCCTCACCGAGGACAAGCCCGGACTGGGCGTCGCGGGCGACTACGTCGGCCTTGAGGTCAACTCGCGGCCGCCCGGGGGCTACACTCCCGAGATGATGAACTACGCGCACTCGCTCGATGTCTACCAGGTGTGGGCCGATATGGTCTGCTTCGACGAGAGTCATGTGGTACCCGGCGGGGAAAACTACTACTGCGTGCATGCGAGCCGTCGCGACATCTACACGTACGCGCACGCGCACGAGCAGATCCTTCAGAGGTTCCCCGGCTCCGTCATGAGCTGGGACCGCATGCCGGACGGGCTCTCCGACGACCTCGGCAACATGGCGTATGTGGGCCGCTTCAAGACCAAGGCAGAGCTCGACGAGTTCGTCGCGTTCGTGCAGGAAAGGGCGTAGGGCATGACCGAAAAGAACGCGTTCCAGATCCGCCGCGCCGGCGCTGCCGACGTGCCTGGCCTCGTTGACCTGCTGCTCCAGGTGTGCGCGGTGCACGCCGAGGGACGGCCGGACCTCTTTGTGATGGGCTCGAGGAAGTATACCGACGCGGAGCTCTGCGCGCTTCTTACCGACGATTCGAAGCCCGTGTTTGTGGCGGTCGAGGAGGGGCGCGTGCTCGGGCATGCGTTCTGCGTGGTCGAGGATTTCCGCGGGTCCAACAACATGCAGCCGCATGTCACGGTCTACATCGACGACATCTGCGTCGACGAGTCGGCGCGCGGTCGCGGCGTCGCCACGGCGCTCTACCAGCATGTCGTTGGGTTTGCCCGCGGTCTCGGCGCGCACAACGTGACGCTCAACGTGTGGAGCTGCAACCCCGGCGCGCGGGCGTTCTACGAAAAGATGGGCATGGTCCCCTATAAGGTCGGCATGGAGCAGGTGCTTGATTAGATGACGATGGAGCATCGCGGGATGAGAAGGGCCAAGCGCGCCGTCGACGACCTCGATGAGCTTCGCGGCATTATTGAGAAGTGCCCGGTCGTGCGGGTCGGCTCGCACGATGCGGAGGGCGTCTATATCGTGCCAATGAGCTTCGGCTATGAGGTCAACGCCTCGGACGACGGCGCCGACGCTCGCTGGACGTTTTGGCTCCACTGCGCCGCCGAAGGGCGCAAGACCGATGCCTGGGCGGCGGACCCGCAGGTCGCGCTCGAGCTCGATGTGCCCGTCGGCGTCATCGGCGGCGACTACTCCTGCGCGTACTCGTACGCCTACGAGAGCGTTATGGCGAGCGGCCGCGCCTCGCGCGTGACCGAACCCGTCCAGAAAGTCCGCGGCCTCAAGGCGATCATGGCCCATATGGCGCCCGGCGCCCCCGTGGAGTTCAGGCCGGAGGCGGTGGAGCGCGTGGACGTGTGGCGCGTCGACGTCGAGCACCTGACGGGCAAGCGCCGCGAGTAGATCGGCTAATTCGATAGATGGCAAAGAAGCCCGCTTGCGAGGGGAGAGGACCTCGTGGGCGGGCTTCTTTGCAACGGGTCGGCCCGGATGCGCGTCTTGCCGAGTCGGCGGGGTTACAAGGCGCAGGACCAGCGGATATTCTCGTCGACGTCGCGGGAGAGGGGAATGAGCTGCAGCATGGGGCAGGTGCGCTCGCGCACGACGTGGGCAGGGTTTCCGGCAACGGTGGTGTCGGCGGGCACGTCGTGGACCACGACGGAGCCCGCTGCCACCTTGACGTTGTCGCCGATGTGGATGTCGCCGAGAACGATCGTGCCGGCGCCTACCATGACGTTGTTGCCCAAGGTCGGGTGGCGCTTTCCGCCGTGCTTGCCCGTCATGCCGAGGGTCACGCCCTGGTAGAGCAGGCAATCATCGCCGATGATAGCGGTCTCGCCGATGACGATGCCCATGCCGTGGTCGATCATGAAGCGCTTGCCGATGGTCGCGGCGGGCGCGATCTCGACGCCGTAGCGACGGCGGGAGACGCGCGCGAGCAGAGTCGCCAGCCCGCGCATGCCGTGTACCCATAGCCAGTGCTGGCGACGGTACGCCCATACGGCGTGCATGCCGGTGTGCCAAAGCAGCACGTCCTTGGCGGAATGGACGGAAGGGTCGCGGGCGATCACGCTCGCGATGTCATCTTTGATCGTCTCGAACATGGCGCGGCCCCTGGCCTAGAGGTCCATCGAGAGGTAGCGCTCGCCGGTGTCGGGGAGGATCGCGACGACGGTCTTGCCGGCGAACTCGGGACGGGCGGCGAGCTGCAGGGCGGCGTTGACCGCGGCGCCGGCGGAGATGCCGACGAGCAGGCCGAGCTTCTCGGAGAGCTGCTTCTTTGTGGCGATGGCGTCTGCGGAGGCGACGGGCAGGACCTCGTCGACTACCGAGGCGTCGTAGTTCTTGGGCACAAATCCGGCGCCGATGCCCTGGATCTTGTGGCCGCCGGGCTTGCCGCCGGAAAGGACCGGGCTCTCGGCGGGCTCGACCGCGGTCGCGTAGACGGCGGGGTTCTTTTCCTTGAGGAACTTGGCGGTGCCGGAGATGGTGCCGCCGGTGCCCACGCCGGCGACCAGGGCGTCGACCGTGCCCTCGGTGTCGCCCCAGATCTCGGGGCCGGTGGTCTCGTAGTGGGCCTGGGGGTTGGCGGGGTTGACGAACTGTCCGGCGATGATGGAGCCCGGGGTGGCGTCGTGGAGCTCGTCCGCCTTTGCGATGGCGCCCTTCATGCCCTCGGCTCCGGGGGTAAGGACGATCTCGGCGCCATAGGCGGCAGCGAGCTTGCGGCGCTCGATGGACATGGTCTCGGGCATGGTGAGGATGAGCTTGTAGCCGCGCTGGGCCGCGACCATGGCGAGGCCGACGCCGGTGTTTCCGCTGGTGGGCTCGATGATGGTGCCGCCGGGGGCCAGAAGGCCCTTCTTTTCGGCGTCCTCGACGATCGCCTTGGCGATGCGGTCCTTGATGGACCCGCCGGGGTTGGTCGCCTCGTACTTGCCGAGGACGATTGCGTTGCCATTGGCGAGGTCGGAAAGGTCCACCAGAGGGGTGGAGCCGATGAGGGCCTCAATCTGCTTCGCGGTACGCATGGTAGTGCCTCCTAGCTATTCAGCTGACTGGTTACGAGGTCGCCGCCTCGCGAGGCGGCCTGCTCGTTGCTTGGTAGGATGGCACTTATAAACCTAGCGCGCAAGTAGGAATTAAGAAATAACCTAGTTTCAGGGTAGGAATTAACGGGGCGATAACATCGCTCTCCGAGAGCTAGTACAGAGGCAAATCCCCCGTGATCGGGTCGATTTTCTCGGCGGGGAGGGGCTCGAAGGCGAGGCAGGTGAAGGTGGGCTCACCGTGGAACTCCGTGTGGCCCGCGTCGCGGATGAGCGCAACGGCGAATCCCGCCTCGCGGCCCTGCGCGGCGATGTCCAGCAGCGCCTCCTCGCCGTCGACGTAGACGCAGATCTTTGCCACGCCGGCGTCGAACCAGTCGGTGAGCGGCGAGCGGTCGTCCTCGGCGTGCTCGAGGTACGCCCAGCCGTCGTCGGCGCAAAGCTGGCCCGCGCGCCCCTCGCGGGCGATTGCCATGAGGGTGGCCTCGACGCAGGCATGGCCAGACTGCGCGGCGATTTTCCCCTTGCGCATCTTGAGGTCGCGGCGCATGACGATGACCTGCTTTGACTTATAGCTGGAAGAAGGCATGTTCGGTTCCTTAATGACGTGGTGTGCTGTGGGTCCACGTCATTCTAACCGCAGGCGGTGCCTAGCCGCGGGTGAGGTAGCCGTGGTCGAGTGTGACGGAGCAGGGGATGTTCGGCCAGTGCTCGGCGCAGGTGGCCTGGGCCCGGCCAAGCACCTCTTCGTCGGTGAGCTCGCAGTCATCGGGCTTGACCAGGTCAAACGTGACGAAGTCATCCTCGATGCGCAGGTCGTGGACCGTGATACGGGGGTCGATCTTCGCCATCTGACGACCGAGCCAGGACAGGTCGTCCTTCTTGCCGACCACGACGGGGTCGTAGTGAAGCGTTAGGTTGGAGCCGGTCTTTTGCTTGAAGTCGCGCTCGATCGTGTCGATGATCTCGTGGTTTTCGAAGGCATCGGCGTTGCCGTCCATCTGGACGTGCGCGCTCACGAACTCTCGGCCGGGGCCGTAGTCGTGGACCATGAGGTCGTGCGTCCCGAGGACGCCGGGATACGAAAGGATGTCCTTGCGGATGGACTCCACGTAGTCCTCTCCTGGCGCGCTGCCGAGCAGCGGGCTCACCGTGTCGCGGATGAGGCTGACGCCGCTGATGATGACGAAGATGCCCACGGCGGCGCCGGCGCAGCCGTCGAGCCTCGCCCCGGTGAGCCCCTCGATGACGGAACAGAGGAGGACGGCGCCGGTGGTTATCACGTCGTTTCGGGAGTCCGCGGCGGTCGCGATGAGCGTCTCGGAATCGATGCGGCGGCCGAGGCTGCGGTTGAAGAGCATCATCCAGAGCTTGACCGCCATCGAGGCAAGAAGGACCACGACGAGCGCCGCGCTCAGCTGGGAGGGCTCAGGGTCCATGATCTTTGCGGCGGACTCGACGATGAGATTGAGGCCGAGCGCGCAGACGATGACGGCGACGGCGAGCCCGGCGAGGTACTCGAAGCGTCCGTGGCCGTAAGGGTGGCTCTCGTCGGCGGGCTTGCTCGCGAGCTTGAAGCCGATGAGGCTCACGATGTTGCTCGAGGCGTCGGAAAGGTTGTTCACGGCGTCGGCGACGATGGAGACGGATCCGGAGGCCAGGCCCACGGCCGCCTTAGCTGAGCAAAGCGCGATGTTGCACGCGATGCAGGTGATGCTTGCGAGGAAGCCGACGCGGGTGCGATAGGCGGGTGACGACGGTTCGCAGTCACCGGTAAACAGCCTCAGCAATAAGTCGGTCACGTGCGTCGCCTCCCTTGGGTCGAAATAAAAACGAACAGCAGGTTAGCGCGTCGAGATGCGATTCCTTGGTTAACTTAACCTCATCGCCATAGAGTTAACAAGTCACCATTGGCCTACTTGTGGCGCGTCAAGGACGCTCTATGGCGGCGGTGCGACAGGCAAAGACATGCCGCTCACGGGTTGCCGCCTACCGTTTACGAAGCTGGCGGAATGCTTTCCGTGCAACCGAAGGTCCGCGGCCCGCATCTGATGCCTGCGGAAACACATCCTATATATAAGAGATGCAAAAAGACATTTCGACAATACAAAACTTGATGCAAGACAATTGCCGTGCGACTTGCCACAATCTCGGCACGCATTGATCGGGAGGGAGTCGTATGGAAACGTGTCTTTTGGCCGCAGGGGTCGTTACCTTGGGCGTCTCGCTGGGGCTTGCGTCGGTGAGCGATCTTTCATGCAGGACCATACCCAACGCCTGCGTCGTTTCCGCCGCGCTCGCCGCGATGCCTCTCGCCGTGAGCGCGCCCGATCTTTCCGCTTCGCTCGGGCGGTCGCTTTCCGGCGCGGTCGTCGTGGTCGCGCTGCTGACCGTCGCCGCGTCCCTCTCTAGGAGAATCCATGGGCACGACGGGGTGGGCGCGGGCGACATCAAGCTCCTCGGCGCCCTCGGCCTGTGGGCGGGCCCGGTCGGCGGGCTTGCCGTGGTCGGCGGCTCATGCCTGCTCGCGCTCGTCGGTAGGGCAGCCGTCCTGCGGTTCCGGAAAAGCGCGTCGCGTACGATGCATTGCCGTGACGGCTCCATGCCGATGGCGCCGGCCATCTTCGCGGCGACGCTTCTGACCTATGCCATGGGGCTATGGGCCTGGTAAGCCGTCCGTCCGCCCGAAAGCTTGCTGGAGCGATGAATTACATCTTTGCAAAAGCGATGGGCGCCGCGCGGGGCCTCCCATCGCGGCACGCTAAGATACACCAACGTAAACCCCTGCCAGAAAGGCGATGCAGCCATGAAGATCAGCGACAAGCTCGCCGCACACCAGACCTTCTCGTTCGAGATCTTTCCGCCGAAGGGAGACCTTCCGCTCGAGAAAGCCTTCGAGATCGCCGGTGCCATGGCGACCTGCGGGCCCGACTGGATCAGCGTGACCTATTCCGCCGGCGGCTCCGGCAACTCGGACAATACCGTGGCCATCGCCGGCTCCATCGAGGAGAAGCTCAACACGACCGCGCTTGCGCACCTGACCTGTATGGGCTCGACCGCCGCGGATGTCGACGCCTACGTGGCGGCGCTTGCCGCCGACGGCGTCCAGAACATCCTTGCCCTGCGTGGGGACCGTCGTCCAGGCCGCGGTGTCGTTGACTTTGCGCACGCCTCCGACCTCATCGCGCATTTGCGCGCGACCGCCGGCGACGCCATTTCCATCGGCGCGGCGTGTTATCCGGAGGGTCACGTCGAGTCGCCGACCGAGGACGCCGACTTCGAGGGGCTCTACCGAAAGCAGGAGGAGGGCGCCGACTACCTCGTGAGCCAGCTCTTCTTCTCGAACGACGACTTCTACCGTTTTCGTGAGAAGTGCCTGCGCCATCGCATCAAGCTGCCCATCGTGGCCGGCATCATGCCCTTTACCAGCGTGAAGCAGATCCAGCGTATGGCCTTCAACTGCGGAGCGTCCATTCCCGCCAAGGTCGTCAAGCGCCTTGTGCAGGCCGGTGACGCCGCCGAGTCCCAGGCTGCCGCCGGCGTCGAGTACGCATGTGAGCAGCTCTGCGACCTCGCGGCCAACGGCGTGGATGGCCTGCACGTGTACAGCATGAACAAGCCCGCCATTGCCGCCGCCGCCTATGAGGTGCTCGCGGGCTGCGGTTACCTGGCTCGGTAGGGGAGAAGCGCGTGGCGCTTACCGTCGAGAAGTACGAGGTGGCCTCCGTCGACCGGGCGGAGGTCCTTCGTTATATGGGCTATGCCGGACAGGAGCTCACAGACGAGCTCGAAGCGCGCATCGACGAGGTCGTGGCGCGCTGCCTCGCCGCCGCGCGGCCCGCGGGGGCGTGGGAGGTCTTCGAGGTCGCCGGCCGGGAACCGACGGTCGCGGGCGCGCCCGCGATCCAGCTCGCGGGCACTTCTTTGCAGCTCGAGGGCGAGTCGATCCAAAATCACCTGGCGGGCGCCGTTGCCGTGGGCGTCATGGCGGTCACGGTGGGCATGGGCGTCGAGCGCGAGCTCAGGCGGCTTTCGCTTACCGACCCCGTCGCGCAGGTGATCTTCGACGCGGCGGGCACCACGGCGGTCGAGCGGGCTGCCGACGCCTGCGAGGCGAGCATCGTCGCGGCGGCGCACGAGCGCGGCCTCTACACGAACTTCCGCTTCAGCCCCGGCTATGGCGACATGCCGCTCTCCGCGCAGCCGGTGCTGCTGACCACGCTCGACGCACAGCGCAAGCTCGGCATCGCGCTGTCGAAATCACTGCTCATGACGCCGACGAAGTCGGTGACGGCGGTCGTCGGCCTCTTTGGCGAGCCGCAGCCGTCGAGCCACGCGCGCTGCGCCGATTGCCTGTGCCGCGATTTCTGCCGCATCCTGCGCACGGGCAGCCCCTGTTGGAAGCGCTGAGCTGTCTGGCGATTTCTTTATGTAAGAGCAGCTTCGAGGCGGCCCTTGGCGTCGGAGAGCGCCTGTTTGATGAGGTCTTTCTTGGCGGCGTCGAGACGGTATGCGGGCACCGAGACGCTCATGCCAAAACAATGCCCGTTGCCCCTGCGGATGGGCACGGCGAGGCACTCGACTCCTTCGAGCACCTCCTGGCGGTCGTGCGCGAACCCCGTCGCTCGCGTCTCGGCAAGCTGGCCGAGCAGCTCCTCGGGCGTTTTCACGGCGTGCTCGGTGGGCCGCTCGAGCGGCAAAACAAGCGAGCCGATTACCTCGGCGTCGCTCAGTTGGCCCAGAATCGCCTTGCCGATGGCGGTGCAATGGGCGGGCAGCGTCTTGCCGATTTCCGACGAAAGGCGTATGCGCTGCGGGGAGTCGACTCGCGCGATATAGAGCACGCGCCCATGGTCGAGCGTGCCCGCCTGGCAGGTCTCGTTGCAGGTATCGACCACGCGCCTCATCTCGCCCTCTATGAGCGGCAGCCCCATTGCGCCTCGGTCGAAAGCCTTGCCCAGCAGATAAGCGCGCAGCCCGATCGAGTATCGCATGGTGTCTTCGTCGTAGGCGATGTACTCCGTGTCTGCCATGGTGTGCAGGATGGGAAACAGGCTGCTTTTCGGCGCGCCGAGCTCGCGGCAAATCTCGGCCATGGTAAGGCCCTTCTGATTGGCGGCCAAAGCGTCGAGAATTGCCAATACCCTGAGCGTTGCGCGGTGACGCGTGGTTTCTTCCGAGATTGCCATTCAAACTCCTTCGTCTTTTTTAACTATCTTAACGCTCGGTCGTCTTCTTGTTCGTGATTACGAACGCCGTTTACAGTTAAAAACAAGCCACTCGCCAAGCTCGCGCCGCGCATGGCGAGAAGTGCTACTCTCAACAGGAGGAAAACCGAATGACGTTCGCAAATACGAACGGCACCAAGGCAAGACGGGGGCGGGGCCTGCCGTCTACTAAGGAGATCGGATGTCTGAGGGCATGCAGGAAGGTCGAAACGCGGTCCTTATCGATGACAAGGACAATGTTGTCATTGCAATTTATCCGCTTAAGGCCGGCGATGAGGTCCGCTATCCCGCGCACGAGGGCGGCCTTGCCACGTTCGTTGCGACTGAGGATATCCCCCTCTTCCACAAGATTGCGCGCGTCGATATCGCTGCGGGTCAGAATGTAGTCAAGTACGGCGAGTTCATCGGCGTGGCGACAAGCGATATCAAGCGTGGCCAGCATGTGCACACGCAGAACTGCGAGAGCTCCGACGATCTTGAGGGCGCCGCGGTCGCAGACGTCGCCTCTGCATCCGTGCAGAAGGCCGTTTCGACCAAGTGCACCCGTACTTTTATGGGATACCGCCGCTCGGACGGTCAGGTGGGCATCCGCAACCACGTTCTCATCCTGCCCACGAGCATCTGCGCGTCGGACACCACCGAGCGGATCGCCCGCTCCGTGGAGGGATGCGTCACCTTCCACAACCAGAACGGCTGTAGCCAGGTCAACATCGACCAGCAAATGACGGTGGATACCCTGGCGGGCCTTGCCGCGAACCCCAATATCCATTCAGTCCTCGCCGTTTCGCTGGGCTGTGAGGGCTGCCAGAACGACCTGGTGGTCGACGCCATCGCCAAGCGCACGAACAAAGAAGTGCGCACCCTCATCATCCAAGAGGTCGGCGGGTCTATCCGCGCGGTCGAGGAGGGCACGCGCATCGCCCGCGAGCTCGTGCGCGAGGCCTCCCTTTGCGAGCGCGAGGAGTGCGGCGTCGATGAGCTGATTTTCGGAACGAACTGCGGCGGCTCCGACACTTCCAGCGGCCTGGGATCAAACCCGCTGATCGGCGAGGTCTCCGACTGGATGGTTGCCCAGGGCGCCACCACGGTTCTGTGCGAGACCCCCGAGCTCTTCGGAGGCGAGCATATTCTGGCGCGCCGCGCCGCCACGCCCGAGGTGGGCGAGCAGGTGCTCAAGATCGTGCGAGATTACGAGAAGTATGTTCAGATGTTCGGTGCCCAGATGCGCGAGGGCAACCCGAGCCCCGGCAACATGGCGGGAGGTCTCACCACGCTCGAGGAGAAGTCTTTGGGCTGCATCCACAAGGCGGGCCACTCGACCATCAACGCCGTTTACCCCTATGCTGCGCGCATTGCTTCTCACCAGGGGCTTGTTGTTATGGACACCCCGGGCAACGATCCTTCTAGCGTTGGCGGCATCATCGCCGGCGGCTGCCAACTCGTGGTCTTCTCCACGGGCCTGGGCACGCCCACAGGAAACGCCATCGCGCCGGTGCTGCGCCTGACCGCCAACGGCCGAACGGCCCGCACCATGGCCGACAACATCGATTTCGATGCCCAGGCGACTATTTACGGCCCGCAGTCGATGGAAGAGCTCCGAGACGAGCTCATAGATCAGATTATCCGCGTCTGCAACGGCGAGCCCACCTGCGCGGAGGCGCTTGGCTACACCGAGACGGCGTTGCCGCACCTCTGCAACTACATGTAACAGTCGCTTTTTGTTTTTCCTGGCGCCGGCTCATCCCATGCCTTGCCGCGGCGCCTCTTCACGGGCGTCGGTGCCTGCGATACGCCGGCGTCCGCACATCTTGGTTTTACCGCGGCGGGGGCCGCGTTTTGCCGGGCCTTCCCCCGAGGGCCCATATCCGTAATTGCCCGCAATGGCCGGGCAGCGAGTTAGGAGCACATCATGGATCTTCATCTTGAGGGCAAGGTCGTCTTCGTCACCGGCGGCTTCAAGGGCATTGGCAAGGGCATCGCGCTGCAGCTCGCTCGCGAGGGCGCAATTCCTGTGGTCTTGAACCGCAAGGACGGCGTCGAGGATGAGTTCCGCGCCGAGATCTCCGAGATCACCAAGACGTTCGAGATGTACTACATCGACCTCAACGACACCGACGCCATCAAGCCTATCGTCGAGGAGGTCTACAAGAAGTACGGCCACA